>NZ_JBIVZG010000022.1:0-143401 GCF_044759445.1 Streptomyces sp. NPDC101118 | reverse complement strand
CCGGCATCTACGACCTCACCCTCCTCAACAAGGTCCTCAAGGCCGCCGGCAAGCCCGAGGTCTCCGACGCCGGACTCGGCGCCAAGTAAGCCCGCAAGCCCTTCCGTTCCCAGGAGGTGACGACCATGGCCACCACATTCGCCAAGGCTGCCGAAGGCACCGCCCACACGGCGGCGCACGCCGCCCGCATCGAGCACGTCTCGAAGTCGTTCCCCGGCCCGGCCGGACAGCAGCTCGTCCTCGACGACATCAGCCTCGATGTCGCGCGCGGCGAGTTCGTCACCATCCTGGGTGCCTCGGGATGCGGCAAGTCCACGCTGCTCAACCTGGTGGCGGGCCTGGACCGGCCGTCCCAGGGGTCCATCGAGACCCCCGGCGGCCGCCCGGCGCTGATGTTCCAGGAGCACGCCCTCTTCCCGTGGCTGACCGCGGGCAAGAACATCGAGCTGGCCCTGCGGCTGCGCGGGGTCGCCAAGGCCGAGCGCCGCGGGGAGGCCGAGCGCCTGCTGGAGCTGGTCCGCCTCGGCGGCGCGTACGGCAAGCGCGTGCACGAGCTGTCCGGCGGCATGCGCCAGCGCGTCGCGCTGGCCCGCGCGCTGGCCCAGGACAGCGAACTGCTGCTGATGGACGAGCCGTTCGCGGCCCTGGACGCCATCACCCGCGACGTGCTGCACGGCGAGCTCACCCGCATCTGGGAGGAGACCAACGTCTCCGTCCTGTTCGTCACGCACAACGTCCGCGAGGCGGTCCGGCTCGCGCAGCGCGTGGTGCTGCTGTCCTCGCGGCCCGGCCGCGTGGCGAAGGAATGGACCGTGGGCATCCCGCAGCCGCGCCGCATCGAGGACGCGGCCGTCGCGGAGCTGTCCGTCGAGATCACTGAACACCTGCGTGGGGAGATCCGCCGCCATGGCCAGCACTGAGACCACCGAGAAGGCCGCGGCCAAGGCGGACGACCTGGCCGGCCTGGAAGCCGGCCTGGACGCCCTCGACGCCGTCGAGACCCACCGCGCGCCCGTGCGCGAGGTGCTGGTCAAGAAGGTCCTGCCGCCGCTCCTCGCCGTCACCCTGGTCCTGGTCGTGTGGCAGGTCCTGGTGTCGGCGAAGGTCACCGACGAGACCAAGCTGCCCGCGCCGTCCGCGGTCTGGGACAGCCTGTCCGAACTGTGGCTCCAGGGCACCCTGCTGGAGGTCATCTGGACCTCCGTCTCCCGGGGTCTGCTGGGCTTCCTGCTCGCGCTGGCCATCGGCACCCCCCTCGGCCTGCTGGTCGCCCGGGTCAAGGCCGTCCGCGCGGCGATCGGCCCGATCCTGTCCGGCCTGCAGTCCCTGCCGTCGGTGGCCTGGGTGCCGCCGGCCGTCCTCTGGTTCGGCCTCAACGACGCGATGATGTACACCGTCATCCTGCTGGGTGCCGTCCCGTCCATCGCCAACGGCCTGGTCTCCGGCGTGGACCAGGTGCCGCCGCTGTTCCTGCGGGCCGGCCGCACCCTGGGCGCCACCGGCTTCAAGGGCGTCTGGCACGTGGTGATGCCGGCCGCGCTGCCGGGCTACCTGGCGGGCCTGAAGCAGGGCTGGGCCTTCTCCTGGCGCTCGCTGATGGCCGCCGAGATCATCGCCTCCTCGCCCGACCTGGGCCTCGGCCTCGGCCAGCTGCTGGAGAACGGCCGCAACAACATCGACCTCCCGGGCGTGTTCCTGGCCATCCTGCTCATCCTCGTCGTCGGCATCGCCATCGACCTGCTGATCTTCAGCCCGGCCGAGCGGTACGTGCTGCGCAGCCGCGGCCTGCTGGTGAAGTGAGCCCGCCGTGTACGACGTCTCCATCCTGCCCACCACGTCCGGCGCGGTCCGCCCGGCGCCCGGGCCGGCTCTCGGTCCGGCCGGCGGTCCGGCGGTCGATCCGGCCCGCGGTCCGGCGGTCGATCCGGCCCGCGGTCCGGCCGGCGGTCCGGCCCGCGGCCCGGCCGGCGGTCCGGCCCGCGGCACGGCGGTGCCCGGCCCTGCCGGCGGCCCGGCGCTGCTGGTCATAGCCCACGGCAGCCGCGACCCGCGGCACGCGGCGACCGTGCACGCCCTCACCGGGCTCGTGCGGGAGCTGCGGCCCGGGCTGCGGGTGGAGACGGCGTACCTGGACTTCAACGCGCCGTCCGTCCCCGGGGTGCTCGCCGCGCTGCACGCCTCGGGGGTGCGGGAGGTCGTCGCCCTCCCGCTCCTGCTCACCCGCGCCTTCCACGCGAAGGCCGACATCCCGGCGGTGCTGGCGGAGGCCACGTCCCGGCTGCCGGGACTGGAGGTCCGGGTGGCGGACGTCCTGGGCCCCGACCCCCTGCTGCACGCCGCGCTCGAACGGCGGCTGTGGGAGGCGGGCCTCTCTCCGGCGGACCGCGCGACGACGGGCGTCGTCCTCGCGTCCGCCGGTTCCTCAGACCCGGAGGCGATCGCAGCGATCGCTGAAACCGCGCGGGAGTGGCGGCTCACCGGTTGGTGCGCCGTGCGGCCTGCGTTCGCCTCCGCGGCCCTGCCGACCACGGCAGAGGCCGTACGGGCGCTCCGCGCCGAGGGCGTCCGGCGCGTCGTCGTCGCCCCGTACGTGATCGCTCCCGGCAGGCTGCCGGACCGCATCGCGGCGGGCGCCGCCGGAGCGGACCTCCTGGCACCCGTCCTGGGTGCCGCCCCGGAGCTGGCGGCGCTGGTCCTCGCCCGTCACGACGCGTGTGCCGCCGTGGCCCCGGCCGCCCTCTCCGCCTGACCGGTCCGGTGCCGGGTGCGGGCCGTTGCCGGTCCCGTGCCAGGTGCGGGTCCCATGCCGGTCCCGTGCCAGGTGCGGGTCCCATGCCGGTCCCGTGCCAGGTGCGGGTCCCATGCCGGTCCCGTGCCAGGTGCGGTGCCGTGCAGGATGGGTGCCGTGCAGGATGCGGTGCTGGCCGTCTGCCGGGTGCGGGCCGTTGCCCTGCGGGGCTTTCTCCCCGCCCCGCCCCTTCTCCGTTTCCCGGGCTTCGCCCGGACGCTTTCGGGGGCTCCGCCCCCGGACCCCCGCTCCTCAAACGCCGGAGGGGCTGGATGTGCCGGCGGCACGGGATATGCCTGCAGCGCGGATGTGCTGGTGGCGCGGGATGTGCCTGCGGCGCGGGATGTTCCGGCGGGGGCTGGGTTCGCGCAGCGAAATCCAGCCTCGCCGGCATTTGAGGCACGGGGTCCGGGCGGAGCCCCGGTTTCGCTCCAGCCTCGCCGGCGTTTGAGGCGCGGGGTCCGGGCGGAGCACCGGTTTCGCTCCAGCCTCGCCTTCGCTCCAGCCTCGCCGGCGTTTGAGGCGCGGGGTCCGGGGCGGAGCCCCGGTTTCGGGAAGGGGCGGGGTGGGGAACCGGCTCCGCGCAGCGGCAACGGCCCGCACCACCACGGCCCCGCACCCGGCACGGAACCCGCGCCCCCGGCAACGAACGGCACCCGGAACAAGACCGGCGCCCCCGGCACGCAACGGCACCCGGCACGGGACCCGCGCCCCCGGCAACGCACCGCACCGCACCGCACCCGGCACGGGACCGGCACGGGACCGGCACGGGACCGGCTAGCGCCGCGTCACCGCCTCGTCGGCCAGCACGGTCAGGTCCCCGATGGACATCGCACCCGGCGGGAGCCCCTCGCGCGCGAAGATGTTCGCCGCGTGCCGCAGCGTGTCGTTGACCGGCGTCGGCACCCCGTGCAGCCGGCCCAGCAGCGAGATCTCGCCGTTGAGGTAGTCGGCCTCCACCGTGCCCGTGCCCCGCCTCAGGCTCTGCCAGGACGACCCGCCCCGCACCCCCGGCGGCGGCACGATCTTCCCGTCCCGCGCGGCGGACTGCTCCGCGTCGCTCACGACCTGGATGCGGGCCGCGGCGAAGACGGCCCGGGCCTCCGCCACCGCGCGCGCGGCCAGCAGCGCCTTGGCCGGGTGCGGCTCGGGCCCGGTGGTGGCCTGGATCGCGTTGGCGACGTTGTGCAGCAGCTTGCCGTACTTCCAGCGCATCACGTCCTCGACCACCGGCGCCTCGAAACCGGCCTTCGCCAGGTCCTCCGCGATCCGGCCGGCCGTCACGTCCGTCCCGGACGGGTAGCGGCCCACGTGGAGCATGCCGGTGAGCGGCGCGCACAGCGCCTCCACCGCGCCCGGTTCCAGGAAGGACGACGGCAGCCACACGCACACCCCGTACACCCGGTCGAAGCGGCGCAGTGCCAGCCGCTCGGCCTCGACGCCGTTCTGCGTGCACACCACCGGCAGGCGCTGCGCGGCCGTGCCGCCGCCGGCGACCTCGGCGGCCGCCCAGGTGTCGAGCGCGGCCACCGCGTCCTGCGTCTTCACCGCCAGCACGAGCACGTCGTCCGGCCGCAGCTCCCCGAGGTCGGCCGGCCCCTCGGCCACGGGGAGCCGGTGCACCCGCGTGCCGTCGGCGGTGGTCAGCCGCAGGCCGTTCGCCCGCAGGGCCGCCGCGTGCGGGCCGCGCGCCACGAGCACGCTCTCGGTCCCGCTCTCCGCGAGCCGTCCGCCGATGGTGGCGCCGATCGCGCCCGCTCCGATGATGATGTAGCGCATGTTCCGAGCCTGGCACACGGAGGGCGCCGGGTTACGGTCGGGGCATGGTCGAAACGACGTACTCCATCGGTGGCGACTTCACCGTCCGACGGCTGGGTTTCGGTACGGGCGGGCTGGTCGGCCCCGGCTACTGGGGCCCGCGCGGCGAGCGGGCGGCGGCCCGCGCACTGCTGCACACCGCGCTCGACCGCGGCGTGAACCTGATCGACACGGCGGACAACTACGGTCCGGACCTGGCCGAGGAGCTGATCGCGGAGGCCCTCCACCCGTACCCGGACGACCTCTTGGTCGCGACGAAGGGCGGGGTGGTGCGCACCGGCCCGGACACCTGGCACGTGGCGGGCCGGCCCGAACAGCTGCGGGCGATGTGCGAGGCGAGCCTGCGGCGGCTGCGGACGGACCGGATCGGCCTGTACCAGCTGCACCGGCTGGACCCGGCCGTGCCGATGGCCGAACAGCTGGGCGCGCTGCTGGAGTTGCGGGCGGAGGGCAAGATCCGGCACATCGGCCTGGACACGGTCACCGCCGAGCAGCTGGAGGAGGCGCTGAAGTACGTCCCGGTGGCCTCGGTGCAGAACCGGTACAACCTGCTCGACCGTTCCTCGGAGGCGGTGCTGGAGCTGTGCGGGGAGCGGGGGATCGCCTTCCTGCCGTGGTTCCCGCTGGGCAACGGGGCGCTGACCCGGCGGGGTGCGGCGGCGCTGTCGACGGTGGCGGCGGAGCACGGGGCGAGCACCGGGCAGATCGCGCTGGCCTGGCTGCTGCACCGGTCGCCCGTGCTGTGCCCGACGCCGGGGACCGGCTCCGCGGAGCACCTGGCGGAGAACCTGGACGCGGGGACGGTACGGCTCTCGGCGCGCGAGACGGAGCTGCTGGAGGCCCTGGTCTGAGCGGAGGGCAGCCCGGCAGGCCCGCCGGCCCGGCGACTCGTCAGCCGCCGGCCCGTCAGCCGTCCACCATCTCCAGGAGCTTGAGGACGGTGTTCCAGTTGCGGGTGGTGACGTCGAGGCCCTTGAGCCGCGAGGGGCGCAGCACGGTCTCGGCCAGCTTGGAGCGGCCGAGGCCGTCCGGGGTGTGGAGGTAGATCACCCGGTCGCCGAGGGCGTACTCCTCGGGCAGCAGGGCACCGGCGTCGATGTCGGCGAAGCGTGCCGGGTCGGGGTCGCCGGAGAGCAGGGTGGCGTGCAGCTGCCTGCCCTCCAGTTCCGCGGCGGGGAACGGGCAGGCGTCGGCGACGGCCCGCAGGCGGGCCCCGTCGAGGACCAGGCAGGGCACCGCGAAGCCGAACTCGGCCTCGATGGCCTCCTCCAGGCCCCGCCGCACGGCCTCGGGGTCGGCCAGGGTGCTGTCGAAGACGGCGTTGCCGCTCTGCACGTAGGTACGGACCCCGGTGTGGCCGAGTTCCTCGATGAGGGTGCGCAGCCGCGCCATGGGCACCTTCTTGGCGCCGCCCACGTTGATGCCGCGCAGCAGGGCCACGTACGTCGTCATGCCCGCACTCTAGCGAGCCGGCGCGGTGCGAGACTTGTCCGGTTCGGCGGCGGTCATGGCGAAGGGGTACCCGGATGGACGAGGCGCGGGCCAGGGAGGTCCTCGGAGCGGCCGGCTTCGGCGAGGGCGCGGAGCTGCTCGCGCTCGGCGAGAACGCGGTCTTCGGTGCCGGGGACCTGGTGGTCCGGGTGGGCCGCGACCCGGGGCTGCTGCCGCGCGCCGAGCGGGAGCTGGCCGTCGCCGCGTGGCTGGCGGCCGCCGGGGTGCCGGCGGTACGGCCGGCCGAGCCGGCGGCGCGGCTGGTGGACGGCCATCCGGTGACCGTCTGGCACCGGCTGCCGGCGGCGGTGCGCCCGGCCGGCCCGGCGGACCTGGCGGCCCTGCTGCGCCGGGTGCACACCCTGCCCGCCCCGGACTTCACGCTGCCGGGCCGGGACCTGCTGGGCGGGGTGGAGCGGTGGCTGCGGCTGGCGGGCGACGCGGTCGACCCGGCGGACGCCGCGTTCCTGCGGGAGCGGCGGGACGCCTTCGCGGCGGAGGCCGCCGCCCTGGTGCCGCACCTGCCGCGGGGCCCGATCCACGGCGACGCCCTGCCGCGCAACGTCCACGTGGGCCCGGACGGCCCGGTCCTGGTGGACCTGGAGACCTTCTCCCTGGACCTGCGCGAGCACGACCTGGTGGTGATGGCCCTGTCCCGCGACCGGTACGGGCTGGCGCCCGAGGCGTACGAGGCGTTCTGCGCGGCGTACGGCTGGGACGTGCGCGACTGGCCCGGCTGCGCGGTGCTGCGGGGCGCTCGCGAGACGGCGAGCTGCGCGTGGGTGGCCCAGCACGCCCCCGCCAACCCGGCCGCCCTGGCGGAGTTCCGCCGCCGCGTCACCTCCCTCCGCGAGGCCGACCCGCAGCTCCGCTGGCACCCCTTCTGACCGGCGGGCCGGGCCCGGCCACCAGACGAGGGCGCCGCCGCCGACCGCCTTGGCCCGGTGTGCGGCGGCGACGATGTCGGCGAGCCGCGCCGCCGCGTAGCCGGGTCGTGGCCGCCCTCCCGGGCCGGCCGGGTGAGGTGCGGGCGCAGGGCCTCGCACTCCGCGAGGAAGTCGTCGGCCTCCGCCGGCTCGACGTGGAGGTCGCCGCGGTCGAGGCGCGGGAGGAACCGCGCCCCGAGGGCCCGTGTCCCGGCGGCCCCTACAGCCGCGTCCGCGTGCTCTCGTACCCGGCCGGGGTCCGGCCGTGCGCGGGGTCCTCCAGGAGGTCGTGGCCGCCGTCGGCGTCGAGGACGAAGGTGTGCGCCGGCAGGCTCACGGGCGCCGGTCCTCCCGGCCTACGCCGGTACCGCGGCCCGGAGGGGCCAGGTGCCGTCGACCACGGCGTCCGGGGTGCCCTGGCGGCGGAGGTAGGCCTGGAAGTTGGCGGCCCAGGAGGCGTGCCAGGTGATCTGGCGGGCGTGCAGGCTCTCGGGCGGGAGTTCCGCCACTCCCGGGTGGCGGGCGGCTATCGCGCGGGCCACCTCCACCGCGGCCAGGGCGTCGGCCGACGCGTCGTGCGCGCCGTCCAGCGTGACGCCGTAGACCGCGCAGACCGCCTCCAGCGTGCGCTTGCCCGGGCGGTAGCGGTCCACGGCGCGGTCGATGGTCAGCGGGTCCACGACGGGGCCGGTCGGGTCCCCGCCCAGCCGGTCCGCGAGGGACGGCAGGCCGTGCCGGGCCAGCTCGGCGGTCAGCAGCGTCAGGTCGAAGGCCGCGTTGTACGCGACCACCACCGCGCCCCGCCGCCACAGGTCCACCAGCACGTCCGCGACCTCGTCGGCCACCTCGCGCGCCGGGCGCCCCTCGGCCGCGGCCCGCTCGGTGCTGATGCCGTGGATGGCCGAGGCCTGCTCGGGGATCGGTATCCCCGGGTCCGCCAGCCAGCCCCGCCGGCGCGTGACCGTGCCGTCCGTCACCTCGACCACCGCGGCCGTCACGATCCGCGCGTGCTGCGGATCCGTACCCGTCGTCTCCAGGTCGAATCCGGCCAGAACTCCCCCGTGCCAGGTCATCGTCCCCCCTCACTCATCGTGGCTCCACCCTGCCACGGGCCTCTGACACCGCCGACGAGGGGGCCCGGGGGACGAGCCGGGGGGACGAGGCGCGGGCGGGCGGCCCCGGCGGGCCGCGCGCTCAGGAGACCGGCCGGGAGTCCTGCCAGACCGACTCGAACTCCTCGCGGTACGTGGGGAACAGCCCGTGCTCCGCGTCCCGCGGCACCCCGCCCCGGGCGCCGCCGCGCAGCACCAGCACCGGCGCCTCCATGCCCCGGGCCCGCCGCAGGTAGGACTGGACGACCGCTATCCCGCCGGTGCCGCCCTCCCCGTCGACCAGGTAGGCGGTGAAGCGCGGGGTCTCGTCGAAGACGTGGATGGCGAAGTTCGAGGGGTCGCCGAGCCGCGCCCGCACCCGGCGGACGTGCAGGATGTTCATCTCGACGGAGCGGCTCAGCTCGCCCTTGCGCAGGCCCAGCTCCCGCTCACGCCGCTTGACCGCGCTGCTCGCGGGGTTCAGGAAGAGCAGCCGCACCCGGCAGCCCGCCTCCGCGAGCCGCACCAGCCGCCGGCCGGAGTAGTTCTGCACCAGCAGGTTCAGGCCTATCCCGATCGCGTCCAGCCGGCGCGCCCCGCCGAACAGGTCCTCCGCCGGCAGCTGGCGCTGGAGGCGTACCCGGTCGGGGTGGACGGAGACCACGTCCGCGTACCGGTCGCCGACCAGGTCCTCCACGGCGTCGATCGGCAGCCGGTCCGCGGAGGGGCTGCCCGCGCCGCCGCCGAGCACCTCCAGGAGCCGGGCGGAGGCGCGCTCGGCCTGGGACAGCACCGCCTGGGACAGCGCCCGGTTGCGGGAGACGACGTTCCGCGTGACCTCCAGCTCGTCGAGCGCCAGCTCGACCTCGCGCCGGTCGTCGAAGTACGGCTCGAAGCAGGGCCAGTGCTGCACCATCAGCTCGCGCAGCTGCGGGAGCGTCAGGAAGCTCAGCACGTTGTCGTCGGCCGGGTCCAGCAGGTACCCCTTGCGGCGGCTGACCTCGCGGACGGCCACCGCCCGGTGCACCCACTCCTGCCCGGCGGGCCCGGCCGCGGCGACGACCCAGTCGTCCTCGCCGTGGACGGGCTCGTAGATCGGGCGCAGCACGGCCCCGACGACCGCCCGCAGCCGCTGCTCGATCAGGTTGAGCCAGATGTAGGCCCGGCCCGCGCGCTGGGCGCGGGTCCGGACCTCGCCCCAGGCCTCGGCACTCCAGTCCAGTTCGGCCCCGGTCCCCGGCCCCGGTCCGGCCTCGGCCGGCCGGGCCAGGGAGACCGCGGCGGACGGCACGCCTCCGGGGTCGTCCGTGGGGCCGCCCTCGTGACCCGCGTCACCAGGGGGAAGCTCCAGCCCTCCCGAGCTCACCCGTGCACCGCCTTCTGCTTCCGCAAGCCGCTCCAACGATCAAGGAAGGGTACTCCCCGAGCGGCGGGCGGTGCAGCCGGATGGCCCCGGACCTTTCCCAACTCTCCTACTGGGGGCGTCCGTTCTGTCCGGTCAGGGCGGACGGAGTGAGCGGATTCATAGCGGTCACGTCACGGGGGCTGAGCTGGAAGCCCTGCCAGTGGACGGGCATCGGCTGCTGGTCCTCGTCGCGGGCGACGTGGTGGAAGCCGATGTTGACCCACGCGATGGGGTTCTTCAGCGTCTCGCCGTTGACCCAGGTGTCCACGCTCTTGCCGGCGCCGGGGCCGCAGTTGCGGATGTTGTGGGTCGCGAACTGCTCGCAGGCCTTGTACTCGGTGAAGTAGACGTCGTGGCGGGTGTACGGCCGTCCGGGGTACTTCGCGGTCGCGCCCGGCACGATCTCGTAGGAGCGGGCGTGCCCGTCCTTGTTCTTGCCGGTGGCGCTGACCATCCGCCACCAGCGCATGGCCTTGGCGTCGCCGGCGAGCTCCTTGGTGACCTGCTTGCGGGTGGTGCGGGTCTTGGGCGTGCTGCCGTCGGCGCTCGGGGTGACCTCGGAGTCGTACTGCTCGACCTTGCCGCCCGGGGTGCCGTCGAGGGCGAAGTTCAGCCGCCAGAAGATGTTGTGGCTGTGGCTGGTGGCGTACGCCTTGGCGCCCTCCCCGATGGGCCAGCCGCGGCCGTCGCCGGCGTCGTAGTCGGCCGGGGAGAGGCTGCCGGTGGCGCCGACGTTGGCGCTGATCATGCCGTCGTCCTGGAAGCGCCACTCGGTGATGTACTCGTACCAGCCGACCTTGTTGACGGTGTAGACGAGCAGGTCCTTGCTCTGCGCCTGCCAGATCTGGCCGGGGGTGTCGCCGGCCATGCGGTACGCGTGCCCGCGGGCCCGGGTCGTGGCGCACAGGCCCTTCACGTCGGTCTGGGACTGGTCCCAGGAGTTGACGACCTTGACGGTCTTGATGCTGCCGCCGGGGCACTCGTCCGGGGCCATCTCCTGGAGGCCGCCGCCGAAGCCGGCGCCGGTGAGGTCGTCGTACTCGGCCTTGCCGTCGTCGTACGGGACGTGGATCTGGCCGAGCTTGGCGGAGGTCAGCACCATGATCGGGTTCGGCTCGCCCTTGGGCTGGTACGAGATCTGGTCCAGGACGAGGCCCGCCTCGCTCTCGTACCGCCAGCACATCCGCCAGGTGGTGCCGCCGGTGAGCGTCTGTTCGATGCGGTAGGCCTCGCTGCAGTCGGGCGTCGCGGCGGCCCTGGCCGCGGGGGCCTTCGGGTTCGCGGGGGCCTTCGGGGCCGCTGCGGCGGGGGCGGCGGCCGCGGTCGCGCCGCCGAGGAGGGCCGAGACGGCCAGGGCCACCGCGGCGCGCCGGCGGGCGCGGTGGGCTCGGTTCACGTGCATGGTGTGGAACTCCTGTGGCAGGAAAGAGCTGAAGGGCGGGTACGTCTCACCGGGGCTGGTCCACCGGGAGGCGGGATCCGTCACGAGAACGCGGAAGGCCCGGGGTCACCCGGGACGGCGGGCCGGAGTCCGGCCGGTGGAGCGAAGGGGTCTCAGAGCTTGTGGACGGTGCGCGCGCTGAGGTCGACGACGAGGGACCGCACGTCGATCCAGGGACCGTTCTTCACCTTCAGGAACAGCCGGACGCAGCGGTGCCTGCCGCACTCCCGGAGCTCCTTCGGTCCCGGGTTCTCCGCGTTGACGCGGTAGATCAGGGCGTTCTGGAGGGCGAGCTGCTCCGGCTTGGTCAGCGCCTTGCCGGTGGCGTCCCGGTAGTCCTTGCGCAGTCCGTCGCCCGCGGGGGCGGCGATCATCAGCCGGGTGGCCTCGACGGCCTCCTCGCGGGCCAGCGGCGGCTGGGCCTCGCGCTGGTTCTCGGTGGACTCGACCTTCCCCGTGTCGAGGTTGACCGTGTACGTGGTCAGCGTGTCGGTCTTGTAGTCGTACGAACTGAGCTGGGCGCGGCGCGGCGCCCCCTTGCGTCCGACGTCCTCGGGGCGGGTCTCGGCCAGGTCGGCGGTGAGCCACTGCGGGCCCCGGCCGCCCCGGGCGTCCTCGCTCTGCTGCCCCGCCTTCCCGGCCGCGAGCGTGCGCAGCCGCGCGAGCTCGCCGTCGGTCAGCGGGTCGCGGCCGACGCCCTTCGCCCCCTCGCGCGCGGGCGCCTCGACGGTGCCCGGCCGGGCCCCGGGCTGCAGGCCGCCGTCCTTGCCGGACTCCCCCGCGGCCCCTGCCCCCACGGCGTTCCGCCCGCCCTCGGCGGTGTCCGCGGCCCCCGCCGCGCCCGGCAGGGTGATGCCGATCATCACGGCCGTCCCGGTGACCGCGACGGCCGCTCCCGCCACGAGCTTCCCCAGATGGCGGCGTACTGTTATGGGCACATTTCCCCCTTACATGCATACCTGGTATGCGTGGTCACCCGGTAGGACGGTCACAAGTCCCCGCGGGTTGCCCTGGTTTCGGGGAAGATCTGGCAGGGGCCATCCGGTCGCCGGATCAGAGTGGAAGAGTCGCATTGATGCAGGTCTGGCCAGGACAGGCGTATCCCCTGGGCGCGACGTACGACGGCGCCGGGACCAACTTCGCGGTGTACTCGGAGGCCGCCAGACGCATCGAGCTGTGCCTGCTGCACGACGACGGCTCGGAGACCGCGGTGGAGCTGCGCGAGACGGACGCCTTCGTCCGCCACGCCTACCTGCCCGGGATCATGCCGGGGCAGCGGTACGGCTTCCGGGTGCACGGCCCGTACGAGCCCGAGCGCGGACAGCGCTGCAACCCCTCGAAGCTGCTGCTGGACCCGTACGCGCGGGCCATCAGCGGCCGGATCGACTGGAACGAGGCGGTGTACGGCTACCACTTCGGCAAGCCGGACTCCCGCAACGACCTCGACTCCGCCCCGCACACCATGAGCTCGGTGGTGGTCAACCCCTACTTCGACTGGGGAAACGACCGGCCGCCGCGCATCGACTACCACCACACGGTGCTCTACGAGGCCCACGTGAAGGGCCTCACGATGCGCCACCCGGAGCTGCCGGACGAGCTGCGGGGCACGTACGCGGCGCTGGCGCACCCGGCCGTCATCGGGCACCTGACCAAGCTGGGCGTGACCGCACTGGAGCTGATGCCGGTCCACCAGTCCGTCAACGACCACCGGCTGGTCGACGACGGGCTGAGCAACTACTGGGGCTACAACACCATCGGCTTCTTCGCCCCGCACAACGCGTACGCCTCCTGGGGCGACCGCGGGCAGCAGGTGCTGGAGTTCAAATCGGCGGTGCGGGCCCTGCACGAGGCGGGCATCGAGGTGATCCTCGACGTGGTCTACAACCACACCGCCGAGGGCAACCACCTCGGGCCGACGCTGTCCTTCCGGGGGCTCGACAACGCCTCGTACTACCGTCTGACCGGCGACGCCCGCTACTACATGGACACCACGGGGACCGGGAACTCGCTGCTGATGCGGTCCCCGCACGTGCTCCAGCTGATCATGGACTCGCTGCGGTACTGGGTGACCGAGATGCACGTGGACGGCTTCCGCTTCGACCTGGCGGCCACCCTGGCCCGCCAGTTCCACGAGGTGGACCGGCTGTCCTCGTTCTTCGACCTGGTGCAGCAGGACCCGGTGGTGAGCCAGGTGAAGCTGATCGCCGAGCCCTGGGACCTGGGCGAGGGCGGCTACCAGGTGGGGAACTTCCCGCCGCTGTGGACCGAGTGGAACGGCAAGTACCGCGACACCGTGCGGGACCTGTGGCGCGGGCAGCCGCGCACCCTCGCCGAGTTCGCGGGGCGGCTCACCGGCTCCTCCGACCTGTACCAGGACGACGGGCGGCGCCCGCTGGCCTCGATCAACTTCCACACCTGCCACGACGGCTTCACGCTGCACGACCTGGTCGCGTACAACGACAAGCACAACGAGGCCAACCGCGAGGGCAACCGGGACGGGGAGGCGTACAACCGGTCCTGGAACTGCGGGGTGGAGGGTCCGACCGAGGATCCGGTGGTGCTGGAGCTGCGCGCCCGCCAGATGCGGAACTTCACCGCCACCCTGATGCTCTCGCAGGGCGTGCCGATGCTCAGCCACGGAGACGAGTTCGCGCGCTCCCAGGGCGGCAACAACAACACGTACTGCCAGGACAACGAGGTGTCCTGGGTGGCCTGGCCCGAGCCGGGCAAGCCGGCCCCGGGGCTGCTGGAGTTCACCCGGGCCATGGTGCGGCTGCGGCGCGAGCACCCGGTGTTCCGGCGGCGCCGGTTCTTCCACGGCCGCCCGGTGGAGGGCACGCACGACGAGCTGTCGGACATCGCGTGGTTCACGCCGGAGGGCGAGCAGATGAAGGCCCGGGACTGGCAGTCCCAGCACGCGCGGGCGATGGGGGTCTTCCTCAACGGGGAGGCGATCTCGGAGCCGGGCCCGCGCGGCGAGCGGATCACCGACGACTCGTTCCTGCTGCTGTTCAACGCGAGCCCCGACGAGCTGGAGTTCACCCTGCCGGCCGGGCACGGGGCCGAGTGGTGGCTCATCGTCGACACGGCCCGCGAGGACGTGATGTCACCCGGTACCGGCCCCAGCCTGGCGGCCGGCGACCGGGTGACGCTGACGGGACGGTCCCTCGCCGTGCTTCAGCGGCCGGCGTAGTCGGGGGCGGTGGCGGCGGAGTCCGGGCGGCGGGTCCGGGCCGGGACGAAGGCCCTGCCCCGCCCCGTGCCCGCGCCCGGCGCCGGCATCCGGGTGAAGAGCGCGAGGCCCAGGCAGCAGGCCGCCGCGGCGACGGCCACCGCGAAGGCACCGGTGGGCCCGTACCGCTCCGCCAGCCGGCCCGACAGGGCCAGCGCCAGCGCCTGTCCGGCGACCAGGGAGCTGGCGGCGAAGGCCATCGCCTCGGCGAGCCGGGAGGCGCGCACGTGACGCTCGGTCAGCGCGAACGCGGTGATCAGGTGGGGTGCGTACGCGGCGCCGAGCACGGTCACGACCACGTACAGCCCGGCCAGCGATCCCGTGAACAGCAGCGGCACGGACAGCCCCAGCGCGGCTGCGGTGGCCAGGCGCCACCGCAGCCGCAGGCCGAAGCGCGCGGGTACGGCGCCCAGCGCGAGCCCGACGAACGCGCTCACCACGCCCATCGCCGCGTACACCAGCCCGGCCTGCCCCGGCACGCCGAGGCGGGCGGTGAGCGCCGCGATCCCGGCCTGGCAGGCGCCGAACATCGCGCCCTGGAGGAAGAGCGAGCCCCGCAGGGCGTACACGAGGCCGGGCGGGCGTCCGGTGCCGCGGGCCCGCCGTACCCCGTCCCCGCGGGTCCCGGCCGTGACGGCGGCGGTCGGGTGCAGGGCGAAGGCGGTGCCGAAGACGGCGACCAGGGCGGCGGCCCCGCCGAGGGCGACGGCCGGGTGGGCGACGAGCGCGGCCAGCCCCACCAGGGCCGGGCCGATGACGAAGGAGACCTCGTCCAGGGTGCCTTCCAGGGAGTGCACGGCCCCCACCACGGGCGAGCCGGCCCCGGCGCGGTGCGCGAGGGCCACCGACCGGGTGCGGGCCAGCGGCCCGACGAGCGGTACGGACGCGCCGGTGAGGGCCCCGACCGCCGCGAGCGGGACGGTGGCGAGGTCCGTCAGGGCGCCGGCGACGAGGGCGGCGGTGGCCACGGCGTTCACGCCGGCCGCCGCGAGCACCACCGGCCGCTGGCCGTACCGGTCCGCGAGGCGGCCGAGCAGCGGCCCGCAGACCACCTGTCCGGCGGAGAGCGTGCCGCCGACCACGCCCGCCGTGGCGAGCGAGCCGCTGGTCTCCGCGACCAGCAGCACGCTGCCGAACTGGGACATGGCGACGGGCAGCCTGGCGAGGAACGAGACGAAGGGGAGGAGGGGCCCGGTCAGGGCGATGACTTTTCGGTAGGTGTCGATGGTTCCAACCACCTACCGACGGTAACCGAGCGCAGTCACCCGGATGCACTGGGCAATGGCACGGAATCGCGAAGGGTGGGTACGTACGTTCTCATGACCCAGCAGTACCCGAGCCGCGCTGCGGCACCCACGTCCACCTACCGGCTGCAACTCCAGCCGGAGTTCCCCTTCGACGCGGCCCGCGCCGCCGTACCGTACCTCGCCTCGCTGGGCGTTTCCCACCTGCACCTGTCTCCCGTGCTGGAGGCGGTGCCCGGGTCGGCCCACGGCTACGACGTGGTGGACCACACGCGGGTGCGGGAGGAGCTCGGCGGGGAGGCGGGGCTGCGCGCGCTGTCGCACGCCGCACGGCGGCACGGCATGGGGCTGGTCCTGGACATCGTGCCGAACCACATGGCCGTGCCGGCCCCGGCCCGCCTGAACCGGCCCCTGTGGGAGGTGCTGAGGGAGGGTCAGGAGTCCCCGTATGCACGCTGGTTCGACATCGACTGGGAGGCCGGCGGGGGCCGGCTGCTGCTGCCGGTGCTCGGCGACGACCTGGGCCGCGACGCGCTGGAGGTGTCGGAGGGGGTGCTGCGGTACGGGCCGCACGCCTTCCCCCTGCGCGCGGGCACGGCGGGGCTGCCGCTGCCCGAGCTGCTGGCGGCCCAGTGGTACCGGCTCGGCTGGTGGCGGCTGGCCCGCACCGACCTCAACTACCGCCGGTTCTTCACCATTTCGGAGCTGATCGGGGTGCGGGTGGAGGACCCGGTGGTGTTCCGGGCCACCCACGACAAGGTGCTGGAGCTGGTGCGCGACGGGGTGGCCCAGGGGCTGCGCATCGACCACCCCGACGGGCTGGCGGACCCCGAGGCGTACCTGCGGCGGCTGGCGGACGAGACCGGGGACCGGGCGTGGACCGTGGTCGAGAAGATCCTGGCCCGCACGGAACGGCTGCCGGCCCGCTGGCCGGTGGCGGGCACCACCGGGTACGACGCGCTGTACCGGCTGGACGGGCTGCTGACGGATCCCGCGGGCGCGGCCGGACTGGCGGAGCTGTACGCCGAGTTCACCGGGCTCGCCGGGGCGGAGGGCGGTGCGTGGACGGCCACGGCCCGGCAGTCGGTGCGGGAGCTGCTGCGGCACGACCTGGTGGCCGAGGTGGAGACGCTGGTGCGGATGGCCGTCCGGGGCCGCGCGGCGGACGCGGGGGCCGTCCGGGAGGCCGTGCGCGAGCTGCTGGCGGCGGTGCCGGTGTACCGGCCGTACCCGCGGGACGGGGGCGCGGCGGTGGTGCCGGAGCCGGGGGCGCTGCGCGGCGATCCGGGGGCCCTGGCGCTCGTACGGGAGCTGGCCCTGGGCGGGGACCCGGCCTTCGAGGCGCGCTTCGCCCAGACCTCGGCGGCGCTGCGGGCCAAGTCGCTGGAGGACCGGGCGTTCTACCGGTACGCGCCGCTGCTGTCGGCCACCGAGGTGGGCGGGGACCCGGGGCGGCCGGCGGTGCCGGTCGGGGAGTTCCACGCGTACGCCGCCGGGCTCGCCCGGGACTGGCCGGACACGGGGACGGTGCTCTCCACGCACGACACGAAGCGCAGCGGCGACGTACGGGCCCGGATCGCGGTGCTCTCGCAGTGCCCCGGGCGGTGGCGGGAGGTACTGGGGCGGCTGCCGGCGGGGCCGGACCGGCAGGTGGCGTGGGTGGCCGCGCAGACGGTCTTCGGCCTCGGCGGGCGGGAGCCGGAGCGGGTGGCGCGGGCGCTGGGCAAGGCGGTGAAGGAGGCGGCGCTGCGGACCAGTTGGACCGATCCGGACCCGGAGTACGAGGCCGCGGTCGAGGAGTGGGCGGCCGGCGCGGACCTCTCGCCGGTGCTGGACCTGGCCGCCGAGCTCGCCCCGCACGCCCGGGCGAACGTCCTCTCCGCGACACTGCTGCACCTCACGATGCCGGGCGTCCCGGAGGTCTACCAGGGCTGCGAGACGGACTACCGGGCCCTGGTCGACCCGGACAACCGGGCCGCCTTCGCCCCGCCGGGCGGCACGCTCCCGCCCCCGGCCGGCCCGCCCGGCGGGGACGAGAAGCTCGCGCTCACCCGCGCCGCGCTGCTGCTGCGCAGGGCGCGGCCCGCCGCCTTCGGCGCGGACGGGGGCTACGAGCCGCTCGCCGCGCGGGGGCCGGCCGCCGGGCACTGCGTGGCGTTCTGCCGGGGCGGCGAGGCGGTGACGGTGGCCACCCGTCTCTCGCTCCGCCTCGCGGAAGCGGGCGGCTGGCGGGACACCGAGGTCCGGCTCCCGCCGGGCCGCTGGGCTCCCGTGTTCCCCTCGCCCGGACACCCGTTCTCCGGCGGCTGGCTCCCGCTGGCCGACCTCCTCGCCGGGGCTCCGGCGACGCTGCTGGCACGGGACGCCTGAGCGGGGGGATGCCGCCCGTGTTCCCGGGGAGGGGCGGGCCATGCCCCGGACCCACCCTCCTCCCGTTCACCCGGAGCCCCCGGACCCCGGAGGGCTCCGCCCCGTACGGCTGCCTCCCGTGCACGAAGCCGTCGGGGGGACGCCTTCCACGGGGCGCCAGGGAGCAGCGGCGTCAGTGGGCTCTGCCAGGGTGTGCCCCGTGGAGGAACTGGTGGAGCGTGTCGACGATCAGGATCGCGCGCTGGGGGTGCTGGTCGGCCGCCGGCAGGCCGTCCCCCACCTTCCGCACCGCGCAGTCCTGACCTTGCCCGCCTCCGCTCGCACCCCCGGCCACCCGCCGGAACACCGTCGCCGGCACGTCCTCCCCGAGCCGGCTACCCTCCCGGCGCAGCGACGAGCTTCGGGCCACCGCCCGGCCCCGCCGGCGCTTGGGGCGGGGGGCCGGGCGGAGTTCGGGGGCGGGGTCCGGGGCGCAGCCCCGGTGAACGGGAGAAGGGCGGGGTGGGGTCCGCCCCGCAGGGCCGGGACCCGCACCCGGGGCAGGCCCCTGCCGGCGGACGCCCGGCGGCGCCCGGGCCGGCGGGAAGGCCGGGCGGCGTCAGGCCGGGCCGCGTCAGGCCGGGCCGCGTCAGGCCGGGCGGCGGCCAGGTCGTTCCGGGGGGCGGAGGTCAGGCCAGGGCCTGGTCCAGGAGGGACGTGGCCGCGTCCACCGCGGCGGTCAGGGAGTCCGGGGTCGGGTTCGGCGGGAGGGCGGTCAGGACGGTGTCGATGCCGCGCAGGCCCGCCCGTGCCAGCAGCCGCTTCTCGTTCGTCACCCACTCGCCGCGCGCCGCCAGCACCGCGTGGGCGCCCTGGCAGGCGGCCGTGGCGATCGCCCCGGCCGTCTCGGTGGTCCCGCCCCGCGCGGCGAAGGCCGCCCGCGCGTAGCCGAGGGTGGCCCGCGCGTCGCCCGCCCAGCGCTCGGCCGCGCTGCGCCGCAGCGCCTCCGGGTACTCGGGCTTCGGCAGTTCCCCGCGCAGCGCCCGGTTCACGGCCAGCTCGGCCACCACGAGGTACGTGGGGATGCCGGCCAGGTGGAACATCAGCCGCTCCACCTCGAACCGCCCCTCGCGCGCCTCGGCGAGGTGGTGCTCGACCTCGTCGAGGTCCCGGTAGTGGACGTCGATGCGCCGGCCGTCCACCTCCAGCCAGGCGCCGCCGTTGAACACGCCGCCGCCCCAGCCGCCGAGTTCGGACACGTGGCCGGGCCAGCCGAGCGCCCGTACGTCCTCGGGCGAGAAGTCGCCGCGGTAGTAGACGGCGAAGTCCCAGTCGCTGTCCGGGCCGTGCGTGCCGGAGGCGCGGGAGCCGCCCAGGGCCACCGCGGCCACGCCGGGGATCCCGGCGAGCCGTCCGGCCACGTGGTCGGGGAACGACTCGTCGTCGTGGAGGTGCGCGGAAGCGGTGTTCGTGATCATGGCCGGAGCCTAGCCCGGCGGCGTGGAGACCGCACCGGCGTTCGGGGACCACCGGTACCGGGCAGCACCCCCGTCCCGCACCGCGGAGGGCCGCGCCAGCGGGTCCGGGAGCACCGGCCGGGACCTCCGGCCCGGCCCCGCCGGCCACCGGCCCCAATTCGGTACCGGGACCGCGGTACAGGGGACACTGGGCGGGCACAGCTACTGGGGTGACCCTTTTCCGTGACATGCGCTACCCCACCGCCCGCGAACTGGCCGTGACCGCCCGCGTGCTCGCGGACGAGCACCCGGAACTGGCCCGGCTGCGCCAGGTCGGCAGCTCCCGGGCCGGGCGCCCCCTGTGGCTGCTGTCGGCGGGCGAACGTACGGGCCCCCGCGACGCCCTCGTCGTCGCCGGGGCGCACGCCAACGAGCCGGTGGGCGGGGCGACCGTCCTCGCGCTGGCCCGCCGGGTGCTCCGCGAGCCGGCCCTGCGCGCCGCCGGTTCCTGGCACTTCCTGCTGTGCGCCGACCCGGACGGGGCGGCCCTGCACCGGACGCCGCGGCCGTTCACGCTGCTCGACTACCACCGCAACTTCTTCCGGCCGCCCGGGCCGGAACAGCCCGAGTGGGCGCCCTCTTTACTGCCCCCGGACCGGCTGCCGCCCGAGACCCGGGTCCTGCTCGACGTGATCGACGAGGTCCGGCCGCTGCTCCAGGTGTCCCTGCACGGCACCGACCTCGGCGGCAGCTGGGTGCAGCTCACCCGGGACATACCGGGCCTGGCGGAGCCGTTCGGGAAGTCGGCGGCCGAGCTGCGGATCCCGGTGGAGACCAGCGCCTCGGACGCGGCCGGCTGGTCCTCCCCCGGGCCCGGGATCTTCGTGATGCCGGATCCGGGCGGCGGGGGCGCGGAGGTGTTCCACCCCGAGGACACCCGCCTGTCGACCTGGTACCACGTCCACCGCCACGGAGGGACGACCGCGATCGTCGAGGTCCCGATGTGGGCCGGCGACCTGGTCGACGACCCGGCACCGCACCCCGACCCGCGGGGCGCCCTGCGCGTGCTGGCCGCGCGGCTCACCGAGGACGCGCGGCGGGTGGCCGAGGTGCTGGCCGCCGCCCGGCCCGGGCTGCCCCGGGACGACTCGGCGCTGCTGCGCGCCGTCGACTGGACCCTGGCGCTGATCCCGGCCCTCACGGAGCAGTGGCGGGACGGGGCGCCGCCGGAGGCGACGGCCGCGTACGTGGGCAGCGTCGAAGCCTTCGCGTGGCGGCTGGCGCTGCGGGCGGCCGCGATGCTGCTGCGGGTGCTGCGGGCCGCCGGTCACCCCGCCGCGCCGGGGCTGGACCGGCTGGTCACGGGCTGGTGCACGGAGTTCGGGGCCCGGTTCGAGGCGCGCTGGGTGCCGGTGGCCACGCAGGTGGAGCACCAGGCGCGAACGGCGGTGGCGGCGTACGGGAAGCTGACGGCGGTGTCCGGCTGAGCGGGCACCGGTACGGGCCTCCGGGCGCCGGTACGGGCCGTCCTCCGGTACGGGCCTCCGGCCGATGCGGGGCGGCCGGTGGCCCGTACCGGTGGGCCGCCGCGCGGGGCGCTACCGCCCGGGGTGCCAGGTGTACCGCTGC
This sequence comes from Streptomyces sp. NPDC101118, assembly GCF_044759445.1. Lineage (NCBI taxonomy): Bacteria > Bacillati > Actinomycetota > Actinomycetes > Kitasatosporales > Streptomycetaceae > Streptomyces > Streptomyces sp. NPDC101118. The sequence continues at coordinate 122,530 of NZ_JBIVZG010000022.1, read as the reverse complement.
TTGGGCCGGGAGCGGGCGCCGAGGCGGTCGTAGAACGCGATCGCCCCGGTGTTCCAGTCGGGCGTCTGCCACTGCACCTCGGTCAGGCCGAGGGACCCGGCGTGGTCCCGCACCGCCGCCATCAGCGCGGCACCGAGGCCCCGGCCGCGGGCGGCCTCGGTGAGGTAGAGGCAGTCCATGTGGAGGTGGCGGGCGCCGTCCCAGAACGCGAACTCGGTGGAGAGCGCGGCGTATCCGAGGAGCTCCCCGTCGGCGTCCTCGGCGACGAGGACGGTCAGGCCGGGGTCGCGCTCCGCGCCGAAGAGGAACGGGCGGAGGCGGTCGGCGAGGCCGGGGGCGGGCGGCTCGGCCCGCTCGTACGCGGCGTGTTCACGGATCAGGTCCACGATCCGGGGCAGGTCCGCCGCGACGGCGGGGCGGACCGGGAGGGCGGGGCCGGGGCCGGTCGCGGGGTCCGGTGTGCTGGCGTGCTCGGTCATGCCCGCCATCCTGCGCGGCCGGCTCCGCGGGCCGCCGGCCGGGTCCCCCGTCGGTGTCCCCGGGGCCCGGCCCGGGCCCCGGATCCGGTTCAGTCCGTCGAGAGCCGGAAGGACATGCTGCCGAAGCCCACCTGGTCGCCGTCGCGGACCACCGTCGAACCGGTGACGCGGCGGCCGTTGACCGTGGTGCCGTTGGTGGAGCCGAGGTCGTGCAGCACCCAGAGGCCGTCCCGCATGCTCAGCTCGGCGTGGACGCGGGAGACGGTGTCGTGACTGAGGCGCAGCCCGTTGCCGGGGTCGCGGCCGATCCGCAGCGCGTGCGAGCCGGGCCGGGGCAGCAGCAGCTTGGGCAGCTTCTCCTTCTGCCAGGCCCGGCGGACGTCCACCGTGACGGCCGAGACCCGGCTCACCCAGCCGAACAGCCGCTTGCTCCACGGGTTTTCGGAGGCCAGGTCGGCGGTGAGGGCGCTCAGTTCCTCGGAGCGGCGCGCGACGAGGGCGAGTTCCATCCGGCGCAGGAAGGTGTCGTGGGACAGCTTGCCCTGGGCGGCTCCCTCGCGGAGCAGGCCGAGGGCGCGGTCCCGCTCGGCGTCGGAGAGCCGCGCGGGGTAGGTCTGGAACTCGAAACTCGATGTCACAGGGTGATTGTCGGCCCGTCAGTGCCGGAGTGTCCAGAAGAGCGCCGTCCGGCCGGGGATGATGGGCGCGGGCATGTTGGCACCGTCGGCTACGAGGGGACCGGTCCATTGCGGTTCGAGGTGTGGGCACCAGAGGCGGAACGGGTCGCGCTGCGGCTGGACGCGGGCACGCGCCCGATGGCGCGCGATCCGCGGCGGGCGGGCTGGTGGGTGGCGGAGGCGCCGGCCGCCGACGGGGACCGGTACGGGTTCCTGCTGGACGGCGACGAGGTGGTACGGCCGGACCCGCGGGGGCGGCGGCTGCCGGACGGGCCCGACGGGCAGAGCGCGGTGGTGGAGGCCGCCCGCTTCGAGATCGGTGCCATGTCACAGGTGACCGTGTTGCAGGACGCGGTGCTGTACGAGCTGCACGTCGGCACCTTCACCACCGAGGGGACCTTCGACGCGGCGGCGGAGCGGCTGGAGCACCTGGCGGAGCTCGGGGTGACCCACGTGTCGCTGATGCCGGTCTGCCCGTTCCCGGGACGGCACGGCTGGGGGTACGACGGGGTGGCTCCCTGGGCGGTGCACGAGCCGTACGGCGGGCCGGCGGGCCTGGCACGGTTCGTGGACGCCGCGCACGCGCGGGGCCTGGGTGTGGTGCTCGACGTGGTCCACAACCACCTGGGCCCGTCGGGGAACCATCTGCCCGCCTTCGGCCCGTACTTCACCGACCGGCACGCCACGCCCTGGGGCGCGGCGGTGAACCTGGACGCGCCCGGTTCCGACGAGGTGCGCGCGTACCTGACCGAGAGCGCTCTGGCCTGGCTGCGGGACTACCGGGTCGACGGGCTGCGGCTGGACGCGGTGCACGCGCTGGCGGACGACCGGGCGCTGACGTTCCTGGAGGAGCTGGCCGAGGCGGTGGACGCGCTGGCCGCCGAGCTGGGCCGCCCGCTCTTCCTGATCGCCGAGTCGGACCGGTGCGACCCGCGCACCACCACGCCCCGCTCCTCGGGCGGCCTGGGCCTGCACGCGCAGTGGAACGACGACTTCCACCACGCCCTGCACACCACGCTCACCGGCGAGTCCCACGGCTACTACGAGGACTTCGCGCGGGCCCCCCTCGCCGCGCTGGCCAAGACGATGACCCGGGCGTTCTTCCACGACGGCACGCACTCGTCGTTCCGCGGCCGGCGGCACGGGCGGCCGGTGGACCGCCGCCGCACGCCCGCGCACCGGTTCCTGGGGTACGCGCAGACCCACGACCAGATCGGCAACCGGGCGCTGGGCGACCGGCTGGCAGCGAGCCTCTCCCCCGGCCTGCTGGCGTGCGCGGCGGCGGTGACGCTGACCGGGCCGTTCGTGCCGATGCTGTTCATGGGCGAGGAGTGGGGGGCCACGACACCCTGGCAGTACTTCACCGACCACCCCGATCCTGCGCTGGCCGAGGCGGTACGGGCGGGCCGCCGCCGGGAGTTCGCGGCGCACGGCTGGGCCGCGGCCGACGTGCCGGACCCGCAGGACCCGGCGACCCGGAACCGGTCGGTGCTGGACTGGCAGGAGCCGGGCAACTCCCCGCACGACCGGCTGCTGGACTGGCACCGGACCCTGGTCGCGCTGCGGCGGCGCCAGCCGGACCTGCGGGACCCGGACCTGGCGGCGGTGCGGGTGGCCTTCGACGAGGAGCGGCGCTGGCTGACGTACCGCCGGGGCGACGTCAGGGTGGCCGTGAACTTCTCGCCTCACCCGGTGACCATCGCGCTGGGGCACAACGGCATGCGGGTCCTGGCCGCCTGGCAGCCGACGGACCCGCCGGGCTCGGACGGCCGGCTCCACCTGCCCGGCGAGTCGGCGGTGGTCCTGGGTCCCTGAGTCGGGGGCGCGACGGGCAGGCCCGCGGACAGGCCGGCCACCACGCCCCGGCGGGCGCCCGGCCGGTGCGGCGCCGGCCCCCGCCGTACCGGGGCGGGCGCGCCGCGGACCTGCGGTCAGGCCGGGGCCCTGCGGCGGGCCGGGGCGGCGGGAGCCGGGACGGCCTCCGGGTGCCGGGCGCGGTGCAGCTCGTAGTACTTGAGCTGGTCGTCCTCGGCGACCGGCCGGAGGCCCACCGCCGTCATCACCCGCTGCGATGCGACATTGTCGTGTGACGTGTCACCGCGCACGCTGTGTGCCCCCAGTTCCCATGCCAGGTCCACCAGCGCCCGCAGCGCCTCCGTCGCGTACCCCTGCCCGCGCGCCGAGGGGATCAGCCCGTACCCGATGGTGACCCCGCCCTCCTCGTCGGGCGGGCCGTGGAAGCCCAGCCCGCCGATCGCGGCCCCGTCCGACCGTCGCCGGATCTCGTACGCGCCGAACGCCCCGGGGTCGCCCGACTCCGCACACGTGGTCAGGAAGTTGCGCGCGCCCACCAGGTCGACCTCGGCCGGGTAGCCGGCCGCCCAGCGGTCGGCCGGGAGCGGTGCGCGCGCCAGGAGCCGCTCGGCGTCGGCGGCGCTCATCGGATGCAGGACCAGTCGTGCGGTTACCACGTCACCCATGACAAGGCTGACTATCACATCGTCCCGGGGTTCGCCTACGACCCGTCAGTTTCCCGTCGCGCTTTTGACGCCCGGCGTCGGCTCACGGCCTCGGGATGCGGTCTCAGCCGACGACGGCCATCTCGCGCGGCGCGTTGTTCAGCCGGCGCCCGCCGTCCTCCGTCACGGTCACGATGTCCTCGATCCGGACCCCGAACCGCCCGGCCAGGTAGATGCCCGGCTCGATGGAGAAGCACATCCCCGGCACGAGCGGCCGTTCCTCGCCCTCCACCATGTACGGCGGCTCGTGCGTGGTGACGCCGATGCCGTGCCCGGTGCGGTGGATGAACTGCTCGCCGTAGCCGGCGTCGGTGATCACCTTCCGGGCGACCCGGTCCACCTCCTGGCAGCCGATCCCGGGCCGCACCGCCTCGAAGGCCGCCTGCTGGGCCTCGCGCACCACGTCGTGCACCCGCCGCTCGGCCTCCGACGGCTCGCCGACGTGCACGGTGCGGGAGATGTCGGAGCCGTAGCCGTGCTTGAGGCCGCCGAAGTCGAGGACGACCATGTCGCCGTCGGCGATGACCCGCTCGCCGGCCTCGTGGTGCGGGTTCGCGCCGTTGGGCCCCGACCCGACCACGGTGAAGTCGACCTGGGAGTGGCCGTGACGGCGCAGCAGCCGGGCGAGGTCGGCGGCCACCTCGCTCTCCCGCCGGCCCGCGAAGCGCACGCCGAGCACCTCCGCGTACGCGGCGTCGGCGGCCTCGCCCGCGGCGGCGAGCCGGGCCAGCTCCCGCTCGTCCTTCACGGCCCGCAGCATGGGCAGCACGTCGGTGACCGCGGAGTAGGTCGTGCCGGGCAACTCCCGCTGGAGGCCGAGCAGGTGCATGGCCCAGGCGTTGTCGCTGACCGCGAAGTGCCCGTCGACGTCGAGGCTGGGGGCGGCCGCGGCGTAGGGGCTGCTGCCGTCGGACCAGTCGCGCAGGGTCAGTGCGGGCGCGCCGGGCGCGGCCTGGGCGTCGGGCGCCTCCAGCGTGGGCACCACGAGCACCGGGTCCTGTCCGGCGGCGAGCACGAGCAGCGTGAGCCGCTCGGTCTCGATGGGCTGGTAGCCGGTGAGGTGCGTGAGGTCGGGTCCCGGAGCGATCAGCAGTCCGGCGAGGCCGGCGTCGGCGGCGGCCGTCGCGGCGCGTTCCATCCGGGCGGCGTAGTCGGCGGCGGTGAAGGGGGCGGGCTCGGGGTGCTCACGGTGCGGACTCGTCATGGTCATCATCCTGGCGCCCCGTCAGGCGGCCCGCCAGCGCAGCGGCGGCTCCCTCCAGGATGCCGGAGGAGAGGAGTTCCGTACGGTGCACCAGGCGCGGGGCGGCGAGGGGTACGGCGCGTCCGGCGGGGCAGCCGCGGGCGACCCGGTCGGGCAGCAGGGCCAGGCCGTGGCCGGCCGCCGCGAGGGCGCAGAGGGTGTGGACGTCGGTGCCCTCGTAGCGCAGGGCGGGGGTGAGGCCGCCGGGGCGGGCCCCGGCGGCCGCGGCGAGGGCGTCGAGGGGGAAGCCGGCGCCGGGTGCGTCGAGCCAGCGCGCGTCGGCCAGGTCCGCCAGGCGCAGCGCGGTCCGGTGGGCCAGGGGGTGCCGCTCGGGCAGCAGGACGGCGAGGGGGCCCTCGTCGGCGCCGACGACGCCGAGGGGTGCGACGTCGGACAGCCGGAGCGGGTCGTCGGGCGCGGCGACGCCGTCGACCAGGGCGAGGTCGCACGCGCCGGTGGCGACGGCGGCGGGGATCTCCTCGCGGGGCAGGACGCGCAGGGTGACGCCGGTCGGGGGCAGCGCGGCGAGGGCGGCCGGGCCGAGCGCGAGGGGGCTGGCGGCGAGGGTCAGCTCGTCGGGCGGGGCGGCGGTGAGGCGGGCGATGTCGGCGCGTGCGGCGTCCAGGCGGAGCAGCAGGGGCCCGGCGTGTTCGAGGAGCCGTTCCCCGGCCCGGGTGGGTGCGACGGGGCGGCGCGTGAGCAGGGCGGTGCCGAGGTCGCCCTCCAGCGCGGCGATCTGCTGGGAGACGGCGGACTGCGTGTAGCCGAGGGTGTGGCCGGCCGCGGAGAAGGAGGCGAGCCGGGCCACGGTGACGAAGGTGCGCAGGAGGTGCGGGTCCATGGGCCCAGGATGGATCATGATCACCATTAGTGTTGCTGATGGGGGATGCAGTAATGATCGTTGGCGCTGAACCGCTCCGGCGTCCCAGGATGGTCCGCATGACGATCGCTCGTATCGCCCTCGTGGGCGACCGCTCCCCTCATGTGACCTCCCACGTCCGCGTTCCCGGACTGCTCGCCGCGCTCGCCGAGCGGGACCGGCTGGTGCTGGACGCGTACTGGATCCCGACCGCCGACGCGGAGGCGGAGGCCGCCTCCGGCGCGCTGGCCGGGTTCGACGCCGTCTGGGTGCTGCCCGGCAGCCCGTACGCCAGCGAGGCGGGTGCCGTCGCGGCGATCCGTACCGCCCGCGAGGCGGGCATCCCCTTCCTGGGCACCTGCGGCGGCTTCCAGCACACGCTGCTGGAGTACGCGCGCAACGTGTGCGGGCTGGCCTCGGCCGCCCACGCCGAGAACGACCCGGCTGCGGAGGACCCGCTGATCGCGCCGCTGGCCTGCTCGCTGGTGGGGCACGAGGGGGTGGTCCGGGTGGCGCCGGGCAGCCTGGCCGAGTCGGTGCTGGGCGCGGAGCGCTCGGTGGAGCGGTACCACTGCAACTACGGGCCCGACCCGCGGCACCTGCCGGCGCTCCAGGAGCACGGGCTGGTCCTGTCGGGCCGGGACGAGGACGGGCAGGTGCGGGTCGCCGAGCTGCCGGGGCACCCGTTCTTCCTGGCCACCCTGTTCCAGCCGGAGCTGTACGGGGACGGGAGCCGGCCGCACCCGGTGGTGCGGGCGCTGGCCGCGGCGGCGGTGGAGCACGCCCGGGCCCGCGCGGGCGCCGGCGTCTAGCCGTACCGGGTCCGGCTCGGTACGAAGCCCACGGCCCGGGCTCACGCAGGGCCCCGGCCGGCGCTCCACGGGGGTGGGCGGCGGCCGGCGCCCGGGCCGGACCGGGGGCCGGCGTTGCGCCGTACGGGTGGCGCGGAGGCGGTCCGCTGATCGGCTATGCTGTGCGTGCACATCGAACGGGTGGTCTGCCACCCTTCGTGGTGGGTGTAGCTCAGTTGGTAGAGCACCTGGTTGTGGTCCAGGTGGCCGCGGGTTCGAGTCCCGTCACTCACCCTGTTGATCCTGTGGGGCGTACGAGTTTCTCGTACGCCCCACAGGCGTTTCCGCCCCCGGCGGGGGCGGCTCCGGGCGGGCCCGTCAGGCGGGGCGCAGGAACGCCTCGACCTCCGTGGCCAGGGCCACCGGGGTCTCGTGCATCGGGTAGTGGCCGGCGCCCGGGACGACGCGGATCTCGCAGTTCGGGTACCAGACCTGCCAGGTGGCCCGCATCACGTCCGCGGTGAGCGCGAGGTCGTACTGGCCGACGAGGACCAGCACCGGCACGGTGCTGCCCTTGACGGCCGTGGACAGGTCGAGGGACTGCCAGCTGGCGAGGTAGCCGCCGAAGGCCTCGGGGCGGGACACCTCCAGGGAGTGCCGGACCATGCGGTCCAGCCAGTGGCGGCTCGCCCGGTTGCCGGTGACCAGGTCGAGGATGGCCAGCCGCTTGGCCGGGTCCTCGGCGGCGCCGTGGAAGAGGGCGTGGGTGGCGTCGTCCATCTCGTAGGGCGCGGCCGGCACCGGCGCGAGGCCGACCAGCCGCTCGACCCGCTCGGGCGCGCGGACCAGCACCTGCTGGATGGCCTTGCCGCCCATGGAGTGGCCGACCAGCGAGAAGGTGGCCCAGCCGAGCTCGTCCGCGAGGGCGAGCACGTCGTCGGCGATCTCCGGCAGGGTGTACCGGCCGGTCTCGTCCTTGCGCAGCCCGTAGCCGCGGTAGTCGGGGAAGGCGTACGTGAAGGTGTCCGGGTCGAGGTAGTCGAGCACGGAACCCCAGTTGGCCGAGGTGCCGAACCAGTCGTGCAGCACGATGACGTGGTTCGGCCCGGTCCCGACGGTCCGGTGGGCGATGGCCATACGGTCTCCTCGCGGTGGAGTGGCGGGGTGCGCGGGCGCACTGACGCCGTATGGTCTGCCCACCGGACCGGGGATCACACCGGGTGGTGCGGTCGCCACCGGGCCGGCCGGCGGTGGTGCCGGGTCACGCGGTGGCGGCGGTGGGTCACGCGGTGGCGATGCCGGGGTCGCTGACGCCGGAGGCGCCGGTCTCCACGTGTCCCGCGAGGCGGCGCAGGAAGGTGCTGTCGCCGTCGGAGACCACCGTCAGGTCGTACCAGCTGCGGCCGGCCCGCAGGTCGATGCTCTGCGTGAGCGTCGCGCCCGCGCGGACGGTGAAGGTCTGCGCCGTGCCGCCGTAGGCGTTGGTGACCGTCAGGTGGACGTCCGCCGCGCCCGCGTTGGTGAAGGTGAGGTCGATGTTGCCGGTGGTGGAGTTGTGGCGGGCGGTGACCTCGGGGCCGGCGGTCTTGCCGGGGTTGCGGAAGCGGCGCAGGAAGCCGTTCGGGCCGTGCACGGTCAGGTCCGTCAGGCCCTTGGAGTACTTGGTGTTCCAGCTGTCCGACAGGGACTTGCCGGCCTCCGCGGTGTACGTCCAGGGGGCGTCGGTGCGGTTGGCGGAGGTCACGTAGAACTGCGCGCCGGCCTGCGCGCCGCCGCTGAAGGTGAGCTGGTACTTGCCGGTGCTCGGGGTCGCCAGGCCGTCCACGTACGGCGCGTACCTGAGCGGGCGGGTGGGCTTCGAGCCGGGCTCCTGCTTCGGCATGGTGCCGACGGCCGGGGCGGGGGCGAGGAAGTCGGGGTGGCGGTCGCGGTCCGGCGGGTAGTAGCCGGCGGTCGGCGGCAGGACCGCGGCGCTGCTGTCCGCACGGCTGAAGTCGAAGGCCGAGGTCAGGTCGCCGCAGACGGCGCGGCGCCAGGGCGAGATGTTGGTCTCCTTCACCCCGAAGCGGCGCTCCATGAACTGCAGGACCGAGGTGTGGTCGAAGGTCTCGGAGCAGGTGTAGCCGCCGGTGCTCCACGGCGAGACGACGAGCATCGGGACGCGGGGGCCGAGGCCGTAGGGGCCGGCGACGTATCCCGTCTTGCCGGGGAAGTAGTCGAGCGCCGTGGGGGCGGTGGACAGGCCCTCGGCCGCGGAGCCGGGGGCGTACGGGGGCACGACGTGGTCGAAGAAGCCGTCGTTCTCGTCGTACGTGATGAAGAGCGCGGTACGGGCCCACACGTCGGGGTTCGAGGTGAGCGCGTCCAGCACCTGCGCGATGTACCAGGCGCCGTAGTTCGAGGGCCAGTTGGAGTGCTCGGAGAAGGCCTCGGGGGCGGCGATCCAGGAGACCTGGGGCAGCCGGCCGGCCTGCACGTCGGCGCGGAGGACATCGAACAGGCCGTCTCCCGCCTTGGCGTTGGTGCCGGTGCGGGCCTTGTCGAAGAGCGGGTTGCCGGGCTGGGCGTTGCGGTACGTGTTGAAGTACAGCAGGGAGTTGTCGCCGTAGTTGCCGCGGTAGGCGTCGTTGATCCAGCCCCAGCTGCCGGCGGCGTTCAGGCCGTCGCCGATGTCCTGGTAGATCTTCCAGGAGACGCCGGCCTCCTGGAGGCGCTCGGGGTAGGTCTTCCAGCCGTAGCCGGCCTCGGCGTTGTTGAGGACCGGGCCGCCGCCGGTGCCGTCGTTGCCGGTGTACCCGGTCCACAGGTAGTAGCGGTTCGGGTCGGTCGAGCCGATGAACGAGCAGTGGTACGCGTCGCAGAGGGTGAACGCGTCGGCCAGCGCGTAGTGGAACGGGATGTCGTTCCGGGTCAGGTACGCCATCGTGGTCGCCGTCTTGGCGGGCACCCACTGGTCGTACCTGCCCTTGTTGAAGGCCTTCTGGCCGCCGGCCCAGTCGTGGTTGAGGCCCTGGAGGAACTCCATGCCGAGGTCCTCGCCCGCCGGGCGGAAGGGCAGGATCTCCTTCTTTCCGTCGGACTGGTTCCAGACGGGCTTGCCGCTGGGCAGGGTCACCGGGCGCGGGTCGCCGAAGCCGCGTACGCCCTTCATCGACCCGAAGTAGTGGTCGAAGGAACGATTCTCCTGCATCAGGACCACGATGTGCTCGACGTCCTGGAGCGTACCGGTGGTGCCCTGGGCGGGGATGGACGCGGCCCGGGCGATGCTGTCGGACAGCATGGTCAGCGCGGCGGCGCCACCGGCCATCTGCATGAACCGGCGTCGGTTGAGTTCTGCCATCGGGGTGTCGACCTCTGGGGTGTGAGGGGGGAGGCAAGGGGCGCCCCTAGAACAGCGCTCAAGGGGTACCGCCCGGAGACTCCCCCGTGACGCCCCGCGGTACGCCAGGCGAACGCCTCCCCCCGTTCACACCCGTCACGGCCGCACCGGGGCGGGTGTGAAACCGGGGGTGGGGGTGGGGTGGTGGGGTGCGGGAGGGGCCGGGCTCGGTGGCCGGGGCGCGGTCGTCGAGGTGCGGCCGCTGGGGTGCGGCCGCTGGGGTGCGGTCGCTGGGGTGCCATCGTCGGGGCGGTCAGCTCCGGTCCCCGCGGGGGGCGTGGAGGGGACGGTGGAGGGGGCGGCGGGCCACGCCGAGGACGGCGTCGGCACGGAAGTAGCCGGCCTGGCGGGAGTCGACGCTCGCGGCGGGGTTGTCGCCGAGCAGCACGAGGTGCCCGGGCGGCACGGTGTCCTCCGGGACGTCGGCGAGGGCGGGTACGGCGGCCCGGGGCACGGGGTCGCCGGGGACGGCGGCCACCCGCTTGATGATCCGGACCGGCGCGCCCCCGGCGGTGCCCTGGGTCAGCACCACGGCCGTGCCCGGCCGCGGCGCGGCCCAGCGGCGCACCAGCACACGGTCACCGTCCTGGAAGGCCGGCTCCATGCTGGCCCCGCGCACGGTGACCAGGACGAACGCCCGCGCGGGCAGAGCCGCGAGGGTGAGCAGCACGGCACCCGCGGCGGTGTACGCGGCCGCCCCGTACACCCCGACGGCGAGCAGCACCCCGGCCGCGCCCCAGCCGGCGGACGCGAGGAGGGGCAGCACGGGGAGCCGCCGGGAAGCCCGGCGCCCGGGCCGGGGCCCGGGGTGCGCCGGGCCGCCTCCCGGCGCCCCGGCAGGCGATGCCCGGACCGGCGGCGGCCCCTGGTGCACCGTCAGTTCCCCTTCGGGCCCGGCGCGTTGCGCGTCCCGGGTCGCGCTCAACGGCTGAACGGACACCGTCCGGGGCCCCGGAGCTTCCGGGACACCACGGTGGCCGGACCCACCGGACCGCCCGGACCGGCTCGGGGCGTGGCGTGGCGGCGGCGGAGGGACTGGGCCACGGGACGACCCGCCCGGAGCGTCGGCGGGACCGCCCCGGTGCGGGGCGGGCCCGTGCGGGGCGGGGTCGTACAGGGCAGGGTCGTCGGCCGTCATGCGGCGTCCCCTGGGGCGAGGGCGCGGCCGTCCGGCGCCACGGCCGGCGGGGCGGGTGCCGGGAGGGGCGCGCCGGCGGGGAGCTGCGGGGCGTCGCGGTAGCCGGCCGCCTGGAGGGCGAACAGGCGGGCGTACGCGCCGCCGGTGGCGGTGAGGGCACGGTGGTCACCGCGCTCCACGATCCGGCCGCCGTCCAGGACGACGATCAGGTCGGCGTCCCGCACCGCGCCCAGCCGGTGCGAGATCAGCAGGCTGGTGCGGCCCCGGCGGTGCCGGCGCAGGGCGGTGTGGATCTCGTGCTCGGCGGCGGCGTCCAGGCCGGCCGAGGGCTCGTCGAGGACCATCAGGTCGCAGCGTTCGCGCAGCAGGGCCCGCGCCAGGGCGAGGCGCTGCCACTGCCCGCCGGACAGCTCGACCCCGGCGGCCGGGTCGCGGGGCGGCCCGTCCGGGAGGCCCGCGACGTCCTCGTACGGGTCCTGCGTGCCGCCCGCGAGGGTGTCCTCGCGGCCTGCCGCCGGCGCTCCGCCCAGCGCGGCGGTCCGGGCGTCCCCGGCGGTGTCCCGCGCACCCCCGGAGGTGTACGGGACGTCCTCGGAGGCGTCCCTCCGACCCTCCCCCGGCCCCTCCGACGGGCCGTCCGGGGCCGGGCTCGGGAAGAACAGACGGGTGAGCAACGTGTCGTAACCCTGTGGGAGTTCACGGATCCGGCGGTCGATGCCGGCGCGTTCGGCGGCGGCCCGGATGCGGACCGGGTCGTCGAGGGCGTCGAGGTCGCCGAGCGCGATGTTCTCGGCCGCCGTCAGGTCGTACGTCATGTAGTCCTGGAACACGGCGCCGATCCGGCGGCGCAGCGCGGCCGGGTCGAGGTCCCGCAGGTCCGTGCCGTCCCACAGGATCGCACCCCGGGTCGGGTCGTACATCCGGCACAGGAGTTTGACCAGGGTCGACTTGCCCGCGCCGTTGAGCCCGACCAGGGCCAGGGAGCGCCCGTACGGGATGGTCAGGCTGACGCCCCGGAGCACCCAGGGGTGGCCCTCGGAGTAGCGGAACCACACGTCCCGCAGCTCGATCCCCCGCCGCAGCGGCTCCGGTGCGGCGGACCGCACGGGCACCGGCAGGTCCGGACCCGCCGTGGTGACGGCGAGGTAGTGGTCGAACATCAGCAGCGCCTGGTGGGTCCGGGCGATCTCCCCCGCCAGCGCGGTCAGCGCGCCCTGGACCCCGGCGAGCGCCGCGATGAAGACGGTGATGTCGCCGACGGACAGGGCACCGGTACGGGCGGCCCCCACGGCCCACAGCAGTCCGCCGCCGGCGACCGTGGCCGTCAGCAGGCCGAGGCCGGACTGGACGGCCAGGTCCCGCCGGTCCACGGCCCGCTGGGCGGCGTTGGCGGTGTGGCGCTCGGCGCGCATCCGGGCGCGCAGGAAGGGCCCGGTGCCGAACAGCCGTACCTCCTTGGCCGCGTCGACGGTGGTGAGGAGGTCCGCGTAGAACAGCTCGCGCCGCTCGGCCGGGCCGATGTCCCAGAACATCCGGGCGCGGCGGCGGGCCAGGGACAGCTGGGCGAGCAGCACGGGCAGCCCCGCACCCAGGACCAGGGCGGTCATCACGGGGCTGACGACGAGCAGCGAGCCGAGGAAACCGGTGATGGTGAGCGCGGCGGAGACGATGCCGAGGAGGCCGTCGACGGACTGGTTCGGGGTCATCCGGCCGGCCTGCTGGGCCAGCCGCAGCCGGTCGAGGAAGCGCGGGTCCTCGAAGCGGGCGAGCCCGGTGAACTCCTGGACGGCACCGAACAGCCGGTCCTGGGCCAGCAGTTGGACCGCGCGGTCGGTCTCGGCGCGGAGGTAGCGGGTGGCCTGCGGGGTGAGAGCGGTGAGCAGGCCGACGCCGGCGAGGGCGGCGCCGTGGCCGAGGAGCGTACGGGCCGGCGCGCCCGCCGCCATGCCGTCCAGGACGGCCTTGGTGAACCAGGCGGCGGCCACCGGCAGCGCGGCGGCGGCCAGGCTCACGGCGACGAACACCGCGAGCGCCCCGGGCGCCGCCCGCCAGGCCAGCGCCCCGGCCGCCGCCAGGCGCCGCGCGGTGGTCCGCAGCCGGGAGGCCGCGGACCGGGAAGCGGCAGGGCGGGAAGCGGCAGGGCCGGCGCCGGGCCCGGAGGCCGCGGGGGCGGCGGTTGCAGAGCCGGCGCCGGGCCCGGCGGTCGCGGGAGCGGCGGTCGCGGGAGCGGCGGTCCCGGCGCCGGGCCCGGCGGTCGCAGGGCCGGCGCCGGGGGCGGTGTTCATGCCGCGGCCTGGGGGACGCGGGCGAGCTCCACCTGGTCGGCGGTGACCAGGACCCGGCCGTCGGCGGCGGGCGCCACCCGCAGCACCGTCGGGTAGGCGGTGGCGTTGAAGGCCGCGCCGACCGGCCCGTCGGCCTCCTCCACGACCACCCGCGCGACGGGGGCGAGGGCCTCGGTGAACGCGGCCGCCGCCTCGGGCGTCCCGACCACGGTGGCGAGGACCGCGTCCCGGCCGCCGGGCAGGCTGCGCGCGTGCGCGACGAAGGCGGGCAGCTTCTTGCGGCAGGGGCCGCAGGTGGGCGAGAAGAAGGCGACGAGGGTGTCGTCGTGGAGGTCGTCGCGGCCGACCGGCACGCCGTCGACGGTGGTGGCGGTGAAGGCGCCGACCTCCTCCCCCACGGCCAGGGCCGGGGTGCCGGAGCCGAGTTCGGCGAGCAGCGCGCCCTGGTCACGCAACCGCTTGATCACGCCCAGGGTGAGGACCAGGTCCAGGGCGCACAGCGCCCCGACGAGCAGCAGGGCCGCGATCACGAACGGCATGGGGTGTCTCCTGTGGGCTGAAGAGCTGGACGATGTCGTCGAGGGCCGCGACGAGTACGGCGACCAGCACGCCGGCCGCCGCGGCGAGGGCGGCACCGCCGGGGTGCGCGGGTCCGGCCGGCCGGACCGCGAGGACGGCCCCGGCCGCCGCGAGCGCCGCGAGCAGGGTGTTGCGTACGAGGTGACGGGCGCCCAGCGGGGTGACCGACGGGCCGAAGCACCGGCAGGGCGGGGCCGCACCGCGGTGCAGGGCGAGCGCGATGGACAGGCCGAACACGGCCGGCAGGGCGGTGGCGGCCAGGAAACCGGCGACCCGGAACCGGGTGCCGGGAAGAAGCAGCAGCACGGGCACCGCGGCTTCCGCGAGGATCACCGCGGCCGCGACCGCGGGAATTCCGCGGCGGGGCGCCAGTGGCATTCCGGCGACGGAATCCGTGAATTCCAGGAAGGATTTCCGGATCGACTTCCGGCCGAATACCTTGCTCACCGCGGAGGCCAGGAAGAGGAATCCGACGAGGCAGCGGATTCCGAGGGCCAGATACACCATGGGGTCTCCCGATCGGGGCGACGGGGAGCGGACGGCACGGGGCGGACGGTCGGCGCGGCGGTGGGGCACGGGCGGCACGAGGGGCGCCCGCCGCAGCGGGCGGGACGCCCCCCTCTCGTCACCGGGCCGCTACCGCGCCGGTCAGCCGCAGTACAGGTCCGCGGTGCAGGTGTTGACGGAGCAGGACTTGCCGCCGCACTGCCAGCAGGACGGCCACCACTTCCAGCCGCAGGCCTCGGCGTCGACGGCGGGGACGAGGCGCTCCAGCAGGCCGGCGCCGAATTCCTCGAGCTTCTTCAGCATGGGGTTCTCCTTGGTCGAAGGACGCGGGATGTGACGTGTGCTGTGTGTGCTGCGTGTACCGCGTTGTTCCTCTTGCCGTCCGGCGCGTTCACCGGACTGATGAAGATTCTGCCGTCGGCACCGGCAGCCACTCTTGTAGGAATTCCGCCTCCTCGTCCTCGTTGTCTTCCTTCCGGAATCCGTCGGCATCCCATTCGGCGCGGAACCGGCGGGGCGTGTGGCCGGTCATCGCCTTGAACTCGCGGGCGAAATGGGCCTGGTCGTGGAAGCCGGCGGCCACGGCCACGGTGGCCACGGGCTCACCGGCGCCGAGCAGCCGGACGGCCTCCCGCAGCCGCAGCACCCGGGCCACCGCCTTCGGGGTGAGCCCCACCTGGGCCTGGAAGCGGCGCCCCAACTGGCTGCGGCACCAGCCGGCTTCGCGGGCCAGCTCGGCCACCGGCAGCGTGCCGCGCGAGCGGACCAGGGCCCGCCAGGCCCGCAGGACGGGCGGGGCGGGCTCGGGCGGGCCCGGCAGGAGCCGGGCCAGGGCCCCGTCGAGCAGGGCGCAGGACCCGGCCCAGTCCGGGGCGTCCGCGAGGACGGCCGTGAGGCGCCCGGCCAGCGGGCCGAGCAGCTCCCCGGCGGGCACGACCCGCCCGGCGAGCCGGTCCACGGGCCCCCCGGTCAGGGCGTGCACGGCCCAGGGCGCGAGCAGCACGCGCACGCCCCGGGCGCCCGCGCCGTACCGGAGGGTGAGGCTCTCGGTGCGGGGCCCGGCGAGCAGCGGGGCTCCGGGCGGCACCCGGGCGGCGGGGGCGGACGGTTCGAGCCGGCCCTCCAGCAGCAGGACCAGCGAGACGGCGGGTGTGGGCAGGTGGAGGCGCTCGCGCGGGGCCGGGCCGGGGCGGTGGAAGCCCTCGTAACCCCAGACCCCCTCCCGCAGCCCGGTACACGGACGCGCGGACGTCAGCGGCTGCCGCGCGGCCTGGGCGCACGACGGGTACGGCGACATGGATCCCTCTCGGCGTGGGTGGCGGGGCGTGGCGGGGCGGGGGCGTGGTGGCGCGCGGTACGCCTTCGGGCGCCGGTGCGGGGCGGTACTTCATGCGGGCGTGGGTGCGGGTGGGGCACAGGTCGTGGGGCGCCGGTGCGTGATGCGGGGCCGGCGCGTCCTGCCGGCGCAGGTGCGTCGTCGGCGTCGGCGGGGCGTTGACGATGCGAGCCCGTGTGTCGTACGGGGGGTGGGGCGCGGGTGCCTGGTGCGAGCGATGTGCCCTACGGGCGACGCGACTTGGCGGGTGACCGGCACGGTCGTGGCCGGTGCGTGGTGGGCGCGCCGGTGCGTCGTACGGCTCCGTCGCGTGGCCGGAGTCTTGCGTGGCCGTACCGGCTCCGTTGCGGGGCCGCGGCCCGCGCGGCGGGTCGGGGCGCCCCTGCGGGTCCCGGTGCGCCGGGTCAGCCGCCGGTACGGGAACCTGCGAGGCCCGGGAGGTCCGGGCCGTCGGTGTCGCGGGGGCGGCGGGTTCCCGCGGGGCCGCGGGCGCGGCCGGCGACGCGGGTTCCGTCGCTCCCGGCGGCACCGCCGGCCCGGCCGGCCCCGCCTCGTACGGTCAGGACCTGGCCGGTGAGGCCGGGGGGCTGGGCGAGGGCGAGGAAGCGGAGCGCGGCGGCGGTTCTGGCCGGGCCCGCGGTGCCGTCGGGGACGACGGCGTTGACCGTGAGCCGGTCGGCCGGCCACTGGGCGGCCCAGCCGGCCACCAGGGCGGTGAGCGCGGCCGCCGCCGCCCGCGAGGCGGGGTGGAGCGGACCTTCCCGGCGCCCGGGCGCCTCGGCGGCGGCCAGCAGCACGATCCGCCCGGGGCGGGCCGACCCCAGCATGTGGCCGGCGGCGGCGGTGGCGAGGCGGTGGCTGCCGGTGACGCCGGAGTCCAGCACCCGGCGCCAGGGGTCCTCGTCGCCCGCCTCCGGCGCGGCGACGGCGGTGCCGATCACCACGTCCGGCGGGCCGAGCTCACGGGCGGCCTCGGCCAGCGCCCGCGGGAGCGCCGCCCGGTCGGCCGGGTCGGCCGCGTACGGCAGGACGTACCGGCCTGGGCCCGCGAGCTCCCTCGCGCACCGGGCGGCGCGGTCGGCGGTGGGTGCGACCACGGCCAGCGTGCGGCCCTCCGCGGCGAGCATCGCCCGCAGCAGCCGGCCCGCGTGGTCGCCGTCGGCGCCGTCGCCGACCGCGAGCAGGATCACCCGGTCCGGGGCTCCTGGCGGGAGGTCATACAAGGGTGCTCCGCCCGGCGACGGGCTTCGGCACGGGCCAGGTGAAGTCGTCGGGCTCCTGATCGGGGAGCGCCGCGGCGACGACGGTCGGCGCGGCGGACGGCCGGGGCGCGGAGGAGGCCGCCGACGCGGCGACAGGCCCGGCAGCGGCGTTGGGCGCAGCCGGCACGGCGAAGCCGCCCGGCACCACGGACGCACCCGACACGGCGAAGGCAGCGGGCATCGCAGACGCGGCCCGGACGCCGGCCACGGCGCGCGCAGCGGACACCAGGAAGGCGCCCGGCCCGCTCGGCGCCGTCAGGGCGGCAGACGCACCCGGCGCTGCGAAGGCGGCAGGCACCACAGGCGCAGCCCGCACGGCGAGCGCGGCGGGGGCAGCGGGCACGGGGAAGGCGCCCGGCGCAACCGGCACGACAGACGAGACCGGCACCGCCACGGTGACGGGCACCACCGGCACCACAGACGCGCCCCGCACGGCAACGGCGGCACGCGCAGCCGGGACGGCAACGGCGGCAGGTGCGGCCGGCGCGGCAGCGGCGGCGGCCGGTACGGCCGCCGCGCCGCCGAGGACGGCGAGCACCGCCGCCCCGGTACAGGAGGCCAGCAGACGGGCGGCACGGGTGCGGGTGCGGATGGTCATGGGGTTCCCCTCCGTTGATGACGGGTGGTCAATTTCCGTCGCAATCCGAGGAAAACACCACCGCACGCCCGCCCGACAGCCCATCCGCCCGGCAGCCCCCTGCATGGCAGCCACATGCCAACCGGGAACCCGTCACCACCCGGAACCCTCGCGACCTGCGGGAACGTCCTGTCCCGCCGCTGGGACAGCGGCCCCGGTGTCCGGGACAGCCCCGGGCGGCTTGATCGGGACCCCCGGGAGGTCGGTGCTACGTACACTCGGGTCCAGCCGCGCGCAGCCGCCCCCACGGGACGGTGCGGGGCCGCGCCACGACCCGCCCGCTCCGGGGGAAGGGAGCCCGTCATGGCCGAGCAGCCCACGCTGGACACCGACGACCTCGCCGTCTACCGCGCCATCCTGCTGCATCAGGAGCACGACGGCGAACGACTGGCGGAGCGGCTGGAGTTGCCCAGAGAGCGCGTCGCGGCCGCCGTCGACAAGCTGATCTCGCTCGCCATGCTGCGGCCGTCCTGGGACCGGCCCGGGCTGGTCCGGGCGGTCAGCCCGGAGATCGGGTTACAGCTGCTGCTCCAGCGGGAGCAGCAGGAGCTGGCCCTCCGTCAGGACCGCATCGACCAGACCAGGGCCGCGCTGAACCAGCTGTCCACCGAGTACGCCTCGTACGAGGACGGCCCCGGCCCGGACGGCGCCGAACTCCTGCACGGCATGGACCAGATACGCACCCGGCTGGAGGCCCTCGCGAGCCAGTGCGCGGAGGAGGTGCTGTCGTTCCTGCCCGGCGGGGCGCTGCCGACGGTCGCCATCCAGGCCGGGCAGCCGCTCAACGAGCAGGCCATGCTGCGCGGGGTGCGGTTCCGCAGCGCGTACCTGCAGAGCATCACCAAGGACCGGGCGACGTACGAGTACGTGCGGCGGGTGCAGGCGTACGGCAGCGAGGTGCGGCTCGCCCCCAGCCTGCCGATGCGGCTGCTGATCGTGGACCGGCGGATCGCGGTGATCCCGGGCGATCCGGTCGGCGCCGAGCCGACGGCGCTGGTGCTGCGGAGCGCGCCGGTGCTGCGGGCGCTGCACGAGCTGTTCGAGGCGTACTGGAAGGACGCGGTGCCGCTGGACGGCGCGCCGGCCGGGGGCGACGGCGGGATCAGCCCGCAGGAGCGGGAGGTGCTGCGGATGCTGGCCAACGGCGACAAGGACGAGACCGTGGCCCGGGCGCTGGGGATCTCGGTGCGGACGGAGCGGCGGATGGTGGCCGACCTGCTGGCCCGGGTGGACGCGTCCAGCCGTCTGGAGCTCGGGGTGAAGGCGGCCCGGCTGGGCTGGGTGTGAGCACGCCGTACGACGTCACACCGCAATGTCACGTCGTACGGCGGAGGGCCGCCCGGCGCACGGTCGTACGCAGACAGTCGTACGGCGGGCGGCAGACGGCGGCGGACGCGGCCGGCACCGCCGGCACCGCCGGCCGCGCCCCGCCCGCCGCCCGCGCCCGTTCAGGCCCCCGCGGGCTCCAGCCGGTGTTCCGAGCCGACGTCCAGCACCTGCACCGTGCGGATGCGGCGGGTGCCGCGCTCCACGGTGAGGCGGACCTCCGAGCCGGTGGAGTAGTAGGTGGGCGCGGGCCCGTCCAGGGCCCAGGCCACCGTGCGGTCCGCCGTGCCCTCGTCGAGGGCGAGCAGGAGCGGGGCCCGCCCGTCGCGCCGGGTCTCGACCCGCAGCACCTCGCCGGTGAGCGTGCGCGGTGCGATCCGGCCCAGGGCGAGCTGGACGGCGTACCAGAGGGTCAGCGCCCCGAAGGCCGCGACGACCGCGGTCTCGCCCGGCAGCAGGCCCGGCCGGTCGAAGGCGTCGGCGCCCCAGCCGCGCAGGCTGGCGAAGTTGCCCGGCATCAGCGCGAGGAAGGCGGCCAGCGGGGTCCACTTGCGGAACTTGCCCGCGACCAGGACCGCGAGGAGCGCGATCAGCACCCAGCCGGCGCTCAGCAGCAGCCCCGGCCGGCGCAGCGAGTGCTCGGCGTCCGGGCCGGTGGTGACCGCCCAGGCGGGCTCGCGCAGCGTGGCGAACAGCCAGAGGCCCACGGCCACGGTCGCGGCCGCCGCGGCGAGCTGGAGCAGCCGCGCGGGCGCGGCGCCGAAGCCCGGCAGCAGCCGCGGGTAGCGGATGCGGACCTCCCGCCAGGTGCCGCCGTACGCGGACCAGACCCGGCGGCGGCTGCCGGTGCCGAAGTCGAGGAGCTGGTTGATCCGGGTGGTGACGCCGAGGGCGGCCCCGTACGACAGGTAGCGGTCCCACACGGCCACGGCGGCGGGCGGCAGCTTCGCGAAGTCCTCGTGCGCGTGCAGCCAGGCGCGTACGCCGGCCCAGTGCCCGGCCCGGTCGAGGCCGGCCTCGGTGGCGCGCTCGCCGGTGGCCTTGGCGACCAGCCACGTCAGGGGGCCGATGACCAGGGAGGCCACGGTGATCGCGGGCAGCAGCCGGCCGGTGCTCAGCACGGCCACGGCGTAGAGGGCGGTGGGCACCAGGGTGCCCGCCATCAGGGCGGCGTTCAGGCCCGGGCCGAACCGGGGCCGGGACAGCCCGAGGCGCCGTGCCTCGGCGACGATCTCCTGCCGCAGGCCGCGGTTCCAGGCGGCGGCGCGCTCGCGGCCCCGGAAGGTGACGGCGCCGAGCGGCGCGCCGGCGGTGCCGGCCCGCTCGGCGACGCGGGCGAGCACCCGGCGCTCGTACGGGCGGAGGTCCTCCGCCGCGCCCGCCACGCCCGTACCCCCGGCTCCGGGGACGTGCACGGTGGTGTGCGCGGCCCGGTCGCCGTTCTGCCGCAGTTCGACCAGGCCCCGGTGGGCCAGGTCGAGCAGGGTGGCCTCGGCGGCGTGGTCGACGGAGCGCCAGTGGTTGGCGAGCAGGCTGACGACGGCCGGCGGCTCGGGGGCGTCGCCGAACTCCTGGGTGGCGGGCCCGGTGCGGGGCGCGCCGTTGCGGGTGGCGACCAGCGCGAGGGCGAAGCCCACGAGCCAGAGCGCCAGGGCGGCGCTGGCCGCCCAGACGAGCTGCTGGGCCCAGGTCATCGGAAGCGCACCTGAACGGCCTCGCGGGCGCCCTCCTCGGCCTCGAAGAACTCGCCGCGGCGGTGCCCGCCGAGGCCGGCGACGAGGTTGCCGGGGAAGCTCTCCTGGGCGGTGTTGTAGCTCTGCACGGCGCTGTTGTAGAACTGCCGCGCGTACGCGATCTTGTCTTCGGTGCCGGTGAGTTCGCGCTGGAGCTTGAGGAAGGAGTCGCTGGCGGCGAGCTCCGGGTAGGCCTCGGCGATGGCGAGCAGCCCGCCCAGCTTCGCGGTCAGCAGGTTCTCCGCCTGCGCCCGGGCGGCGGTGTCCAGGCCGCCGGCGGTGGCGGCGCCGCGGGCGGCGGTCACCGCCTCCAGGGTGCCGCGCTCGTGCTCGGCGTACCGCGTGACGGTCGCGACCAGGTTCGGGATCAGATCGTGACGGCGCTTGAGCTGTACGTCGATCTGCGCCCACGAGGCGCCCGTCTGGTTCCGCAGCGCGACCAGCCGGTTGTACGTCATGACCAGCCACACCAGCGCACCGAGGACGACTACCGCCCCGATCACGCCGACGACACCTGTGGTGCCCATCCCCCACCTTGCCCAACTCTTGTGATGCTCATCAGGTCCGGCCCGCGTGACCGCAGGCCATCGCGCATCGTAGGGCGCCGCGCCCCCACCCGTCGAAGACATATTCGACCTACCCTGGGAACTGAGGGCAGGCGCGCGGGACCCGTCTGCCGGCCCCCGTCGGCAGCCCCCCTGGTCTGCCTCCGCTGAGAGGAGGCGGTCATGAGAGCGTCTGCACGGCGGTCCGCGATCTTCACGGGTGCGGCGGCGCTGCTGCTCACCGCGGCGACGGCGGGCACCGGTTCCGCGGCCCCGGCGAAGGACGAGGACGGGGTGCTCAAGCTCGGCTACGTCCTGCCCGAGACCGGGCAGTTGTCCTTCCTCGGCCCGCCGATGATCGAGTCCACGAACTTCGCGATCAAGACGATCAACGACGCGGGCGGTGTGCTCGGCAAGCCGATCCCGCCGGTGGTGTCGGGCGACGAGGCCGGCCAGGAGGCCGTCGCGACCCAGTCGGCGGACCGGGTGCTGGCCGCGGGCGTGGACGCCGTCATCGGCGCTGCCGCCTCCGGCATGTCCCTGTCCTTCATCGACCGGGTGACCGGGTCCGGCGTGGTCCAGTGCTCCGGTTCGAACACCGCGCCCACCTTCACCGACTACGACGACGGCGGCTACTACTTCCGCACGGCGCCCAGCGACGCCCTCCAGGGCCCGGTGCTCGCCGAGGTGATCCAGGGCGACGGCCACGAGCGGGTGGCGCTGGTCGCCCGGGCCGACGACTACGGGCGCGGCCTGCTGAAGTCCACCCAGGACGCGCTGAAGGACGGCGGCACGGAGATCGCGCTGGCCGAGACGTACGACCCCAAGGCCACCAACTTCGACCAGGTCGTCCAGAAGGTGAAGAACTCCTCGCCGGACGCCGTCGTGGTGATCTCCTTCGAGGAGGGCACCCAGATCCTCCAGGGCCTGATCGAGGCGGGCCTCGGCCCGTCCGAGAAGGGCGTGTACGGGACCGACGGCCTGCGCAGCGAGGAGCTGCCCAAGCTGGTCTCCCCGTCCGATCCGGGCGCACTGGCCGGCATGAAGGGCACCGCACCCGCGTCGGCGGCCAACGAGCAGTACGTGAAGGACCTGAAGGCGTTCGCGCCGGACCTGAAGGTGCTGCAGTTCGCGCCGCAGACCTTCGACTGCGTGACGACCATCGCGCTGGCCGCGGAGAAGGCCAAGTCGGACGACCCGGGGAACTTCGCCAAGGAGATGGTGAACGTCACCCGTGACGGCGAGAAGTGCGACTCGTTCGCGGCCTGCAAGAAGCTGCTGGCGGACGGCAAGGACATCGACTACGACGGCGTGAGCGGCCCGCTGGACTTCACCGACGCCGGTGAGCCGGGCATCGCCACCATCGAGGTCTACTCCTACACCCCGCAGGGCACGCTGCAGACCCTGCGCACCGAGGAGAGCGGCGGGGGTGAGTGAGGGGCGCGAGTGAGGGACCGGAGTGAGGGGCGGGGGCCGGGCGCGAGTGACGGGCCGGCCGGCCCGTCACCGGACGCGGGCCAGCGTGCCCAGGTACAGCTCGATGACCTTCTCGTCGTGCAGCAGCTCCAGGCCCCCGCCGGTGTAGGCGTTGCGGCCCTGGTCGAGCACGTACCCGCGGTCGCAGATCTGCAGGCAGCGGCGGGCGTTCTGCTCGACCATCAGGACGGCGACGCCCGCGTGGTTGATCTCCTTGACGCGCTCGAAGACCTGGTCCTGGTAGAGCGGCGAGAGGCCGGCCGAGGGCTCGTCGAGGAGCAGCACGCCGGGCTCCGTCATGAGGGCGCGGGCCATCGCGAGCATCTGCCGCTCGCCGCCCGACATGGCGCCGGCCTTCTGGCCCCGGCGGGCCGCCAGTACGGGGAAGATCTCCTCGACGGCCTCGGCCCGCTCGGCGAACGCGGCGGGGCGCAGGTAGACGCCCATCCGGAGGTTCTCCTCGACCGTGAGGGCGGGGAAGACGTTCTGGAGCTGGGGTACGTAGCCCACGCCGCGCCGGACCATCTCGTGGGCCGGCCGGTTGGTGACGTCCTCGCCGTGCAGCCGTACCGTCCCGGCGCGCACGCGCAGCAGGCCGAAGACGGTCTTGGCCAGGGTGGACTTGCCGGCGCCGTTGGGGCCGATCACCCCGACCAGCTCGCCGTCGCGCACCTCGACGCTGCAGCCGCGCAGCACGTCGACGCCGGGCAGGTAGCCGGCCGTCACGCCGTCGGCGGCCAGCACCGGCGGGGGGCCGTTGGTGGTCATGGCCGGTCTCCTTCCGGGGGGCCGGGGGGTACGTCGTCCGGGGAGCCGGGCGAGGGGCCCTCGCGCGGGTCCGGCGGTTCGTCGTGGCGGCGGCCGAGGTAGGCGTCCACCACGGCGGGGTTGCGGCCGATGGTGGCGGGGGGCCCTTCGGCCACCAGGCGGCCGTCGGCCATCACCGCGACCCAGTCGCTGATGCCCATCACCACGTCCATGTCGTGCTCGACGAAGCACACGGTCATCCCCTCGTCCCGCAGCCGGGTGACGTGCCCGAGCAGGGACTGGGTCAGCGCCGGGTTGACGCCGGCCATCGGCTCGTCGAGCAGCAGCAGCACCGGGTCCGCCATCAGTGCCCGGGCCATCTCCAGGAGCTTGCGCTGCCCGCCGGAGAGGGTGCCGGCGAGCTCGTCGCGGAGCCGGGTGAGCCTGAACCGTTCCAGCAGTTCGTCGGCGCGCCGGGTACGGGCCCGCTCCTGCGGCCGCCAGAGCGGGGGCAGCAGCGCCGGCAGCAGCCGTTCGCCGCGCTGGCCGCCGGCCGCGAGCAGCACGTTCTCCAGCACGGTGAGGCGGGCCAGGGTGCGGGTGAGCTGGAAGGTGCGGACCATGCCCAGCCGGGCCACCTGGTGGGCGCGGCGCCCCTGGACGGGCCGCCCGTCGAAGGTCCAGCTGCCGGAGTCGGCCCGGTCGAAGCCGCTGACCACGTTGAAGAGCGTGGACTTGCCGGCGCCGTTCGGCCCGATCAGGGCGGTGATGGTGCCGCGCTGCACCTCCAGGTGGTCGACGCGTACGGCGGTCAGCCCGCCGAAGGAGCGGGTGACCCCGTCCAGGACGAGCAGCGGGTCCGGCTTGGCGACGCCCGGTTCGGCGCGGACGGCGGAGAGGTCAGCGTTCACCGATCAGCATCTCCTTCCGGCTGCCGAGGATGCCCTGGGGCCGGAACGCGACCAGCAGCATCAGGGCCACGCCCACGAGGGCGAAGCGGACGGCGCCGATCTCGGAGGTGCTGATCACGTCGGGGGACACGTACCCGGCGTCGATGGCCTGCCGCAGCACGCTGTCGAGGAAGGTCAGCACGAACCAGAACAGCACCGAGCCCACCACCGGCCCCAGGATCCGCCCGGCGCCGCCCAGCACGAGCAGGGTGTACAGGAAGAACGTCACGGCCGGGTCGTAGCTGTCCGGGCTCACCGACTGGACCTGGACGGCCTGGAGCATGCCGGCGACGGCGCCTATCACACCGCCGAGCACCAGGCTGGTCATCTTGTACGCGTAGACGTTCTTGCCGAGGCTGCGCAGGGCCGTCTCGTCCTCGCGGACGCCCCGGATCACCCTGCCCCAGGGGCTGTGCACGAGCAGGGCCATCAGCAGGCCGGTGACCGCCACCAGACCCCAGCCGACGATCAGCACCCACAGGTCGCGGGCGCTGAAGGTCACCCTGCCGATGCCGTAGCTGCCCGGGGCGATGGGGCTGAGGTCGTAGAAGTCGCCGGCGAAGCGCTGGAGCCCGTACACGCCGCCGGTGGTCGGCTCGGCCCAGCTCGACCGGTAGAACAGCCGGAGGGTCTCCCCCGCGGCGATGGTGGTGATGGCCAGGTAGTCGGCGCGCAGCCGGAGGGTGGGCAGGCCCAGCAGCAGGGCGAGGACGACGGCCGAGGCCAGGCCCACGAGGACGCCGGCCCACAGCGGGCCGCCCCAGGTGGCGACGGTGATGGCGAGGCCGTAGCCGCCGACCAGCATGAAGCCGACCTGGCCGAAGTTGAGCAGGCCGGTGTAGCCGAAGTGCAGGTTCAGGCCCATCGCGGCGAGCGCGTACACGGCGGCGATGGGGCCGATGCCGGAGCGGATGGCGTCGGAGATCACGACCGACCAGTCCACGGTGCCACCACCCCCTCATCCGACGCGTTCGGCGCGGCCGAGGATGCCCTGGGGCCGCACGAGGAGGACGACGATCAGGGTCAGCAGCGCCCAGGCGTACTGGAGGTCCGCGGGGAACCACAGGGTGGACACCTGGGCCACGACGCCGATGACGAGGCTGCCGACCATGGCGCCGAAGGCGGAGCCGAGGCCGCCGAGGATGATGCCCGCGAACATCAGCAGCAGCAGTTTGAAGCCCATGTCCCAGGTGACGATCTCGACCAGGCCGAAGAAGACCCCGCCGAGGGCGGCGAGCCCGCCGCCAAGCATCCACACCACGCTCACGACGCGCTTGACGTCGATGCCCGAGGCCTCGGCGAGGTCGCGGTTGTCGGAGACGGCGCGGATGGCGGTGCCGATGCGGG
Source organism: Streptomyces sp. NPDC101118 (assembly GCF_044759445.1). Taxonomy (NCBI): domain Bacteria; kingdom Bacillati; phylum Actinomycetota; class Actinomycetes; order Kitasatosporales; family Streptomycetaceae; genus Streptomyces; species Streptomyces sp. NPDC101118. Next base: position 96,715 of record NZ_JBIVZG010000022.1, on the reverse strand, counting down.
TCTTCTGGAGCAGGGCGGCGACGCCGAGGAGCACGGCCACCGAGAGCAGGGTGACCGTGAGGTCGCGGGGGGTGATGCCGACGGGCCCCAGGTCGTACGCCTCCTGGATGTCGTACTGGGCGTAGGAGCCGGGGCGGGTGCCGTAGAAGAGCAGCACCAGGTGGCGCAGGAACAGGGACAGCCCGATGGTGACGATGAACAGGTTGATCAGCCCGGTGCCGCGGGCGCGCAGGGGCCGCCAGATCGTCCGGTCGACGGCGGCGCCGAGGAGGACGCCGACGGCCACGGCGGCGAGGGTGGCGGGGACCAGGTGCCAGTGGGGGCCGGCCGCGGAGGCGTTCAGGAAGAAGGCCGCGGTGGCGCCGATGGTCACGAACTCGCCGTGCGCGAAGTTGATCAGGTGGATGGTGCCGAAGATCAGGGAGAGGCCGACGGCGCAGATGGCGATGATGACGCCGAACTGGATGCCGTCGAGCAGCGCTTGCAGGGCGCGCGCGGCGAACCCGGGGCCGTGCGGCACCTCCTCGCCCTGCGCGGCCGCGGACCCGGCGGCCGGAACGAGGAGCGTCAGGGCGAGTGCCGGGGGGAACAGCCGCTGGTGGCGCACGGTGCTTCCGGGGGTCTCGGACCGGCGCGGGCACGGCCGGCCCTGTGCCATCAGTTTAGGCCGAGTCGTGGGGATCGGGCGGTTGGGGCGCAGGGGGGCTGAGGTGGCCCGTTTGGAGCAGCGCGGGGTGATCAATAGGATCCGCCGGTGATCACAATGCAACGGTCGGCGGCGGCGCTGCTGAGCACTCTGCTCGCCGCCTTCCTCACCATGGGACTTCAGCCAGGCACGGCGCGCGCGGACGCGCCCGACGGCCCCGCTCCGAAGGTGGAGCTGGTGCTCGACGTGAGCGGCTCGATGCGCGCCCGGGACATCGACGGCGGCACGCGCATGGCCGCGGCGAAGCAGGCGTTCAACGAGGTGCTCGACGCGACCCCGCAGGAGGTCGAGCTGGGCATCAGGACGCTCGGCGCGACGTACCGGGGCAACGACCGGCAGGAGGGCTGCAAGGACACCCAGCAGCTGTACGCGGTGGGCCCGTTGGACCGTACGGAGGCCAAGACGGCGGTGGCGACGCTGGCGCCCACCGGCTGGACCCCGATCGGCCCGGCGCTGCTGAAGGCGGCCGACGACCTGAAGGGCGGCGAGGGTTCCCGCCGGATCGTGCTGATCAGCGACGGCGAGGACACCTGCGCGCCGCTGGACCCGTGCGAGGTGGCCCGGGACATCTCGGCCCGTGGCATCCACATCACCATCGACACCCTCGGCCTGGTGCCGGACGCGAAGACGCAGGCGCAGCTGAGCTGCATCGCGGAGGCGACCGGCGGTACGTACACCTCGGTCCGGCACAAGCAGGAACTGTCCGACCGGGTCGGTCAGTTGGTGGAACGGGCGGCGAAGCCGCAGGTGACGCCGGTGGCCGTGGAGGGCGCGGCGGAGTGCGCGAAGGCGCCCGTGCTGGCCTCGGGGATCTACACCGACCGCGAGGAGTTCGGCACCCACCGCTGGTACCGGGTGGAGGTGCGGCCCGGGCAGGAGCTGCGCGCCTCGGTGAGCGTCGGCGCGGACCGTGACGTGGCCCGCGACTACGGGGTGCTGCTGAAGGCCCTGACCGTGCACGGCCGGGAGATCGTCCGCGGGCAGGAGACGGGTGACGGCCGGACGGACGTGTTGTCGACCGGCCTGCGCTACCCGCGCCCGGAGGCCGCAGGCGCCGAGGACGGGGAGACGTCGGCCGCGGAGACCGTGTGCCTGCGCCTGAGCAACTCCTTCGCGGCGGCGCCCGGCGTGAAGACCACGCCCGGTCTGCCCGTGGAGCTGACGGTGGACGTGGTGGACGGTCCGGACGAGGCCTCGGACGTGGCCGCCTTCGGGCTGGGCCGCGGCTGGTGGCTGCTGGTGACGCTGGTGCTCTTCGGGTTCCTCGGCGGCCTCGTGTGGGGCTGGGTCTCCCGCTGGCGCGTGACGGTCTGGAGGACCAACTGATGTGGATCACACGCCTGGTGGCGTCCGGGGCGACGGTGGCCGCGCTGGTGCTCGGCCCGGTGACGGCGGCCGCGGCGGACGGCACGCCGTCCCCGTCCGCGAGTGAGGGGACGAAGGCCGGACCGACGGAGGCGGGCACGTCGTTCCGTACCGCCGTGGAGGTCGGGGCGGGGCAGCGGGCCACGGCCCAGGCCTCGGCCGGCGACTACCTGTACTGGTCGTTCGCGGCGGACGCCGGGCAGCGGCCCACGGTCAAGGCCCGGGTCTCGGGCGGCTCGGGTTCGCGCTGGCAGCTGGACGTGTACGACGGCCTGCGCCGCCGGCAGTCCTGCGTGTACGGGGCGGCCGCCCGCACCACGGAGTCCGCGGCCGGCGACACGGAGCTGGCCTGCACGCTGCGTACCGTGCGGGCGTGGGCGGAGCCGTGGGCGAACGACCCGCTGCCGGGCACGTACTACGTCCGGCTGACCGCGGTGGCTCCGACGAAGGCGGACCTCGGCGTGCCGGTGCAGACCGAGGTGCTGGTGACGGCCGCCGAGGCGGGCGGATCGGCAGCGGTGGACGGCACGCTGGCGGTGCCGCTGGTGCCGGGCATCGCGAAGGAGCCGCCGGCGGGCACCGGGGCGGAGTACCGGATGGCGAAGCTCTTCTCGGGCGAGCCGGACGACGGCTGGGCCTCGGGCTGGTGGACGGACCGCTGGCTCTGGACCGCGGCCGGCGGCGTCCTGGCCGCCGTGGCCGGCGTCTTCGGCTACCGCCTCACCAGGGGCACGGGCCGCCCGTCGCACCTCCCGCCGGCCGCCTGAGGCGACCGGCACGACGAACGCCCCCGGCCCGCCGCATTCGCGGCGGGCCGGGGGCGTCGGTGTTCCGTGGCGGGTCTTCCGCGTTCCGTCGCGGGTCTTCCGCGCCTCAGGACCCGTCGGACTCCGGGTTCAGCCGGAGGGAGATCGAGTTGATGCAGTAGCGCTGGTCCGTGGGGGTCGGGTAGCCCTCGCCCTCGAAGACGTGGCCCAGGTGGGAGCCGCAGCGGGCGCAGCGGACCTCCGTGCGGATCATGCCGTGCGAGGTGTCGGCCAGCAGTTCGACCGCGTCGGAGTCCTTCGGGTCGAAGAAGGACGGCCAGCCGCAGTGGGACTCGAACTTCTCCGTGGAGCGGAAGAGCTCCGCCCCGCAGGCCCGGCAGGCGTAGACGCCGGCCGTCTTCGTGTCGGTGTACTCACCCCGGAAGGCCGGTTCCGTGCCGCCCAGCCGCAGCACCTGGTATTCGGACGGGGTGAGCTCGGCCTGCCACTGCTCGTCCGGCTTCTCCACCTCGTACGGCATGACGTGCGCTCCCTCAGTTCGCCAGGCGGGCCAGGCCGTCCAGGATGGCCGGCCCCAGGTCGGTCACATCGCCCGCACCCATGGTGAGAACGAGGTCGCCCGGCTTCGCCATTCCCGCGATGACCTCCGGCACGGCGTTCTTGTCGTGCTGGGCGGTCACGTCGGCGCCCGCGGCGCGCGCGGCGTCGATGATCAGGTCGCTGGTGACGCCCGGGACCGGGTCCTCGCGGGCCGGGTAGATGTCCAGGACCACGGAGGAGTCGGCGAGGGCGAGGGCCTGGCCCATCTCCTTGCCCAGCTCCTGGGTGCGGGAGAAGAGGTGCGGCTGGAAGACCACCAGGATCCGGGAGTCACCGGCGGCGCCGCGGATGGCCTCCAGGTCGGCGGCCATCTCGGTGGGGTGGTGCGCGTACGAGTCGATGACCTGGACGCCCGCGGCCTCGCCCTTGAGCTGGAGGCGGCGCTTGACGCCGGTGTACTTGCCGAGCGCCGAGGCCAGGCCGTCGGCCGGGATGCCGAGGGCGATGCCCGCGGCGAGGGCGGCGACGGCGTTGTGCGCGTAGTGGCGGCCGGGCACGGAGACCGTGAAGGTCAGCGGACAGCCGTCCAGGACCACGGTGACCTCGCTGGTCAGACCGCGGGGGGTGATGTCGGTGATCTGCACGTCGGCCGTCGCGGACTCGCCGTACGTGACCACGGTCAGGCCCTTGGTGCCGGAGACCCGGCCGGCGATCTCGACGGCGCCCGGCTGGTCGGCGGAGACGACCAGGGTGCCGCCGGGGACGACCTTGCCGACGAACGTCTCGAAGGAGGCGTAGATCTCCTCCATCGAGGCGTAGTTCGCGTGGTGGTCCAGCTCGGCGTTGAGGATGATCGCCACGTGCGGGTCGTACTTGTGGAAGCTGCGGTCGCTCTCGTCCGCCTCGGCCACGAAGATGTCGCCCTCGCCGTGCTGGGCGTTGGAGCCGGGCGCGTCGAGGTCGCCGCCGATGGCGTACGAGGGGTCCAGGCCCAGCGCGCCGAGGGAGACGGCCAGCATCGAGGTGGTCGTGGTCTTGCCGTGCGTACCGGCGACGGCGATCGCGCGCAGCCCGTCCATCAGGGAGGCCAGCGCGTCGGAGCGGTGCACCACGGGGATGCCGAGCTCGGCGGCGCGGGCCAGTTCCGGGTTGTCGGCGCGAATGGCGCTGGAGACGACGACGCAGGTGGCGTCGGGAGCGAGGTGGCCGGCGGCGTGCCCGATGTGGACCGTGGCGCCCAGGGCGCGCAGCGCCTCGGCGGTCGCGGACTCCTTGGCGTCGCTGCCGGCCACCGTGGCGCCGCGCTGGGCGAGGATCTTCGCGATGCCGGACATGCCGGCGCCGCCGATGCCGATGAAGTGGGGCCGTTCCATGGCGGTCGGCAGGCCGGGCGGCGTCATACGGGATCTCCCAGGTGCGGTGCGGTGCGTGCGGTGCGGTGCGGTACGGGTCGGCGCGGGGCGCCGCCCGCCAGCTTATTCGTTGTGGGCGAAGAGCTTGAGCACCGGAACGCCGACCTTGTGGCGTGCCCGGGAGGCCCAGTCGCGGTGGAAGAACTCCTCCACGAAGTGCGGTGCGGTCAGGACGATCACCTCGTCGGCGCCGGTCTCCTCGACCACGGACTGCAGCTTGTCCAGCGGATGGTCCTCGACGATCTGCCCGACGGCCTCGCTGCCCTTGTCCCGCAGGGCCTGGAGCGAGTGGGCGAGGGCCTTCTCGGCCGGGCCCCGCGCCTGGTCGCCCTCAGGCTCGTCGCCCTCCTTGATGGCCTCCGGCAGCTCGCCGAGGGCGACGTCGTCGATGGCGCGCAGCAGCCGGTCCTGGTCGCCCCGGGGCTGCATGAGCACGACGAACGAGACCGGGTCGTCTCCGTGCAGGGTGGTGACGAAGTCCACGTCTACGGGTGTCAGAGGCTTCTCGATCATCAAAACGCTCGTGAACACGGACGCCCTCTCCTTCATGGGCCGTGGCGGCCCCTGCGGAAACCATCCTGCCCCGCTGTGGCACGGGGCTGCGCAGGTAAGTGTGCCCAGCCGAAGCTAAGCGGAACGACAAATTCCGATCTCGCTCAGATCCGACGGTAGCGGGTGAAAAGGAACCCGGCCTCCTCCAGCAGGGCGGCGAGTTCGAGGCGGTGCGGTACGGCGACGGACGGGCCCGACGCGATCCGCTGGGCGGCACCCGCCGTGAGCGTCGGGGACACGGTCAGGCACAGCTCGTCCAGCACGCCGGCGGCCACGAACTGGCCCAGCAGCCGGGGCCCGCCCTCGGTCAGCTGGCGCCGCAGCCCGCGCTCCGCCAGCACGGCCACCGCACGGGCCGGGTCCACGCCCGCGCCGTCCCCGGCGAACAGCACCTCGGCCCCCGCCTTGCGGGCCGCGGCCACCCGGTCGGCCGGTGCCGCGGCCCCGGTCAGCACCAGGGTGGGCACCAGCGGCGAGGTGAACAGGGGGAGCGAGAAGTCCAGCTCCAGGCTCGCGCTGATCACGGCGATGGCCGGGGCCGGGCCCTGGCCGGCGGCGGCCCGGCGGGCGGCGAAGGCCTCCCGGGCGCGCGCGGGCCGGTACCCCTCCAGCCGAACCGTTTCCGCCCCGACCACCACCACGTCGGCGAGGGCCCGCAGCATGCCGAAGACCCGCATGTCGGTGTCGCTGGAGATGGGCTGGGAGCGGCCCTCGTGCTGGGCGGCGCCGTCCAGGCTGGAGACCATGTTGGCCCGCAGCCAGTGCGCGGGCGCACCGGGAAGGGCCCCCGCGCCCGTGCCCGGGGTTCCCGCCTCCGGCGCCGTGCCCGGGGCCGCCCCCGCGCCCGGGGCTCCCGCGGCGGCGTCGCCCGCCAGTACGGGATACGCGTAGGCGTCCGCCAGCTCGTCGAGCCCCCACTCCCGGTCGCTGGTCTCGGCTGTCTGATCGGTCACAGGGAACAGGCGTCGCATGCGGTGCAGTGTGTCACGCCCCGTAGAGTTGAGTGCTGTGTCGACCTCCCTCTCCGCGACCGGGCGGAGTCAGATAGCCGAGGCGGGCCCGCAGTCACTCTGCGCCCGCGAGCCGCACGTGCCCGCCGAGCGGCTGGTCGCCGAGATGGTGCCGCCGCCGCGGTTCGACTCCGTGCGCTTCTCGACGTACAACCCGGACCCGAACCAGCCCAGCCAGGCGCAGGCCGTCACCGTGCTCGACGCCTTCGCCGCCGGTCTGGGCGGGGCGCACGCCTCCGGCGGCGGCAAGCGGCGCTGGTTCGCCCGCAAGCCCGCCGCCCCCACCGGCCCCCGCGGCGTCTACCTCGACGGCGGCTACGGCGTCGGCAAGACGCACCTGCTGGCCTCCCTGTGGCACGCCACCCCCGCCGCCCCGGAGTACAAGGCCTTCGGCACCTTCGTCGAGCTGACGAACCTGGTCGGCGCGCTCGGCTTCCAGCAGACCGTGCGCACGCTCAGCGAGCACCGGCTCCTCTGCATCGACGAGTTCGAGCTCGACGACCCGGGCGACACGGTGCTGGTCTCCACCCTGCTCGGCAAGCTGGTCGAGGCGGGCGTGGCGCTCGCCGCGACCTCGAACACCCTGCCGGGCAAGCTGGGCGAGGGCCGGTTCGCCTCCGCGGACTTCCTGCGCGAGATCCAGGGGCTGTCGGCCCACTTCCGGCCGCTGCGCATCGACGGCGAGGACTACCGCCACCGCGGTCTGCCGGAGGCGCCCGCCCCGTACTCCGACGAGCAGGTCGCCAAGGCGGCGTACGCGACCGAGGGCGCCAGCCTGGACGACTTCCCGCACCTGCTGGAGCACCTCGCGCGGGTGCACCCCAGCCGGTACGGCGCGCTCACCGAGGACATAGCCGCGGTCTGCCTCACCGACGTGCAGCCGGTGCCCGACCAGTCGACCGCGCTGCGCCTGGTGGTGCTGGCGGACCGGCTCTACGACCGCGAGATACCCGTGCTGGCCTCGGGCGTGCCGTTCGACCGCCTGTTCAGCGAGGAGATGCTGGCCGGCGGGTACCGCAAGAAGTACTTCCGGGCCATATCCCGGCTCACCGCGCTGGCGCGCGACGCGAAGGGGCTCGTCTCCCCGTAAAGCGGCCGCGATCCCAGTAGGTTTGGCCCGGTCGGGACCGAATGGCCCCGGCCGTACAGCCTTGTCTGCCTGAAGGGATGCAAGCACCATGGCCGCCACGCGTCACGCACACGCCGTCTGGGAAGGCGATCTGCTCAAGGGCAAGGGCGAAGTCTCGCTCGACTCCTCGGGCCTCGGCACCTACCCGGTCTCCTGGCCCGCCCGCACCGACGAGGAGGCGAACGGCCGGACCAGCCCGGAGGAGCTCCTCAGCGCCGCGCACTCCGCCTGCTACAACATGGCCTTCTCCAACATCCTGGCCAAGGGCGGTACGCCGCCCACGAAGCTGACGACGAAGGCGGCCGCCACCTTCGTGCCCGGCCAGGGCATCACCGGCATCCACCTGACCGTCGAGGGCGAGGTGCCCGGCATCGACGCGGACGCCTTCGCCGCCGCGGCCGAGGACGCCAAGAAGAACTGCCCGGTCAGCCAGGCGCTGACGGGTACGACGATCACGCTCGACGCCAAGCTGGTCTGACGGGCGGACCCGGAGGCGGCCGGCGGCCGGCGGTCGGTGACGGCCCGCCGCCGACGGCGGCCGGCGGTCGCCGACTGGTCCGACCGGCCGCACTTCCCGGGCGACTTCCCGGACGGGTGACCCGCATGAACCGCCGCGCGCCGTGCGCGTGGTACCACATTCGGGTCATTCCTCCCCTCCACCCGCCGGGAGTTGCACCGTGGAAGCGACCCGACGCCAGATCCTCGCCGGGGCGGGGGCCATCGCCTTCGCCGGAGCCGTGGCCGAACTCCTCGGGAACGCACCGGGCGCGGCGTCGGACGGCACCGCGGCGGGCTCCGGCACCGAGCCGGCCACGCGCACGGGCACGGGCACGGACACGGACACGAACCCGGCGGCGGGCACCGCGGCCCGCACGGACACCGGCTACGGCCCGCTGGTGCCCGACCCGCGGGGCCTGCTCGACCTCCCGGCCGGCTTCCGCTACACCGTGCTCTCCCGCACCGGCACCCCGATGCGCTCCGGCGAGGGCCCGGTGCCCTCGCACTGCGACGGCATGGGCGCCTTCGCCGCACCGGGCGGCGGCCTGCGCCTGGTGCGCAACCACGAGAACAAGCCCACCGCCGAGTTCCCCGTCCCGCACGTCCCCGGTCTGGTGTACGACCGCGGCGGCCGGGGCGGCTGCACGGTGCTGGACCTCGGCCCGGGCGGCGCCGTGACCGGCGAGCGGGTGGGCATCGCCGGCACCGCGTACAACTGCTCGGGCGGCCCCACCCCCTGGGGCACGTGGCTGACCTGCGAGGAGAACGAGGACCGGGCCGGCACCAACGGCTACGAGGAGGACCACGGCTTCGTCTTCGAGGTCGACCCCGCCGACCCGCACCGCACCGGCGCCGTACCGCTGACCGCACTCGGCCGCTTCCAGCACGAGGCCGTCGCCGTCGACCCGCGCACCGGGATCGTGTACGAGACGGAGGACGCCTTCGAGCGGCCCTTCGGCCTCTTCTACCGCTTCCTCCCCCACCGCCCCGGCGGCGGCACCGGCTCGCTGCGCGCCGGCGGGCTCCTCCAGGCCCTGCGCGTGCCGGGCGTGCCCGACCTGTCGGCCGTCGCGGAGCCGGGCACCCGCTTCGACCGCGTGGAGTGGGTGACCGTGCCCGACCCGGGGGCCCGCCGGACGCCGGTCCGGCTCCAGGACTTCGGGCCCCGCGGCATCACCCACGCGCAGAAGCTGGAGGGCTGCTACCGCACCGGCCGGTACGTCCACTTCGTCTCCAGCTTCGCCCGCAGCCGCGAGGGCTCCGCGGCCGACCACTCCGGCCAGGTGTGGCGGTACGACCCCGAGCACCGTTCCCTGACGCTGGTCGTGGTCTTCGGGCCGGCCGCGGACACCGCGCTGCCCGGCGAGTCCCCGGACAACATCTGCCTGGCACCGGGCGGCCGGCTCATGGTCTGCGAGGACGGCGACGGCGCCCAGCACGTGTACGCCCTGACCCCCGCCGGCACCGTCTTCCCGGTGGCCCGCAACGCCCAGAACACCGGCACCGCCGCGCAGCCTGCCTACGGCGAGTTCTCGGGCGTCACCTTCTCCCCGGACGGCACCACGATGTACGTCAACTGCTACGCCCCGGGCACCACCTTCGCCGTCACCGGCCCCTGGGCGTAGGCCCTGTCTCGTCGATCATGTGTCGAGCCGGACGAGTGGGCCGGCGGCCCCACGGGCGGACCGCCCGCGCGGCGTCAGAAGGGGAGGCACGCCCTGGGGGCGGCTTCGAAGAGCGGGCGTAGCGCCGCCAGCAGGCGGGCGCCGAGGGCGTCCCGGGAGGATTCCGTGTCCGGACGGTGGTCCTCGAAGCCGGTCCAGTCGACCTGGCGGAGGACGTTCTCGAACATCCCGAGGTTCAGCGGCTCGTTCGGGTGGCCCGGCCACTCGTCCGCCTCGCGCAGGACCGTCTCCAGGAGCCCGAGCGGCATCGCGCACTCCTCGGCCTCGGCGAGCAGGACGGCGTCGTAGAGGTCCTTGGCCTGGGGGTACATGTCGCAGCTCAGCCACATGAGCTTCCAGGCCAGGGACAGTTCACGGTCCGCCGCCAGAACGCGGACGCCCGCGACCTCGGCGGGCCGGGGCGGAGTCGGCAGGCTTTCCTGAAAGACGAAGTCGAGCTGGACCTGACCGCCCGGGAGGCCCGGGGCGGTCCACGGGAGGACCAGCCGGTGGCCGGGCACCCGCTCGTACGTCCAGATGTACTCGGACACGGCACCGGCCGCCGAGATCGACAGGCCCGTGCCGCGCTCCTCGGCCAGCCGCTCCGCCGCCTCGGCGATGCCGTCGAGCAGGGCGCGGGTGCGCGGCTCCTCGATGCGCCAGGTGTCGGGGACGACGACGAAGTCGATGTCCTTGGGCGCTCGGGCGGCCGGCCCGAACCAGGCCGACATCAGCATGCTGCCGCGCAGCACGAGGGAGTCCGCCCACGGCGATCCGGCGACAGCCGCGAGCACGAGGTCGAGCGCCGACCGGCGGGCCTGCTGCCAGCGCGCCCGCAGCGCGGGGTCCTCGACCACACCGTCGCCGGGCCGGTACGCCTCGTCGAAGTGCTTGAGAGCCGGGTCGAAGACCCGGTGCCGGGCGGCGGCGTCGCCGATGCCTGCGGTCAGGGTGTGCGGCAGGTCGTTCTTGCGGTGCACGTAGTCGGAGCGGGGCTCCGTACGGCTGTCCGGCGCGTCCGGGATCGACGGCACCCACGGCTTCTCGCTCATATGATCTCCTCCAGCCATCCCTCGTCCACCGACAGATCGCTGTCGGACAGCACGAACTCCCGCTCCTGCGCCACCACTTCGTGCCCGGCGGCGGCCAGCTCCGCGACCAGCGCGCCGCACGCCCGGCCCGCCGCGTCGGCCGGGCCGGGATGCCGCTGGGTCACGAAGCGCTCGTGCCACCCGTCCGGACCCGGCAGCGCCCGGCGGGCGTTCCACGAGACATGGGCGCCGTGCGGGATGACGAGCGCTTCGAGCGCGGCACGGTCGTACCGGGCGGGCAGCGCCAGCTTGAGGTGGTGCTCGTAGTAGCCGCCGCCCCGGCCCGCGGGCTCCTCGCTCCACGGCACCGTCTCGACCTTGACCCGCACCGGCTCGAACCCGTCGGCCCGCAGCGCGGCCACGACCGCCGGATGGCTCGTGCGGTCCGGCAGCGTCAGCATCGGCTGGACGGGCATGCGGCCCCGGGCGAGGACGATGGTGGTGACCTTCAGCCCCCGCTCCGCCGCCCACCCGCCGAGCCGGGCCCGCTCCCCCTCGGTCCCGCAGCGGACCGTCACATGCGTCTCGTGGATCTCGTACACCCGGGCGAGTCTGGCACGCGGTGCGCGAGCGCCTCACCCCGGTTTCCGGCCGGGGCGGAAACGGTCCGCGGGCTCACCCGGCCGGGGAGACCGGAGCGAGCCCGGCATGATCGGCAAGACGCCCCCAGGCCCTGTCCTTCGGATCACGCCGGGGCCGCTGCCGTGGCCGACTCGCGGTTCCGGGCGGCGGGGCGGAGGATCGTACGGATCGGGAGGACCGTACGGGAGTGGCGGGAAGGGGTGCGCCGTGGGCAAGAAGGACGCGGTCGGGAAGCGGGGCGTGGCGGGGAAGGGTGCCGGGGGCGGGAAGGGCCCCGGGGGCGGTAAGGGCGGTAAGGGCGGTATGGGCGCCGGGCGGGCCGGGGGCGGCAGGCAGGCCGGAGGCAGCGAAAAGGCCGGGGGCGTGCGGGAGGCGTTGCGGCTGCGGCCCGGGAAACCGGTGGAGCTGGCCGCCTTCGATCCGGCGGGCATGCCCGTCGGGCCCGCCGGCAAGGCCGCCGGGAACGCCGCCACCGCCCTGCTCGGCGAGCGGCTGGCCGGACTGCAGGAGCGGCTGTACGCGGCGAGCACCGCGGGCGACCGGCGCCGCCTGCTGCTGGTCCTCCAGGGCATGGACACCTCCGGCAAGGGCGGCACGGTCAAGCACGTGATCGGCCAGTTCAACCCCTCCGGCTGTCGCATCAAGGCCTTCAAGGCGCCGACCGAGGAGGAGCGCGGCCACCCCTTCCTGTGGCGGATCGCCCGGGCCCTGCCCGCGCCCGGCGAGATCGGCATCTTCGACCGGTCCCACTACGAGGACGTGCTCATCGGCCGCGTCCGCAAGCTGGTGCCGCGCTCCCGGCTGGAGCGCCGGTACGACCAGATCAACCACTTCGAGGAGACCCTCGCCGAGGACGGGGTCACCGTCGTCAAGGTGTTCCTGCACATCGGGTACGAGGAGCAGCGCGCCCGGCTCCTGGAGCGCCTCGACAACCCCGAGAAGCACTGGAAGTTCAACGCGGGCGACATCGACGAGCGCGCCCTGTGGCCGGCGTACCGGAAGGCGTACGAGCTGGCGCTGGAGCGGTGCGGGACGGATGCGGCGCCCTGGTACCTCGTACCGGCGGACCGCAAGTGGTACCGCAACTGGGCGATCAGCTCGCTGCTGCTGGAGCATCTGGAGGAGCTGCACCCGGAGTATCCCCCGGGCGACTTCGACGTCGAGGAGTGCCGCAGGCGCCTGCTTGCCACATAGTCATATATTTTGCCTGCGTGACCTTTTCTGTACGAAAAGTAGCGGCCGTCGCCGCTCTCAGTGCCGCCCTCGCGGGATGCGGGGGCGGCACCGGTTCCTCCGGCACCGGAGCCCCGGGTACCGGCGCCCCCTCGGCCGGCCGGGCCGCCGCCGCGGCCCCGTCCGCCGCCGCCCCCGCGCAGCCCTCGCCCGGGCGCCCCTCGGCCGGTGCCTCCGGGGCGCCCCGGCCGGCGGGTTCGCACCCGGCCCAGGCCCCCGCGGCTCCCGCCCCCGGCAAGGCACCGACCCTCGCCCCGGGACCAGGCGGCCTGACCCCGGTCTTCGCCCGGGCCGTGAACACCGCCGACAAGGTCGTGGCCCTCACCTTCGACGCCGACATGACGGCCGACCAGGGCCCGCGCGCCCGCGGCGGCGAGCGCTTCGACAACCCGCCGCTGATCGCGGCCCTGCGCCGCCTCAAGGTGCCCTCGACGGTCTTCATGACCGGCCGGTGGGCGGAGGAGTACCCGGACCAGGCCAGGTCGATCGGCACGGACCCGCTCTTCGAGATCGCGAACCACTCGTACAGCCACTACGCCTTCAAGGAGCCGTGCTACGGGCTGCCCGCCCTCGACACGGCCGCCGCCCGCGCCGACGTGGACCGCGCCTTCGAGGCCTTCCGCAGGGCCGGCGCCCGCAACACCGTCCCGTACTTCCGCTTCCCCGGCGGCTGCTACGACGACGACGCGCTCCGCGCCCTGTCCGTCGCCGGCGTCACGGCCGTGCAGTGGGACGTGGTCAGCGGCGACGCCTTCGCCAAGGATCCGGTGGCGGTCGCCGAGCAGGTCGTCGACGGCGTGCGGCCGGGCTCGGTGGTGGTCATGCACTGCACCCGCAGCGCGGCGCCGGTCACCGAGGCCGCGATCCGGCGGATCGTGCCGGAGCTGCGCGCCCGCGGCTACCGCTTCGTCAAGGTCTCGGACCTGGTCGGCAGGTAGCCCGCCCGGGGCGACGGGACGGCCGGCAGGGCCCCGCGGCACGGCCTGGCAGACTGGGTGGGATGAGCAGCCAGCACACCACCCAGCCCCCGGCGGTCGGCGCCGACAGCCCCTTCCGCCCCGCCTCCGCCCGGGACGAGGCGCCCCAGTTCGTCCTGCCGCTGGTGGTCCGCATCGAGAAGGCCGAGCCGCCGGCCCGCACCGACGCGCTGGAGACGGCGGCCCGCGCGGTGCTGGTGCTGCTGACCGACGAGCGGGCGCACGGCGAGGGCGAGTGGGCCCGGGCGGTGCGGGACTGGCAGGACGCGCGGATCCGCAAGGTCGTGCGACGGGCGCGCGGCGCGGAGTGGCGCAAGGCCGAGGCCCTGCCCGGCATCACCGTGCACGGTGACGTGTCACAGGTGAGGGTGTTCCCGCCGGTGCCGCTGGACGGCTGGCCGAAGGAGCTGGTCAAGCTCCAGGTGTCCGGCACGGACCTGGACGACCCGGCCCCGCCCGCCGTGCCCGCGCCGGGCACCCCGGTGCTGTGGCTCAACCCGGACCTCGACATGTCCGCGGGCAAGGCGATGGCCCAGGCCGGGCACGGCGCGCAGCTGGCCTGGTGGGCGCTGGGCGGCGCGGAGCGCCGGGCCTGGCGGGAGGCCGGGTTCCCGCTGGCGGTGCGGACCGCGCCCGAGGAGCGCTGGGCCGCGCTGACGGGGTCCGGACTGCCCGTGGTCAGGGACGCCGGGTTCACGGAGATCGCGCCCGGCTCCTGCACGGTGGTGGCCGAGCACCCCGCGCTGCCGGGCGCGGGACGCCCGTAGGACGGTCTGCCGGACGCCCGTACGACGGCTGGCCGGGCACCCCCGTACGCCGGCCGGCCGGGCACCCGTGCGACGGCCTGCGGGGCGCCCGTGAGAGGGTCCCCGGGACGCCCCTGCGGGGGCCGGCGGGACGCCCGTGCGACAGCCTCGGCACGCACCGCGCGGATAAGCGCGAAGTAAGGAACCTCAAATGTTCCTCTGAACGTCCCCGTCCCTGGATTGGTGCCGCACCATCGGGGCCATGACAGCGTCACGGACCACGGTGACGAAGGAGGGGGACATGAAGCCCATGACACGCCTGGGGGCGGGCATCGGCTGGCGGCCGGAGATCGCAGACGCGATCGAGCGGCTGCCGGAACTGGACTGGGTCGAGGTCGTCGCCGAGAACATCTGCCCCGGCCACCTGCCGGAGCCGCTGGTACGGCTGCGGGAGCGCGGGATCGTGACCGTGCCGCACGGGGTGTCTCTCGGCCTGGGCGGCGCGGAACGGCCCGACGCCGGGAAGCTGGCCGACCTGGCCGCACGGGCGGAGGCGCTGGGCGCCCCGCTGGTGACCGAGCACATCGCGTTCGTCCGGGCCGGGGGCGCCCTCACGGCCTCCCCGCGGCTGGAGGCGGGGCACCTGCTGCCCGTCCCGCGCACCCGGGACGCGCTGGACGTGCTCTGCGAGAACGTCCGGATCGCGCAGGACGCGCTGCCGGTGCCGCTGGCGCTGGAGAACATCGCGGCCCTGTTCTCGTGGCCGGAGGACGAGCTGACGGAAGGGCAGTTCCTGGCGGAGCTGGTCGCGCGCACGGGGGTGCGGCTGCTGGTCGACGTCGCCAACCTGCACACCAACCACGTCAACCGCGGCGAGGACCCCCTGGCGGTGCTGGACGCGCTGCCGCTGGAGGCGCTGGCGTACGTGCACGTCGCGGGCGGCGTCGAGCGGGACGGGGTGTGGCACGACACCCACGCGCACCCGGTGCCGGAGGCGGTGCTGGAGCTGCTGGGCCGGCTGCGGGAGCGGGTGGACCCGCCGGGCGTGCTGCTGGAGCGGGACGACGACTTCCCGCCGGAGGCCGAGCTGGTGTCCGAGGTGGCCGCGATCCGCGGTGTGCTGTCCCGCCCGCGCGCCCTGTCCCTGGCCGGCCGCTCCGGTACGGGGCTCCCGGCGGAGGGCACGGAGCGCGTGGCCGGCCCGACGCGCCCGGCGGGCACGGCGCCGGCCCGGCACCCGGAGGGCACCGCCCCGGCGGACCGCACGGCGCCGGCCCGGCCCGCGGCGGGCCCCCCGCGGGAGCCGGCCCGGCACCCCGCCGGTGCCGTGCCCGAGGACGCCGCCGCCCTGCCGGAGGCGGAGACCGGCGGGGACACCGCCGCCCCGCCGGAGGACACCGGCGCCGGGCCCGCCCGGCAGCGGCTCGCGGTGGCGCAGACCGCCGTGCTGTCCGCGCTGGTGGCCGGCACCCCGGTGCCCGAGGGATTCGACGCGGCCCGGATGCGCGTCCAGGCGCGTGCGCTGGCCGGCAAGCGGGCCGGGGTGGTCGCCAGGGTGGCCCCCGAACTCCCCCGGATCCTCGGGGAGGTCCCGTACCGCAGGGCGTTCCTCGGCTACGCCAGGACGCGCCCGATGGCCGGCGGCTACCGCCGCGACGCGCTCGACTTCGCCGAGCACCTGCTCGCCGCCGGCACCCCGGCAGACGACCGGGCCCGGCGGGAGCTGACCCGGTGGTGGCACGACCGCACCGGGGCGAAGCCGCCCGGCCGCCTCACCCGCATCGTCCACCGCCTCGCGCCCCGGCGTCCGGCGGGGAGGGGAGTCTCGTGAACGTCCTCGCCGTCCTCGTCTGGGCCGCCGTGATCGGCTCCACCACCGTGCTGGCCGTCGCGGTCCGGCGCCGCCGCGGCAGCGCCGGCGCCACCCCGGCCGTGCTGCACGACCTCACCGAGGTCGCGTTCCTGGCGGGCGGGCCCCGCCGGGTCGTCGACACCGCGCTCGTCGGGCTCTGCTACGACGGCCGCATGATGATCGGCGGTCCCGGCATCGTCCAGGTCCGCTCGGGGGCCCGCGCCGCCGACCCGGTGGAGCGGGCCGTCCTGGCCGCCCACCAGGCGGCGCCGAGCGGGGCGTTGCAGTGGCTGCGGCTGACGGCCGTACGCGACCCCGCCGTGCAGGAGACCGGCGACGCCCTCGCCGCGCGGGGGCTGCTGTCCGCGCCGGGCGAGGGCGAGGCGCTCAAGCGCTGGGCGCTCGCCCACACGCTGGTGTGCCTGTTCATGATGCCGGTGGCCTTCTTCGTGACGGTGGCCCAGTGGGCGTCCACGACCGACCCGTACGTGTACGAGTTCGACGTGCCGTTCTTCGTGCTGGCCGCCCCCGCCCTGTTCCTCGGCTTCGTGGCGGGCGCGTTCCTGCGGGTGAAGGCGGCGCCGAGGATCACCGTCGCGGGTGCGGCGGCCCTACGGGCCTTCACCGTGGCCAACGTCTCGGCCACCGACCCGCAGGTGCTGGTGGCGCTGAACGGGCCCCGGCGGCTGCCCGACCCGCTGCTGCGCGCCCAGCTGCTCCAGCCCCTGGGCGCCGTCGCGCGGGGCGGCCGGCGGGGGCGGGCCGGCGGCGGCTCCCGGCACCCGCACCCGTCCTCCTGCGGTTCCGGCACGGAGGCCGTGATGGTCTGGTGCTCCACGGGCGACGCGGGCGGCGGCTGGGGCACCTCCTGCGGGGCGTCCGGGTCGAGTTGCGGGTCCTCGGGGTCCGGCTGCGGGTCGTCCGGGTCCAGTTGCGGTTCGTCCGGCTCCAGTTGCGGGTCGTCCGGGTCCAGCTGCTCGTCGTCCAGCTCGAGTTGCGGCAGTTCTTCCGGTTCGAGCTGCGGAAGCAGCAGTTCCTGATCACAGGTCCGTCACGAGCGGCTCACACCTTCGGTCCGGACCGCGCGACCGGGGACGGGGGCGGGTAGAACGGCCGCCATGTTCTGGGTCCTCTTCCTCCTGCTCGCCTGGGCCGGGGCCCTGGGGTCGTGCACCCGTCTGGTCAGGGCCGCGACCGAGGCCGCCGGTCCGGGCGACGGGTCACCCGCCGGGCCGGACCGCACCGGCCCGCACGACGACGGGCCCGGCGAGGTCCCGCTGAGCCTGTACGAGGCCGCCTACCTGGCCGGCGGGCCGCAGCGGGTGGCCTTGCTGGCGCTGCTGGCCCTGCACGGCCGGGGGAGGCTGCTGCTGGCCCGTACCGGCTGGGCCACCGTCGTCGACCCGGTGGGCCGGGACGAGGTGGAGCGGTCGGTGCTGGGGGCCTTCGGGCCGGACGGCCGGTCGGCGGTGGCGGCGGTCCGCACCGCCGCCGCGGGCGCCCCGCCGGTGCGCGCCCTCGGCGAGCGGCTGGGCCGGGCCGGCCTGGCGGTGCCGGAGGCGGCCCGGCTGGGGGTCGCGGAGGCGGTGCGCCAGGTGCAGGGGGCCACCCTGCTGGTACTGGCGCTGGGCGCGGCGGCGGTGCTGATGCCGGCGCCGGGTGCCGACCAGGTGCTGGTCGTGTGGTGGTTCGCGCTGCCGCTGGTGCTGACGGTCAGCTGCCTCGGGATCGCCCGCTTCGAGGCCCACCCGTACACGCCCTGGGCGTCGCCGGCCGGTCAGCGGCTGCTGGCGGGTCTGGACCGGGAGCGGGAGCGGGAGGACGAGCGGGGCTACCTGACGGCGGTGGCGGTACGGGGGCTGTCGGCGGTGCGGGACCCGGACCTGAGGGCGGCGCTGTCGGGCGGACGGGGAGCGGGGGCGGCGCATCGGGGTCATTGAGCCCCGACACCCGGGCCGCGTCCTTTACTTCACCCACAGGCCCCCGAATCATCCCATTGTCTGACGGATCGTCCGACGGGATGAGAAGGGGCTGCCGATGCGGGAACCCGTCCGGTACGCGGCCGCGGCCGCGGTGCTCTCCCTGGCCCTCGCCGTTCCGGCGCCCCCGGCCCACGCCGCCGCCCGCCTTCCGTCGGAGATCGCCGGCACCTCAGCGGAGATCGCCGGCACCTCCCCGGAGGCCGGCCGGGCCTCCCCCGAGGCCGCCGGTGCCGCGCTCGCCGCGCGCCGCGCCGCCGCGGCCGGTCTCTCCTTCGGCCGCTGCCCGGCCGTCGAGGACCTGCCCGACCGGGTCCGGTGCGCGCTGCTGCGGGTGCCGCTCGACTATGCACGCCCCGACGGTCCGTCACTCACCCTCACCGTGAGCCGGATCCGGGCGGCCGGCCCGGCCGCCGCCCGCCAGGGCGCCCTGGTGTACAACCCGGGCGGCCCGGGCGGCTCCGGCATGCACTTCCCGCTCCTCGCGGACCTGCCCGAGTGGCGGCGGACCGCCGCCGCCTACGACTTCGTGGGGTACGCCCCCCGCGGGGTGGGCCGCTCGGCACCGCTGTCCTGCCAGGACCCCGCGGAGTTCGCCCGCTCCCCCACCCAGGTCCCGGCCGTGCCCGGCACCGCGTACAAGACGGCCCGCCGCGCGGCCGCCCGTGCCTACGCGCGCGGCTGTGCCCGGTCCGCCGGCCCGGCCCTGCGGCACTACTCCACCCTCGCCAACGCGCGGGACCTGCACGTGCTGCGGGCCGCGCTGGGCGAGCGGAGGCTGAACTTCCTCGGTGCCTCGTACGGCACGTACCTCGGGGCCGTCTACGCGTCGCTGCACCCCTCGTACGTACGGCGGATGGTCTTCGACTCGGCGGTCAACCCCGATCCGCGGCGCGTCTGGTACCGCAACAACCTCGACCAGTCCCTGGCCTTCGAGTCGCGCTGGCGGGACTTCCGCGCCTGGGTGGCCCGGCACGACCGCACGTACCGGCTGGGCAGCACGCCGGAGGCGGTCGGGGAGAGTTACGAGCGGGTGCGGGCGGCGGTGGCCCGGCAGCCGGCGGGCGGTCTGGTCGGCACCGGCGAACTCCAGGCCGCGTACCTCGGGACGGCGTACTACGACGACGTGTGGCCGGCGCGGGCGGCGGCGCTCGCCGCCTTCCTGCGCGGGGACCCGGGCCCGCTGACCGAACAGGCGGCTCCCGGTCCGGCGACGGCGGCCGCGGACGAGAACGCCACGGCCGTCTACACGGCGGTGCTGTGCAACGACGCCCCCTGGCCGGCCGCCTGGCGGACCTGGGACCGGGACGGCACCGCGCTGGCCCGCAGGGCCCCGTTCGAGACCTGGCCGAACGTCTGGGTGAACCTGCCGTGCGCCTCCTGGCCCGCGCCCCGCCGGCCGGTGACGGAGGTGCGCGCCCGGCCCGGCGCGCTGCCGCACACGCTGGTGGTGGCGGCCGAGCGGGACGCGGCGACCCCGTACGCGGGGGCGCTGGAGCTGCAGCGGCGGCTCTCCGGCGCGGCCCTGGTGACCGAGCGCGGCGCCGGCTCCCACGGCGTGGTGGGCGGCCGGAACGGCTGCGTGGACCGCCACGTCGAGCGGTACCTGCTGACGGGCCGGATCCCGGGGTGGCGGGTGGCGTGTGCGCCGCATCCGGAGCCCGCACCGGTGTCGCTGGACTACCGGGCGGCAGGCGCCCCGAGGGGCGTGCTGCCGCCGGCCGTCTGAACTTCCGGGCGGGTCCGGCTGCGTCGTTTCGGGGGCGGGCCCCCCGATCCGCCGGAGGCAGTCATCCTCCGGCCCATCCCCCCTGGGGAGGTCAGGCGAGTCCGTCGACCAGGTCGGCGACGGACTTGCGGCGCCCGGTGAAGAAGGGCACCTCTTCACGGACGTGCATGCGGGCCTCGGAGGCGCGCAGGTGGCGCATGAGGTCCACGATCCGGTACAGCTCGTCGGCCTCGAAGGCCAGCAGCCACTCGTAGTCGCCGAGGGAGAAGGAGGCGACGGTGTTGGCGCGCACGTCCGGGAAGCCACGGGCCATCTTGCCGTGGTCGGCGAGCATGCGGCGGCGGTCCTCGTCGGGCAGCAGGTACCAGTCGTACGAGCGCACGAACGGGTAGACGCTGACGTAGTCGCGGGCCACCTCGTCGGCCAGGAAAGCCGGGATGTGCGACTTGTTGAACTCGGCCGGGCGGTGCAGGGCCATGTTCGACCACACCGGCTCCAGCGCGCGGCCGAGCTTCGTGCGGCGGAAGAGGTTGTAGGCGGTCTGCAGCTCGTCCGCGGTCTCGGCGTGCCACCAGATCATGACGTCCGCGTCGGCGCGCAGGCCGGAGACGTCGTAGGTGCCCCGGACGGTGATGTCCTTGGCGGCCAGCTGGTCGAACAGCTCCTGCACCTCGTCGGCGTAGCCGGCGCGGTCCGTCGGGAGCACGTCCTTGAGCTTGAAGACGGACCACAGGGTGTAGCGAATGACCTCGTTGAGGTCCTTGGCCTTCTTCCCCGCGTTGGGGATCTTCTCTGGTGCAGTCATGCGCCTATTGTCCCGCGTCCTGATCCGTGCTCTGCGTCAGGGTGCCCATGATCGCATCGACGGCCGTGCCGGCACTGGCGATGCAGGCCGGGACGCCCACTCCGTCGTACACCGCACCGCACACGGCGAGGCCGGGTACGGCGGCCACGGCGGCCCGGATCCTGGCCACCCGGGCGAGGTGCCCGACGGGGTACTGGGGCAGGCCGCCGTCCCAGCGGGTGACGGTGGAGGCGACCGGGCGGGCCGCCAGGCCCACGGCGTCGCCGAGGTCGGCCAGGGACACGTCGACCAGCTCGGCGTCCTCACGCTTCAGGTCGGCCTCGTCGCCGTGCCGGCCGACGGAGGTGCGCAGCAGGAACAGGTCCGGGTCGGCCTCGGCGGACCAGGCCCACTTGTTGCTGCTGAAGGTGGAGGCCTTGATCGTGCGGCCCTCGGCGTGCGGGACGAGGAAGCCGCTGCCGGTGACGGCGGGGGGCAGGCCGGTACGGCGGAAGGCCAGGGTGACCAGGGCCATCGAGGCGTACTCGACGGCGTCCAGTTCGCCGGCGGCGGCCGGGGCGGCGGTGCGCAGCAGCCGGGCGGCGGGCCCGGCGGGCACGGCGAGCACCACGGCGTCGGCGGTCAGCGCCCCGCCGCCCGCGGTGGTCACGCGCCAGCCGCCGTCGGGGAGCCGGTCCAGGGCGGAGACGGGGGTGCCGGTGCGCACGTCGGCGCCGGCGGCGCGCAGGGCGTCGGCCACGGCGAGCGGGAGGCGGCCGACGCCGCCGGCGAGGCCCTGGAAGACCGGGCCGGTGGCGGCCGCGCCGATCAGGGTCGTGGTGGCGGCGGCGTCCCCCTGGACCGCGCGGACGCTCTCGGCGAGCGTGCGGTGGGTGCGGGCGGCCTCGTACAGCTTCGGGACGGCGGCGCGCAGCGAGACGCGGTAGGCGTCGCCCGCGTAGACGCCGCCGAGCAGCGGCTCGACGAGCCGGTCGACGAGTTCGCGGCCGGCGCGGGCGGCGACGTACTCGCCGACGCCGATGTCCTCGCCGACCTCGGTCGGGGGCAGTTCGGCGTCCTGGGCCACCCGGGCGAGGCCCTCCTCGGAGAGCAGGCCGGAGGCGCGCAGCAGGCCGACGTCGCCGGTGGCGCCCATGACGTGGCCGCGGGGCATCGGCAGCAGCGTGCCGCGGGTCCACAGCGCGGCACTGGCGGTGGCGGGCGGCTG
Organism: Streptomyces sp. NPDC101118; assembly: GCF_044759445.1. Taxonomy (NCBI): domain Bacteria; kingdom Bacillati; phylum Actinomycetota; class Actinomycetes; order Kitasatosporales; family Streptomycetaceae; genus Streptomyces; species Streptomyces sp. NPDC101118. The sequence goes on along the minus strand of NZ_JBIVZG010000022.1, from coordinate 74,871 downwards.
GAGGGCGTCGCCGAGGCCCACGGCGCGGGCCAGCTCCACGGCTTCGGGGCGGCGGGCGAGCAGCGACTCGGCGCCCAGGTCGACCGGGGCGCCCGCGAGCTCGCCCGCGTACAGCTTCCCGCCGAGGCGGTCCCCGGCCTCCAGGAGGGTCACGCGGACGCCCTCGCCGGTGAGGCGGTGGGCCGCGGCCAGGCCGGAGATGCCGCCGCCGATGACGACGACGCGGCGCGGCCGGCCCGGCTCCCGGCCTTCCGTCCCGCTTCGTCCCGTACGCGTGTCCGCTTCTCGCATGGGGCCATCGTCTCATTTCCCTTACCGAGGCCGGACCGTGACCGGTTCGGGACCGCCCGGCGGCAACCCGGGGCGGGTGCCGCCACGTCGAACCCGTGCAGAACGACGGACCACTACCTCGGGGATGGCCAAGATGCGCGCAGCCGCGACCGCACGACGACGTACCGCCCTTGCGCTGGCGGCCCTGTCCCTGTCGGGGGCGCTCGCGCTCACCGGCTGCGGGGCCTCGGACGGCATGGGCGGGGCCGCCAAGAGCGGCGACATGTCCGACGGCGCGCGGCGGGAGGCGGCGCCGGGGGCGGTCGCGCCCGGCGCGGACGAGAAGGGCGGCACCGGGAGCGCCGGGAGCGCGGTCACGAAGGGGCCGAAGTCGCCCGCGGTCCGCCCGCAGATCATCCGTACCGCCCAGCTGTCGGTGCAGGTGAAGGACGCGGCCGGGGCCCTGGCGTCGGCCCGCGCGGCCACCGTGGCCGCGGGCGGCTACGTGGGCAACGAGACCACCCGGCGCGACGTGTTCGGGGACGGCGGCTCCGCGCTGGTCTCCGAGGTGACGCTGCGCGTGCCGGCCGAGCGGTTCGACGGCCTGCTCGGCTCGCTGGAGGGCGGCGGGAAGCTGCTCAGCCGCAAGGTGTCGGCCCAGGACGTGACCCAGCAGGTGGTGGACGTCGAGAGCCGGGTGAAGTCGCAGCAGGCGAGCGTGGCGCGGGTGCGGGCGATGATGGACCGGGCCGGCGAGCTGAGCGACGTGGTCATGCTGGAGGGCGAACTGAGCCGCCGTCAGGCGGAGCTGGAGTCGCTGCTGGCGCAGCGGGACGCGCTGAAGGACCAGACCTCGCTCGCCACCATCACGCTGGAGCTGACCGAGCCGCAGGCTCGGCACGCGGGCGGAGAGGAGGACGAGCCCGGATTCCTGGACGCCCTGTCCGGCGGCTGGGACGCCTTCCTCGCGGTGCTGCGCTGGATCGCGCTGGTGCTCGGCGCGGCGCTGCCGTTCCTGCTGGCCGCCGGCGTGGTGGCGCTGGCGGTGACGGCGGTACGGCGCACCGCGCGCCGGATCCGGCCGGCAGCCCCCGCGGCGCCGGCCGGGCCGACGGCCCTGCCGGAACCGGCTGCCGGGGCCGGCGGGCCCGTCAAGGCGGACGTGCCGGCAGCCCGCGGCGCGGCCGACGGCGCCCCCGAGGTGACGGATCCGGCGCGCCCCGGACAGGACTGAACCCGCCTGCGCCCGTAGCGTGTTCGCAGGACACCGGCGGGCGAGGACGGGAGCTTGACCATGGCGGCGGAACGACTGGTGGTCGTCGGGGGCGACGCGGCGGGCATGTCCGCCGCGTCCCAGGCCCGCAGGCTCCGCGGCGCGGACGACCTGGAGATCGTGGCCTTCGAGCGGTCGCCCTTCACCTCGTACTCGGCGTGCGGCATCCCGTACTGGATCGGCGGCGCGGTCTCCGGGCGGGACGAGCTGGTCGCCCGTACGCCGGAGGAGCACCGGGCCCGGGGCATCGACCTGCGGACCAGGACCGAGGTCACCGAGCTGGACCTGGCCGGGCGGCGGGTGCGGGCCCGGGACCTGGAGTCCGGCGAGGAGTCGTGGACCGGCTGGGACAAGCTGGTGCTGGCCACCGGGGCGCGCCCGCTGCGGCCCCCGCTGCCCGGCATCGACGCGCCGGGCGTGCACGGGGTGCAGACCCTGGAGGACGGCCAGGCGCTGCTGGACACCCTGTCCGCCACCTCCGGCCGGCGGGCCGTGGTGGTCGGCGCCGGGTACATCGGCGTCGAGATGGCGGAGGCGCTGACCGGGCGCGGCTTCGAGGTGACGGTGCTGCACCGGGGCGCCCAGCCGATGGCCACGCTCGACCCGGACATGGGCGGCCTGGTGCACCGGGCGATGAACGGCATGGGCATCGCCACGGTCGCCCGCGCCGAGGTCACGAAGATCCTCACGGACGGGGACGGCGGGGTCAGGGCGGTGGCCACCGCCGACGGCACGGAGTACCCGGCGGACGTGGTGGTCCTGGGCATCGGCGTGGAGCCGCGCACGGAGCTGGCCCGGGCGGCCGGGCTGCCGCTGGGCGACTCGGGCGGACTGCTGACCGACCTGTCGATGCGGGTGCGCGGCCAGGAGGACGTCTGGGCGGGCGGCGACTGCGTGGAGGTGCTCGACCTGGTCTCGGGCCGGAACCGGCACATCCCGCTGGGCACGCACGCCAACAAGCACGGCCAGGTGATCGGTTCGGGGGTGGGCGGCGGCTACGCGACCTTCCCGGGCGTGGTCGGCACCGCGGTGAGCAAGGTCTGCGACCTGGAGATCGCCCGCACCGGTCTGCGGGAGAAGGACGCCCTGGCGGTGGGCCTGCGGTTCGTGACGGCGACGATCACGTCGACGAACACGGCCGGGTACTACCCGGGCGCGACGGAGATGACCGTGAAGATGCTCGCGGAACGGCGTACGGGCCGGCTGCTGGGCGTCCAGATCGTCGGCGGCCCGGGCTCGGCGAAGCGGGTGGACATCGCGGCCGTGGCGCTCACGGCGGGCATGACGGTCGAACAGGTGGTGGCCCTGGACCTCGGCTACGCACCCCCGTTCTCCCCGGTCTGGGACCCGGTCCTGGTGGCGGCCCGCAAGGCGGTCCACGCGGTGCGCGCCGCGGGGGTGTGACCCGGGCGGGGCGGGGAAGACAGCCCCGTACGCAGGGGGCTCAGGGGGGCGAATGGCGGAGACGACGGGGACGCGCCGTGCGGGAAGGACCGTCGGCAGCGCGGCCCTGACCGTCACGGTCGGCGTGGCGGTCAACCAGATCCTCGACGACGGCAAGTTCAGCTGGACCTGGCTGTACGTGTCCCTGGCGGTGGCGGTGCTGGCGTTCCTGTACTCGGAAAGCGTGCCGCGCGCCCGTGCCGGCGACGGCCGCGGCGGCCGCCGGGTCTACCTGCGGCAGCTGCGGGAGAGCGTCCGGGACATGGAGACGGTGGGCATCGCCACGCACAGTGAGTTCGTGCTGCGCATGCACCAGGTGTACGTCGACGTGAGCCTCGCGCCCGAGACCGTGCAGGCGGCCGCGGCGGCGCCGTACCTGGGCGTCGTGCGCGACGACGAGGCGGCCGGCCGGGGCAGGCGCCGCACCCTCGCCTCGGTCCTGGAAGACGCCGAGCAGGCGGACGCGACGCGGATCCTGGCCGTGATCGGCGGTCCCGGTTCGGGAAAGACCACCCTGGCCCGCAACACGGCCCTGGCGCTGTGCGAACGCGGCCGGCGGCCGTGGGCGCGGCGACTGCCGGTCCTTTTGTACTTACGGGACCACGCCGCCGCGTTGCTGGCCGAGGAGCCTCCCCCGCTGGCGGACGTCGCCGTCTCGGCCGGCTGGCTGGAAGGCAAGGTGTCCGCCGAGTGGCTGACCCGCAGGCTCGACGCCGGGCGGTGCCTGGTGCTGCTGGACGGCCTGGACGAGGTCGCCGACCCGGCCGACCGCAGCCGCGTGGTCGCCTGGGCCGTACGGCAGACGCAGCGCCACCCCCACAATGTCTACGTGGTGACGTCCCGCCCGTACGGCTACCAGTCCAACCCGCTGCCGGGCGCCGAGGTCCTCCAGGTGCGGCGGTTCACGGGGGACCAGATCTCCCGGTACCTGCACCAGTGGCACTACGCGATGGAGAGCCGGGCCCGGGCCCTCACCCGGCGCGAGGCCCGGGCGGCCGCGGACGGCCCGCTGACCCGCCTGCGGACCCGGGCCGACACCGACCGTCTCGTCCGAGCGGCCGCGGACCGGAGCGCGCGCGACCTGCTGGCCCGGCTGCGGGCCGAGTCGGCGCTGTACGACCTGGCCTCGAACCCCCTGCTCCTGACGATGATCGCCAACGTGCACCGCTACCGCGGTGAACTGCCGGGCACCCGCGCCGGCCTGTACGCGGAGATGTGCGACGTCCTGTTGCACCGCCGGTACGAGGTGCGCGGCCTGCGCGACGCCACCGGCCTGAGCGGCCCGCACAAACAGCACGTCATCCAGCACCTGGCCCTGGCGATGATGCGGGCCCGGGTCCGGGACTGGCCCGCGGCCGACGCCGCCCGGGCGATCCGCCGCCCACTGCGCCAGGTCCCCGGCGGCGTGACGCCCGAGGTGTTCCTGGAAGAGGCCCGCAAGAGCGGCCTCCTGGTCGAACGCGACCACGGCTTCTACGGCTTCGCCCACCTGACCCTCCAGGAGTACCTCGCCGCCGCCCTGCTCAGCACCCCCCGCGCCGACACCGGCCTGCTGACCGGCAACGTCGACGACCCCTGGTACCGGGAGACGGTCCTCCTGTGGTGCGCGGGCAACGACGCCACCGACGTCATCACCGCCTGCCTGGACACCGGCTCGGTCCCGGCCCTGGCCCTGGCCGCCGACTGCGTCGACCAGGCCAGGACGGTCGACCCCGCGGTCCGCGCCCGCCTGGAGGAGACGCTGGCCCCACCGTCGCCCGGCGCACCCCACGCCCCGGACCGCGAACGGCTCCTCGCCGGCATCCAGGCCACCCGCTTCCTGCGGGAGACCGTCCCGCTCGGCGACGCGGCGGCCCTGTGCACCCGTCCGGTGCCGCGCACGTTGTACGACTTCTTCGTCCGCGAGGAACGGGCGGCCGGACGCCACCATCCCTATGGCGTCGGCGGCCCCGGGGACCTCGCCGGCGTGGGCGACGGAGTCGCCGTGGGCATGGGTCCGGGCGACGCGGAGCGCTTCGTGGCCTGGCTCAACGCCCTCACGGGCAGCGGTGCCCTCCGGCTGCCGGCTCCTGAGGAGCTTCCGCGGGCCGAAGCGGCGGCCGAGCCCGATGACCCCTCCGGGGCGCCTGCCGCCTGGGCCGCCGCCCTCACCGGCCGCACCCTGTGGGTACAGGACGGCCAGAACACGCTCCTGCACCAGCCTCCCGGTACCCCCTGGCCCTACGAGCCCAGCCTCGACCAGATCGTGCGATCCCCCGCCTCGGACCGTCGGGAGGCCACGCGCCGGCTGCGGCTGTTGGTCCAGCCACCCGGGCAGCAGGCGCGGGTGGAAGGCTGGGTCAGGGTGGTCATCTCCGCTCTCGTGCGCGCCGCCGAACCGCCGGCGGATCCCGCTCTCGCCCGTCTGCGCACGGTGATCGCCCTCTCCGCCGCCCACAGCCTGGCCGGAGCCCGCGCCCGCATCGCCGACATGATGGGCCTCATCTCCGACACCACGGTCCGCGCGCAGCTGGGCGCGCTCGCAGACTCGCTGGCGTCCCGCGAGACGGGCGACATCCTCCACGCCCTCGCCTCGGCCACTGCCCTGGTCTCCGGCCAGGCATCGATCCGTGCCGACTCCCCGCACCGGCCGCACGGCACCATCGACGTCCGCTCTCTGCGCCCCGCCGATGTGTACGCTCCCGGCCTCGCCGACGACCTCGCCCGCGCCAGGGTCCTCTGCCAGGCCCTCGGGCCGGCCCTCGGCCAGGCACTCGACGACGCTCCGACCGACGCCCCCGGAACCGAGCACGCGCTGGCCGCCGGCCTCGACCTGCTCGAAGCCGACCCGGTCGGCGTGCTCGGCCCTGCCGTCGACTTCCGTCGAACGCTCGGTTCCGCCCTCGCCCCGAGCGTGGCCGAGGCGCTCGCCCTTTCCTCAGGAGCCACCCTCGACCCCGACCACAGCCGCGGCGAGACGCTCGACGCCGCCCTTGACCACGCGATCAGCTCTCACGACCGGACACTGGAGACCGTCCTCGCCGGGTTCCGCATGCTGTCGACCGTCTGGGCTCCCTCCAGCGGCGAGGAGGTGCCGTCGCCGACGCTGGCCCTGGACGGCCTGCTGCAGGACCGCATCCCGGAGTGGGTCGCGGCGTTCCTCGTCCCGGAAGATCCGACCGTTACGCTGCGCCGTACCTACCTCCAGATGGTCCCGTCCGTCTCCCGAGAGCTGGTCGACCGCGGACTCGTCCTGGTGGAGCTGGTTCTGGAGCTCCTGACCGCCGTCCGGGACCGGACAGCCCCTTCCGACGCCCGGACGATGTCGTGCGCCCGCTTCGCCCTGAACGCCGCCACCACCTCCCTGCGGCTGGCCGGTGCGGGCAAGGACGGGGCGACCCGCCTGCTGCACGAGGCCTGGCTCTCCTTGGTCGCCCAGGACCGGACCGCCGTCGCAGGCTCGGTGCCCCCCAACCAGATCCTCATGATCGTCCGCGACGACGACGTCCCTCGGCACACGCAAACGCCCGCCCGCCCCGCCGGGGCGTGAGCCCCGCGGAGCGGACGGGCGAAGGGTGGGAGCGGAGCGGCTAGCGCTGCGTGCGGGTGTGGACGTAGTCCACCAGGCGGGTCAGGGCGTCCGGGTCCGTGGTCGGGAGGACGCCGTGGCCCAGGTTGAAGACGTGGCCCTCCAGGGAGGAGGCGGCGGCGAGGACCTCGTCCGTCTTCCTCTCGACGGCCTCCGTCGTGGAGAAGAGGACGGCCGGGTCCAGGTTGCCCTGGAGCGCCTTGCCGGGGCCCACCCGGCGGGCGGCCTCGTCGAGCGCCACCCGGTAGTCGACGCCCACGACGTCCGCGCCGGCCTCGCCCATCAGGCCGAGCAGCTCGCCGGTGCCCACGCCGAAGTGGATGCGCGGGACGCCGTACGAGGCGACGGACTCCAGGACCTTCGCCGACGCCGGCATCACCGAGCGGCGGTAGTCGGCCGGGGACAGGGCGCCGACCCAGGAGTCGAAGAGCTGGACCGCGGAGGCGCCGGCCTCGATCTGGACCTTCAGGAAGGCGGAGGTGATCTCGGCGAGGCGGTCGACCAGGTCGGCCCAGAGCTGCGGGTCACCGTACATGAGCGCCTTGGTGTGCTCGTGGTTGCGCGACGGGCCGCCCTCGACCAGGTAGCTCGCGAGGGTGAAAGGCGCCCCGGCGAAGCCGATCAACGGCGTGCCGCCGAGTTCACCCGTGAGCATGCCGATGGCCTCGGTGACGTACGGGACGTCCTCGGGGGTCAGGTCGCGCAGCTGTGCGAGGTCGGCGCGGGAGCGGATCGGCTGGGCGACGACCGGACCGACGCCCGGCTTGATGTCCAGGTCGATGCCGATGGCCTTGAGCGGCACCACGATGTCGCTGAAGAAGATCGCGGCGTCGACGTTGTGGCGGCGGACCGGCTGCAGCGTGATCTCGGTGACCAGGTCGGGGCGCATGCAGGACTCGAGCATCTGGGTGCCCTCGCGGACCCGGCGGTACTCGGGGAGTGAGCGCCCGGCCTGGCGCATGAACCACACGGGGGTGTGCGGAACGGGCTCGCGGCGGCACGCCTTCAGGAAGGCGGAATCGTACGTCTGGCTCTGCTGGCCCGCGGGCCGGTCAATGGCGCTCACGGTGCAAATCTTCGCACGTATGTCGAAGTGCCCGACCCGGGGCGGGTGTCCCTGCGCTGAACGGGGCCTCCTTCCGCCTAGTCTTCCCCGCATGGCTGCGGCTCAGGGACGATTTTCAGATGGCGCTGACGGTACTGACAGCGCGGAGGAGAGCTCCGTCCCGCTCCCGTTCCGGCGGGCGGTCGACGGCTTGAGGAAGGCGCGGCTGAGGCCGGGGATCGAGATCGACCCCACCGCACCGCCCAAGAGACTGGCGCCGCACGCCTACGCACTGGAGGCGGCGGTGGTCGAGGACGACGAGGACCTGGCCGACGGCCGGCTGATCCTGCTGCACGACCCGGCGGGGCACGAGGCGTGGCACGGGACCTTCCGGCTGGTGACGCTCGTACGGGCGGAGCTGGAGCCGGAGATGGCCGCGGACCCGCTGCTGCCCGAGGTGTGCTGGTCGTGGCTGACCGGGGCGCTGGAGGCGCGCGGGCTGACGTACGGGGAGGCGAGCGGCACGGTGACGCGAGCCGGCTCGTACTACTTCGGGGGGCTGTCGGCCCGGAGACCGGCGACCCAGATCGAGATCAGGGCCTCGTGGACGCCGCGCGAGGGCGTGGGAGGGGTGCCGGACACGGCGGCCCACCTGTCGGCCTGGTGCGAGCTGCTGGCCCAGGTGGCGGGGCTGCCGCCGGCGGGACCGGCCGACACGGCCGTGGTCTCCCTGCCACAGCGGCGCGGCCCCCACCACCCGTAGGACGCGGCCCCCACCCGGCGCGGAAGCGGGCCGCACCCCCCGTGGAGGCGGACCGCACCCCGGTGGAGGCGGACCGCACCCCCCGCGGGAGCGGCCCGCACCACCCGTACGAGTGGGCCGTCCGGCCGCATCGGCGCGGCAGAGTGTCCCCCTTGCGGGGTTCTGATCACCCTACGATCGATCGCGCGTCCGAATTGCCCGAATTGTTACTCACCAAATCGTGATCATTCCCTAAAGCCGGGCGGGTGACGTGCCGAAGAGGTCAATGACCATCCGCACGGTTCGCACCGGCTTCTTCCCCGAGCCGGCCGTCCCGCCACTCCCCAGGAGGCCTGGTGTCCGTTCTTCTCGAGCAGCCCGCAAGCCTGGTCGCCTACCGCCCGAACAAGCCGACGGCCATGGTCGTCGTGGCCGACCCGCGCGTCCGTTCCACCGTGACCCGCCATCTGTGGGCCCTCGGAGTACGTGACGTGATCGAGGCGTCGTCCATCGCGGAGGCCCGCCCCCGCGTCGGCAACCCGCGCGACATCTGCGTGGCCGACGTCCACCTGCCCGACGGTTCCGGTCTCACCCTGCTGTCCGAGACGCGGGCCGCGGGCTGGCCCAACGGCCTGGCCCTGTCCGCCGCCGACGACATCGGCGCGGTCCGCAACGCCCTCGCGGGCGGCGTCAAGGGTTACGTCGTCACCGGTACGCGCACCAACCTCGGCCTGCCCAGCCGTCCCGGCGCCGCCCCCATCGGCGCCGCGGCGGCCCGGATGCACCGCCGCCCCCCGGGTGCCCCGAGCCACCCGGGCGGCTACCGCGAGCTGTCCGGCCGCGAGGTCGAGGTGCTCCGCCTCGTCGCCGAGGGCCAGTCCAACAAGGCCATCGGCGTCTCGATGGGCCTGTCCGCCCTGACCGTCAAGTCCCACCTCGCCCGGATCGCCCGCAAGCTGGGCACCGGGGACCGGGCCGGGATGGTCGCGGTCGCCCTGCGGACCGGGATCATCCACTGACCCCGGGTCCGCGAATACCCGGCATATCCACGGCAAACGGCCGGACAACGGCTTTACACAACGACCGCGCCCGTCGACGGAACGTTCCGGCGACGGGCGCGTCGTATCCACGGATACCCTTGACAGGTGACCGACGCCCAAGAGACCACACGTGACGCGACCACACCGCGCACCACCACCGGGGGCGGCCCTCCGGACGACGTCGTTTCTGCCGATGGGCTGCCGATCCCGTTGCTCGAACCCCGCGAGGGGATTCCGCCCGTGGTCGCCGACCAGGACGGCCTGGACCGGGTGATCGCGGCCTTCGCCGCGGGCACCGGCCCGGTGGCCGTCGACGCCGAGCGCGCCTCCGGCTACCGCTACGGCCAGCGCGCCTACCTGGTGCAGCTGCGCCGCGAGGGCGCCGGCTCCGCGCTGGTCGACCCGGTGGGCTGTCCCGACCTGTCGGGCCTCGGCGAGGTGCTCTCCGGCACCGAGTGGATCCTGCACGCCGCCACCCAGGACCTGCCGTGCCTGCGCGAAATAGGCATGGTGCCCACCACGCTGTTCGACACCGAGCTGGCCGGACGGCTGGCCGGCTTCCCGCGGGTGGGCCTGGGCGCCATGGTCGAGAGCGTCCTCGGCTACGCCCTGGAGAAGGGGCACTCGGCCGTCGACTGGTCCACCCGCCCGCTGCCCGAGCCCTGGCTGCGCTACGCCGCGCTCGACGTGGAGCTGCTGGTGGACCTGCGGGACGCCCTGGAGAAGGAACTGGACCGCCAGGGCAAGCTGGAGTGGGCCCGGCAGGAGTTCGACGCCATCGCCTCGGCCCCGCCCGCCCCGCCGCGCAAGGACCCCTGGCGCCGCACCTCCGGCATGCACAAGGTGCGTCGGCGCCGTCAGATGGCGGTGGTGCGGGAGCTGTGGAACACCCGCGACCGGATCGCGCAGCGCCGCGACGTCTCCCCCGGCAAGGTGCTGGGCGACGCGGCCATCGTCGAGGCGGCCCTCGCCCTGCCGCTGAACGTGCACGCGCTCGCCGCGCTGCCGGGCTACGGCCAGCGCATGGGACGGCGCCAGCTCGACCAGTGGATGGCCGCCGTGGACCGGGCCAAGGCCCTCCCCGACACCGAGCTGCCGCAGCCGGGCCAGACCCCGTCGGGTCCCCCGCCGCCGCGCTCCTGGGCGGAGAAGGACCCGGTCGCCGCGGCCCGGCTCTCGGCGGCCCGCGCCGCCGTCTCCGCCCTGGCGGAGGAGCTGAACCTGCCGCAGGAGAACCTGATCACCCCGGACACGGTGCGCCGGCTGTGCTGGGAGCCCCCGCAGCGGGTGGACCGCGACACGGTGGCCGAGGCCCTCGCCGGCTACGGCGCCCGCCCGTGGCAGGTCGAGCAGGTGACCCCGGCCCTGGTCGAGGCCCTGTCCTCCGCCCAGGCCTGACCCGCGACGTCCCGGGAGCCCCCGGCCGACCCGGCCGGGGGCTCCCGCGTCTCCGGGGCACGCGCGCCGGGCGGACCCGCGCGCCCGGCGGTGGCCCTACGGCACGGGCAGCGGCGTGACGTCGTCGTTCCCGTCCACGTGGAAGCTGCCCTTGTCCCTGCCGAACACCTTGCCGTGCTTGAGCCACTGCTTCGACATCGTGTGCAACGTCGTCCGGCGGCCCTCCCAGGGCCACTGGTGGCTGGCACAGGACACCTTGAACATCAGCTTCCTGTCGCCCGGGACGGCCTTGTACAGCTCGGTGACCGACAGGCCCGCGGTGGTCACGGTCCTGTCCAGGTCGCCGTAGACGATGCACACCGGGACGTCGCCGCCGAGCACCCCGTGCAGCGGCACCGTCTTCTTGTTCCAGCCCCACCAGAAGGCCTGGCGCTGCCGGCTCACGCCCTCCGTCCGGCCGTCGGGCAGCACCTTGCCCCAGGTGCGCCCCTTGGTGTCGCTCGCCATGATCGCGTCCCAGACCATGTCGACGAGTGCGTCGAGGTCGTCACCGTGCTGGCCCGGGCAGTCCGTCCCGGCCTCCGCCTCCAGGGCCGCCTTCAGCCCCGCCTTCGTACCGAGGTTCATCGGGTACGGAGGGGTGTTCACCGGCATCGTGGACGGCGCGCCGAACTCGGTGCCCGGGGCGCTGGCCTGGCCGTCGGCCCGGAAGACCGGCGCCTGGAGCATCAGGCTGCGGACGTTCTCCTTGTGCTGGATGGTGTACGGGCCGAGCGCGAAGGCCGCGGCCGAGTTGCCGATCAGGTCCAGCTTGCCGACACCGGGGTGCACCTCCGTTCTGATGTACTCGACGACGCGGTGGACCTCGTCCCAGTCGCTCTGCGAGTTGTTCAGCTGGAACTTGTAGTACGGGGAGCAGGGTTCGGTGAGCGGCAGGTTGGGGTCCGTCACCCGGCTGTGGTGGGCCGGGTTGGCGTTGCACGGCTCGTCCATCTTCGGGCGGGGCGAGAGTCCCATGCCCTGGAGGTCCATCACGAACACGTCGTAGCCGGCGTGCGCCAGCACCCGGGACCAGCTGTAGTCGCCGGTGCCGATGTCGTAGATCGCCAGGGCGGGCACGGTCCTGCCGTGCAGCATCAGGACGGCGCGGCGTTTCTCGATCGGGGTGCCCGGCGGCGTCCCGTCGTACTCTCGGACGAACAGGCTGACCAGGTCGTTCTCGTTCGCGGGGACGGTCGACTTGTGCTGGACGGCGTGGTCGGTGTGCTTGATGGCCATGCGGGACTCCGTTCCGTCGGCGGCTGCGCGGGGGCGGGCGCCCCCGGCGCAGCAAGGATCCGGGCCGCCGGGAGGCCGGGGCACGAGCCGGGCCGGGCGGGGGGCGAGGACGACCCCATCGGGGTGGCCGGCGGTCCGATCGGCCGGGCGCGCGACGGGCGCACGGGCCATGGTCCGGATGTGACCTTCGCCGCTCCCGGGGCAGGGGCTGTCCACATGGGTTACCCGCAAGTAGCATGGGCGAGGTGAGCGCGCGCTCAGTCGCGGTGCGCGCTCCCGCGCAGCAGTGCCATCCCGCACCTGGAGGAGAGCCAACGTGCCTCGTACCGTCAGGGACGTCGTCTTCGTCGACGGCGTCCGCACCCCGTTCGGCAAGGCGGGCCCGAAGGGCATCTACCACGAGACCCGCGCCGACGACCTCGTCGTGAAGGCGATCCGGGAGCTGCTGCGCCGCAACCCGGACCTGGACCCCAAGAAGATCGACGAGGTCGCGATCGCCGCGACCACGCAGATCGGCGACCAGGGCCTGACCCTCGGCCGCACCGCGGGCATCCTCGCGGGCCTGCCGCAGTCCGTCCCGGGCTACTCCATCGACCGCATGTGCGCCGGCGCGCTGACCGCCGTGACCGCCGTCGCGGGCGGCGTGGCCTTCGGTGCGTACGACGTCGCCCTCGCCGGCGGTGTCGAGCACATGGGCCGTCACCCCATGGGCGAGGGCGTGGACCCGAACCCGCGCTTCGTCTCCGAGAAGCTGGTCGACGAGTCCGCCCTGTTCATGGGCATGACCGCCGAGAACCTGCACGACCGGTACCCGACCATCACCAAGCTCCGCGCCGACGAGTACGCCGTGCGCTCGCAGGAGAAGGCCGCCAAGGCGTACGCCGACGGCAAGATCCAGCAGGACCTGGTCCCGATCTCGGTGCGCAACACCAACGAGGCGGCCGGTGAGACGGGCTGGGGTCTGGTCACCTCCGACGAGCCGATGCGCCCGGGCACCACGCTGGAGAACCTGGCCGGCCTGAAGACCCCGTTCCGTACGCACGGCCGGGTCACCGCGGGCAACGCCGCCGGTCTCAACGACGGTGCCACCGCCGCGATCATCGCGTCCGAGGACTTCGCCCGGGAGAACAACCTCCCGGTCAAGATGCGCCTGGTCTCGTACTCCTTCGCGGGTGTCGAGCCCGAGGTCATGGGCTACGGCCCGATCCCGGCCACCGAGAAGGCCCTGGCCCAGGCCGGCCTGACGATCGAGGACATCGGTCTCTTCGAGATCAACGAGGCCTTCGCGGTCCAGGTCCTCGCGTTCCTGGAGCACTACGGCATCGCCGACGACGACGCCCGCGTGAACCAGTACGGAGGCGCCATCGCCTTCGGTCACCCGCTCGCCTCCTCCGGCGTGCGCCTGATGACGCAGCTGGCCCGTCAGTTCGAAGAGCAGCCGCACGTCCGCTACGGCCTGACCACCATGTGCGTCGGCTTCGGCATGGGCGCCACGGTCATCTGGGAGAACCCGAACTTCAACGCCGAAGGAGACTCCAAGTGAGCACCACCGCTGAGCTCCTGAAGGGCGCGGCCGAGCTGTTCCCGGACGAGGTCGTCACGCAGGCGCACGTCCGCCACCTCGACCTGCCGTTCGGCGCGGGCCGCTTCGCCCTGATCACGCTGGACAACGGCTTCGACCACACCAAGCCGACCACCTTCGGCCCGCAGTCCCTCGCCAACCTGAACACGGCGCTGGACCAGGTCGAGAAGGAGGCCGCCGAGGGCTCCATCGTCGGTGCGGGCCTGACCGGCAAGCCGTTCATCTTCGCCGTCGGCGCCGACCTCAAGGGCGTCGAGCTGCTGAAGAAGCACGAGGAGGCCCTGGCCATCGGCAAGGGCGGCCACGACGTCTTCAAGCGCCTCGCGGCCCTGGCCGTCCCCACCTTCGCGTACTACAACGGCGCGGCGATGGGCGGCGGTGTCGAGGCCGGTCTGCACTGCACGTACCGCACGGTCTCCCGCGCGCTCCCCGCGTTCTCGCTGCCCGAGGTCTTCCTGGGCCTCGTCCCCGGCTGGGGCGGCTGCACGATCCTGCCGAACCTGATCGGTGCGGAGAAGGCGGTCTCGGTGATCATCGAGAACTCGCTCAACCAGAACAAGCAGCTCAAGGGCCAGCAGGTCTTCGACCTGGGCATCGCGGACGCCGCCTTCGACGGCGCCGACTTCCTGGAGCAGTCGCTGCTGTGGACCGCGAAGGTCCTCAAGGGCGAGACCGAGGTCGTCCGCCCCGAGATCGACCGCGGCGAGGGCTGGGACGCGGCCGTCGCCAAGGGCCGCGCCATCGCGGACTCGAAGGTGCACGGCGCCGCCCCGGCCGCGTACCGCGCCCTCGACATCATCGAGGCGTCCAAGGACGGCGACCTGCAGAAGGGCTTCGACGCCGAGGACACCGCGCTCGCGGACCTCATCATGGGCGGCGAGCTGCGCTCCGGCATCTACGCCTTCAACCTGGTCCAGAAGCGCGCCAAGCGCCCGGCCGGCGCCCCGGACAAGTCCCTGGCCCGCCCGGTCACCAAGGTCGGCGTCGTCGGCGCGGGCCTGATGGCCTCGCAGCTGGCGCTGCTCTTCCTGCGCCGCCTGGAGGTGCCGGTGGTCCTCACCGACATCGACCAGGAGCGCGTGGACAAGGGCGTGGGCTACGTCCACGCCGAGATCGAGAAGCTGCTCGGCAAGGGCCGCATCAACCAGGACAAGGCCAACCGCCTCAAGGGCCTGGTCAGCGGTGTCCTGGACAAGGCCGAGGGCTTCGCGGACGCGGACTTCATCATCGAGGCCGTGTTCGAGGAGATGTCGGTCAAGCAGAAGGTGTTCGCGGAGGTCGAGGCCGTCGCCCCGGCGCACGCGATCCTCGCCACCAACACCTCCTCGCTGTCCGTCTCGGAGATGGCCTCCAAGCTCCGGCACCCGGAGCGCGTGGTCGGCTTCCACTTCTTCAACCCGGTCGCGATCCTCCCGCTCCTGGAGATCGTCCGCGGCGAGCAGACCGACGACGCCTCCCTGGCCACGGCCTTCGGCGTCGCCAAGAAGCTGAAGAAGACCGCGGTCCTCACCAAGGACGCCCCGGCGTTCGTCGTGAACCGCATCCTCACCCGCTTCATGGGCGAGATCCAGAACGTCATCGACGAGGGCACCCCGGTCGTCACGGCGGAGAAGGCCATCGAGCCGCTCGGCCTGCCGATGTCCCCGCTGGTGCTCCTGGAGCTCGTGGGCCCGGCCATCGGCCTGCACGTCTCCGAGACCCTGAACCGAGCCTTCCCGGAGCGCTTCACGGTCTCCCCCAACCTGAAGGCGGTCGTCGAGGCCGGCAAGCGCGGCTTCTACGTGTACAACGCGGAGAACGGCTTCAAGCCGGAGCTGGACCCCGAGGTCGCCGCGCTCCTCAAGCAGGGCGACTCCGTCCTGACCGAGGAGCAGGTGCGGGACCGCGTCCTGGACGCCGTCGCGCAGGAGATCGGCCTGATGCTGGAGGAGGGTGTCGTGGCCGAGGCCCAGGACATCGACCTCTGCCTGATCACCGGTGCCGGCTGGCCCTTCCACCTGGGCGGCATCACGCCGTACCTGGACCGCGAGGGCGTCTCGGAGCGCGTGAACGGCAAGAAGTTCCTGGCCCCGGGCCTGGCGAGCGTCCCCGCCTGAGCCTGAACGGTGCCGTCCGGCTGCCCGCCCGTGGAACCACCACGGGCGGGCAGCCGTCTTTCCGGGCAGCCGTGACTGATCTTCCGGGCGGCCGTGCGGGATCCGGCGGGGGACCCCGTAGCGGATTGGGCCCCCGTCCCGGGCGCGTGGAAGAATGCCCGGTCTCGCACGCACCAGGAGACCTGGTGCCACGTCAACCCGAGTCGGAGGGACGCACCATGCACCGGCCGCGCACCCGGCTGTCCCGCCGCGCGCTCCTGCTGACCGGCGGCTCGGCCGCCGTCGCGGTCTCCGGCGGGCTGCTCGCCGGACGGCTGGCCGGCGGCCCGGACGAGTCCAGCCGCGTCGGCGTGTTCGACGCGGCCGACACCACCGAGGTGCTGGCGCCCACCCGCCTCGCCCAGACCACCGTCGCCCAGTCCTTCGCCTTCGACGACACCCGCGGCGAGGTGTACGCCGTCCAGCTCGTCCAGGGCGGGCTGCGCCTGCCGGACGAGCCGGAACGTTTCTCCAGTGAGGTGCGGGCCCGCAGCGGCGACCTGTGCGTCACCCGTGTCCCCGCGGACGGCGGGGACCTCCAGCACATGGTCCTGCGCGGCTTCGGGCACGGCGTCTCGATGGGCGTCCAGCCCACCCGCAGCGGCGTGTGGCTGTGGACCGAGTCGGACGCCGACCCCACGACCGGCTACGGGCGGGCCGTGGCGCGGATCCCCTTCGAGCCCGGCGCCGTACTGGACAGCGACGACCCGTCGGTCCGTCACCACCGGCCCGTCCCCGGCTCGTTCGCGAACCAGCCGGTCTACGACGCCGTCGAGCACCGCGTGATGGTCGCCTACCAGACCGCGCGCAAGCCCGACCGGCAGTGGTACGCCGTCTACCCCGCGGACTCCTTCGCCGCCGGACGGTACGAGGAGCTGTACGCGGTCCGCCAGGCGGGCCGGGAGCCGGACGAGACCTTCCAGGGCTGCGCGCTGTACGGCGACCACGTGTACCAGGTGACGGGCAACGAGTTCACGGACGGCAAGGGCGGCAAGGGCGGCAACCCGCGCTCGTCCGGGGGCAACACCGTGCTGTCGGCCGTCGACCTGCGCACCGGCCGGGTCGACGGCCGCGCTCCGGTCGCCGCCGCGCTCTCGCTGCCCTACCGCGAGCCCGAGGGGCTGGCGGTGCGGGTGACGGACCGGCCCCGGCTCTGCGTGGGCTTCGCCACCGGCGACTCCGGCGACCGCAGGCTGGCCGTGCACGCCTTCGGCCCGGCGGGCGCCTGACCGGAACGCGGGAACGCCCGTACCGGAGGCCCGGGGTCCGCCGGGCTCAGGCGCCCGGCAGCGGGCGCCGGTCGGAGACCTCCAGGGTGAGGTTGCCGGCCTTGGTGGCGTACAGGTGGCAGACCGGCTCCAGTCCCATGGCGTCCACGGGGCCGACGACGACGCCCTGCCGGGTGCGGTCGGTCACGGCCTCGCCGCGCGAGGAACCCAGCCGCACCTCCTTCGCCACCCCCTGGAAGGAGACGGAGAGGAAGACGTCCCACAGGCCCCCGGTGATGGGGCGGTGCCCGTCGGCGGCCGACAGGTCGATGCGCGCCTCCCAGGAGGCGAGCCCGCGCTCGATCTTCGGCGAGGCGGCCTTCAGCTTGGGCGAGTCGAACGCGAAGGTGCGGAAGCGCAGTTCGGCACCGGTGCGGCGCTCGCGGAGCACCACCCGGGTGTTCGGGTCCCGCGTCGGCAGCTGCTCGATGTAGGCGGTGCCCAGCAGCTGGAGGGTGGCGTCCGTCCAGGTCACCTTGGTGAGCTGGTGCCGGGCGCGCAGGGTGTGGGTGACCTCGTACCGGTCGTCGGGCACGCCCACGTCCGGGTCGCGGAAGTAGGGGTACGTCCGGAAGACCCGCCCGTCCTCGATGGTCTGCTCGGGCTTCTCCTTGTCGAGCTCGTACGCGACGAGCCGCTCGGCCTCGGCGAACCGGCCCCGCCGGATCAGCTCCAGGCGGACCGACAGCGGCCGCGGCAGCTTGGCGAACACGCCCGGGGTGCCGTACGCCTCCAGCAGCTCGCGGCACTCGGACATGACCTGCCAGCGCAGCTCGGTGTCCTTGCTGGCGCGGTATGGGGCGCCGGTGGCCTTGCCGAGCTCCAGCTCGAAGTGGCGGGCCATCACGTGGTCGCGGCCGGGGCCCGGCGGAACCCGCTCGGCCACCATCTGCACGAGCTGCCGGGTGATGGCCATGCGGTCGGCGAGGGAGCCGCCGAACCGGGAGGCGTTGACCCCGGCGACCCGGCGGGCCTGCTGCACGCAGACGGTGTCCGCCACGACCGAGACTCGGTCGGCGTACAGGTACGCGAGGGCGGTGAAGGCCACCTCCTCGCCCAGCCGCCAGTCGGCGGGGAAGCGCAGGAAGCAGCGCTCGACCAGGCTGCGGCGGAACAGCTTGTCGGGGCTGAGGGACCAGTAGACCCGGGAGGCGAAGACGTCCGCGTCGGCCGCGTTGCGGGCGAACATCGACGTGCCGACCTTCTGGCCGTCCAGGCCGGCGACCTTGCCGAGCACGATGTCGGCCTCGTTCTGGTCGGCGGTGGTGACCATCCGGCGCAGCGCGCCGGGGGTGAGCCGGTCGGTTCCGCTGAGGAAGAGCAGGTGGCGTCCGGTGGCCTGTTCGATGCCGGTGTTGCGGGCCTCGGCGGGCGTCTCGGACGGCGGGAGGGCGGCGAACCGCAGGAAGCCGGGGTACTGGGCGGCCCACTGCTGGAGCAGTTCGCGGGAGCCGTCCTGGGAGCCCCGGTCGAAGGCCAGCACCTCGACGCGGAAGCCCTCCTCGGCCTGGGCCAGCACCGAGGTGAGGCAGTCGGCGAGGCCGGGCAGGGCGTTCGCCGCGTCGATGACGACGCTGACGTCGGGCTGGTCCTGGGGGGTCACGGTGCGGTTCACCACTCTTCGTCGCGTGCGGGGGCCTGGGTGGCCGGGGGCCGGGGCCGGCGGCGGTCGGGGCCGGTCAGCCGGTGAGGGACTCGGGCGGCCACGGCAGTTCGCCGATGATCTTCGGCTGGCGCCAGGGCAGGTGGGCGGTGGTGCCCGCGCCGTTCGCGCCGGGCGGGGTCAGCACGCCGGGGGTGGCCGACAGGTCGCCGACGTACACCACGACCTGCCCCTCGGCCGTCTCGCCGTGCGGGGACCGGAGGGTGTAGGTGAAGCCGTCGTACCCCTGGGCGCCGGGCGCGGCCTGGTAGGCGAGGACTCCCTCGGGGGTGACCGCGACCGTGCCGTGGCGCGCCTGGCCGTGGCCGGCGAGTGCGGTGCCCGGGGGCATGCCCTGGCGCGGGTCGAGCAGGGCGGGCAGGTGGGCGGCGTGCGGGGCGACGTTCAGGGCGCGGCCCGGGACGTGGAACCGGCGGATGCGCACGCCGAGGTCGGCCAGCGGCTCGGTGCGGACGAGCTTGCGGGGCTCCTCGCCGGGCACGGCGGCGGAGATGGCCGGGCGCAGCACGGGTTCGGCGGTCTCCGGCCGGATCCGCAGGGTGAGGTAGCCGGTCTCGGCGGCGCCGCCCTGGGCGCGTACCCGGTAGGCGTGGCGCTCGGGGAGGTACTCGACGCCCTGGACGGCCAGGACCTCGGCGGCCTCGCCGAAGCCGAAGGGGCGGGTGTCGAGGTAGCCGTAGGCGTGCCGGGCGCCGGGGGCGGCCTGGACGGTCAGCGCGAGGCGCAGGGTCTGGCCGGGGGCGGCCGAGGCGGCCGGGTGGACCTCGGAGTGGACGGCGGCGACGGCGGAGTTGCCGGGCCGGCCGGCCTCGGCCACCTTCACGACCGTGAGCAGGTAGGTCACTTCATCACTCCCGGCTTGGCGACCCCGGGGCCGCTGGGCGCGCGGACGGCGCCGGCGACCCGGGCCTTGGCGTCCTCGGTGGGGGCGGCGACGCGCTCCTTGGCGCGCCGGTCGGATTCGGCGACGGAGACCCAGCCCATCTCCTCGGCGGTGAACTCCGTGCGGTCGAGTCCGGTCACCTGGTGGGCGGGGATCAGCCCCTGGTCGCGCATGGCGCGGGCGATGAACCGGGCGAACTCGGTGCAGCCCTCGGCGCGGCAGTGGGTGTCGTCCCAGCCCTTGATGTTGGCGAGCGGGTTCTCGTACTGGCGCAGGTGGGTGAAGAGGTCCTTGCTCACGTCGGGGCCGAGGGCCTCCCACCACTCCAGGCTCTGCGCGTAGAGGTCGATGAGCGGGGCCGAGGTGTCGGCGGCCACCTCGCGCATCGCCATCGGGTAGGTGGTGATGTAGCGGATGAGGTTGTCGTGCTTGTCGAACTTCCGCCGCTCGTGGGTCATCACCAGCACGGGGTGGGCCTGGTGCTCGCGGGTGAGCTGGACCATGGCCTTCAGGTAGAGCTGGTAGTCGGCGTGCGGGCCGGCGTACAGGCCCTTGCCCGGCTTGTAGTCGACCTGGCCGAACGTGATGATCACGTAGTCGCCGGGGCTGACGTTGTTCAGGATCCACTGGAACCGGCCGCGGTCGAAGAAGCTCATCGAACTGGCGCCGGCCCGGGCGCAGTTGACGACCTCGACGTCGGGCGTGAAGAACAGCTGGAGCATCTGGCCCCAGCCCGCCATCGGCAGGTAGTCCACCCCGCGGGTGATCACCGTGGAGTCGCCCGCGAGGAAGATCCGCCGCCGGGGGCCGCCGTGCCCCTGCATCGCCGTCATCGCGCTCAGATCCCCTCGGTGTCCCCTGCGCCGGCGTCGCTCTCGTCGCCCTTCGCGAAGGCGTCGGCGAGGTCGCCCTCGGGCACGGCCACCGTCTTGAAGGGGTCCTGCCGGCGTACGTCGATGACGTGGCCGGTGAGCTGCGAGATGAGCACGTCGACCGAGGTGCGGGCGACGGACTCGGAGGTGAGCAGCGAGTCCGCGGGCTCGTCGCCGAAGGCCTTGGTGCGCATCGGGGTGCGGGTGCGCTCGGGGTTGACGCAGTTGACGCGGATGCCGTCGGCGGCCCACTCGTCGGCCAGGGCCTGGGTGAGGTTGACGGTGGCGGCCTTGGCGGAGGAGTAGAGGCTGTAGCCGGCGCGGCCGCGGGTGTAGCTGCTGGAGGTGTAGAGCAGCAGCTGGCCGCGGGTCCTGGCGAGGTACTGGTGGGCGGCGCGGGCGATGTGGACCGGGGCGAGGTAGTTGACGAGCGTGGCGCTCTCGATGGTCGCGTGGTCGGTCTCGGCGAGCTTGCCGGTGCGCAGCACGCCGGCGGTGTTGACGACGTAGTCGATGCGGCCGGCGCTCTCGTACGCCTCGGCGAGGGCCTTCTCGACGTGGGTGGGGTCCTCGACGAAGGTGCCGGTGCCGGAGCGGCTGAAGCGGAAGACGGTGGCGCCGTAGGACTCGGCGAAGTCGGCTATGTCGGCACCGATGCCGTAGCTGGCGCCGAAGACGACGAGGGAGGTGCCCTGGAGGGCGGCGCGGTAGGTGTCGTCGTCGCCGTGGGCGGGCGCGGCCTGGTGGGCCAGCTGGAAGAACTTGTCGGCGATGAAGATGTCGACCGGGTGGGTGACCTTCATGTTGTGCTCCTCGCCCTCGACGACGTGCACGGGCACGTCGGGGAGGTAGCGAAGGACCACGGAGCAGTCGTCGGTGGCCTCGAAGTTCGGGTCGCCGGCGGCCACCGCGTAGGCGCGGCGGATGGTGGAGAGCAGGAAGGCCTGGGGGGTCTGGCCGCGGCGCAGCCGGGAGCGGTCCGGGATGTCCGTGATGAACTCGCCGTCCTCGCCGTGGGTGCGGGTGACGATGATGGTGTCGGCCGAGGGGATGGCGACGTCGACGGCCTCGTACTTGTCGAGGGCGGCGACGCAGTCGTCGATGACCCGCTGCGAGAGCAGGGGGCGGACGGCGTCGTGGAAGAGGACCTTGGGGTCGGCCTCGCCCTCGGCGAGCCCGGCGGAGATGGCGTCGATGGCCCGGCAGGTGGTCTCGTTGCGGGTGGAGCCGCCGGCGATGACGCGGCTGACCTTCCGCAGGCCGGCCGCGGTGACGATGGCCTCGACGTCGGCGACGTAGTCGGGGTGCATCACGACCATCACCTCGTCGACCGAGGCGGTCTCCTCGAAGACGGCGAGGGTGTGTTCGAGGATGGTGCGCCCGGCGATCTTGACGAGCTGCTTGGGGATGGCGAGACCGACCCGCTGGCCGGTGCCGCCCGCGAGGACGACTGCGATCGTTCGGGCAGTGAGGGACAAGACGACTCCTCGGCTCTGCTGTCTGGTGAAGGGGTGGGCGCCGGCGCGGGCCCGAGCGGTACGGACAGGTCCCGGAGGGGACCTAGAAGTACTGCTCCATGGAGTTCGGGTGGTGTTGCCTGATCACGCGGATCGGCATGGTGGCGTCGTGCATGACCGTCTGGCCCCGGGTGAACGGGTTGGCCAGGATCGGCTCGGCGACGTCGCCGGGCGGGAACTTCTCGGACGCCCTGCTGAACAGCGCGTTGACCGCGTCGTTGAAGCGGACCATCGAGTCGCCGTCGCCGAGGAGGTAGCGCTTGAGGATGGCGCGGTGGTCGGCGAGCCGGTCCCGGCCGCCCGAGCGGGCGGCGTCGACCCCGGTCTGGAGGTCGGCGCAGGACGGGCCGAGGATGTAGGCGGCCGAGGCGGCGGGGTTGAGCTGCTTGAACAGCTCGGGGTCCATGTCCGAGGGGTTGCAGACGACGTACGGCTTCTCGCTCTGCACGAAGTCGGAGACGACACTGGAGATGTCGCTGATCATCATGTCGGACTCGTTGTAGCAGCTGTAGAGCGAGGGCAGCTGGCCGGTGACGACCTGGTGGCGGTCGTGGCCGCGCGACTGCCAGAAGGTGTCGTGCCACTCGCCCTGGAGCTGCTCCCAGGACTCCTTCGGGGGCTTGGCGAGGGCGGAGCGGTCCTTGTCCCAGATGCCGTAGACGCCGACGACGGTCCAGGCCTTGAGCTTGCCCATGCGGCCTTCGAGCTCGGAGAGCCGCTTGTCGCCCTGGGCCATCGCCTTGGCGGCGGCCCCGGCCTGCTTCTCGCGGCGGGCGTTGTCGGCCTCCAGCATCGCGATGATGCGGCGGTGGGCGCGGGTGGCCTGGATGGAGCGCTTGCCGGTGAGCGGGTGGGGCTTGTAGATGACGCGGACCGGCTGGTCCATGTTGAGCAGCATCCGGATCATCTTCTCGCCCATCAGGACGAGGGAGGTGTGGTACGGGTCGGCGGTCCAGCCCTCCCAGGTGGGCGCGTACATGATGGTGGTCATGTGCTCCCGCGGGCGGGGGCCGACGGTCTCGACGGCGCTGAGCTGGGGGCGGCCCACGCGGACCAGGTCGGCGGACGGGATGGTGCCGCGCAGGCGCTGGTAGCGGTCCTCGCCGGCCTCGCCGGCGGTCCAGATCTCGTCGTAGACCTTGCTGACGCGGTTGGAGCTGGCGAGCTTGTCGCTGTCGCCGTGGCCGATGAAGACGTGCTTGGCCTCGGCGATGCGGAGCATGTGGACGTTCTTGCCGGCGTTGGCCGGGTAGAGGATGACCCGGGCCTCGGGCAGCTCCAGCAGCGAGAGGTCGTCGGCCTTGGGTATGCAGACCACCGGCAGCGGGGTGTACGCGAGGAAGCGCAGGGTGGTGACCTCGCGCAGCACGATCAGCGGGCGGCGGCCGAGGCGGGCCAGCGTGTCCAGCCACATGTTGACCTGGTAGGCGGAGTCGCGCGCACCGGCGGCGTAGCTGAAGTACAGGACCACCTCGGGCTTGTACTTCGCGACCTGCTGGTTGAGGATCTTGAAGGTGCGCTCGTGGCTGGGGACGCGGCGGCACTGGCTCACCGTCGGCAGCAGCATCAGCATGCCGACGACGGCGAGGGTGACGGCGAGGGCGACGCCGAGCACGCCGAAGCCGATGATCTTCGTGTAGTGCGAGGCGAGGGCGCCGGCGATGACCGCGGTGTCCAGGTACAGGAGCTTGCGCTCGTGGCTCTTGAACGCGATCTGCGGGGGCGGCTCCGGCATGTTCAGCTTGCTCAGGTCCAGGTTGCGCACGCGGACCGGCAGCGCACGGCGGCGCTTGATGAACATGCAGAGGAACGTGTAGACGAGGCGCAGCGAGTGCACGGCGACGAAGCCGAGGAAGACGACGACGAACGCGTCGCCGTCGATGCCCGCGACGCCGCGCAGCATCACCAGGACGGAGAGCTCGCGCACCAGGACGCGAATGGACAGGCCCCACTTGAGCTTGCCGAGGAACTTGATGAGGTCCGGCTCGTGCTTGTGGAGGTGGATGTCCGAGAGGTAGCTGAGCGCGAGGGCGCCCGTGAAGACCCAGAAGTACCCGAGCACGGCCGAGACCAGCATGGCCAGGTAACTGCCCAGCAGCGTGAGAAGGACAAGCACGTTCTTGTCCTTGCTGATCTCCGCATGGCGGATCAGCGCGGCGATCACAGTCGTCCTCTTCTCTCGTCGGCGCTGCGGACACCAGGCAAAAAGAGGCAGAAGGGGAGGCGGCTGAGGCCACATCAACAGGACGGAAAAACACCCGTGGTGACAGTCAGGCTGAGTTCCCCGCGTCGACTTCCAGCCTTCACCTCAGCTTTACCTGGAGTGAGGAATAGTACCCGCCGGATTGTCACGGGCATGTAACCGCCGGAATAACTCGGGCAACCCGGACAGCCGTCACACCGTCCGCACCGGACCCGGGACCACTACCCGATGGTCTCCCACGCTGCGAAGTCAAGGGCCTGACCCGGTATCTGCCGGGTCACCTCAAGACGCCCGGAAGGGGACAGTGTGGCGATCATCACCCGGCCGGTGCGGTCCCGGACGACCGCGGGCGGTACGAGAGTTCGCCGGCCGGTCGGCGACCACCACACCCCCGATTCCGGCGCCCCGTCGACGTACGTGCCGATGGCGCACGTCCCCCGCTCGTCCTCGGCCGCCAGCACCGTGCAGCTCCAGCCGCCCACCGGAACCCCCTGGACACCGGCGATACGCCCGGTAACCCCCGGCGCGTTGAGGCCCGCCGGACCCTGCGCGCCCCACCGCCACTCGCACGGCTCGCCCGTCTCGGCGTACCGGTAGCGCAGCGCGCCCGCGTCCGGAGCGGCGGCCAGGGAGCCGGGCACCGGGTGCACGGGCACCCGCCGGTCCTCGGCCCAGGCGCCGTCCGGCCCGCCGCGGTGCCAGCGGACCGTCCCCGCGTGGTCCCGCAGCCGCGCGTACAGTTCGACGCCGCCGTCCGGCACGCGCAGCGCCGCCAGGTCCTCGGAGGCCCGGGTGCCGCGCAGCAGGGTCCAGCCCGACCAGGCGCCGTTCTCCCGCTCGTAGCAGTGGTTGAGGGTGTGCAGGTCGTTGCGGAGGAAGAGGTGCAGGGTGCCCGCACCGTCGCAGACGGCCGCCGGCATGCCGATGAACTTGCCGCGCTCCGGCTCCGAACGGTGCGGGTTGTTCTTCACGTGCCAGGGCCCGAGCGGCCGGCCCGTCTGGTACTGGAGCGCGCCGACCACCTCGGTGCTCCAGTCGGCACCCGCGGCCGTACGGCGCAGCCCGAGCAGCCGCGCGTACCCGTCCGGCCCCTGTACGACCGTCAGCCCGGGCAGCAGGCCCGGCACCGGCAGCAGCTCCGGGCCGCCCCACCGCCCGTCGGCGCCCTCGGTCCAGCGCACCACCGCGCCGGGCACCGGCAGGTACGCGGTGACCCGGCCGTCGGTGCCGCGCACCGCCCACCGGAGCGGCGCCGGGTAGCGCGGACGCGAGGCGACGGCGGGCCAGGCGTCGTGGTCGACGACCCGGCAGTCCGTGAACACCGGGGTACCGGTGGCGCGCTGGTACTCCTCCACCGCGTCCAGCACCGCGAGCGCCAGCTCGCTCTCCCACGCCCCGGCGGCACCGCCGTCGCGCACCGCGTGCGGGTCGCCGGTGACGACCCGGTCCGGCCGTACGGCGTACAACTCCCGCAGCAGGGTGTCGGCGAGGCCCTCGGGGCGCAGCGGGCGCGGGGCGGCGTCGGCCGGGCAGCCGCGCCGGGTGGCCTCGGCGGCGGCGCGCGCGTACGCGGACCGGTCCTCGGCACCGCCGGCCTCCGGGCACAGCGCGGTGACCGCACCCGGCCCCCGCTCCTCCCCCAGCAGCACGGCGGCGGCCCGCACATGGGGCGCGACCAGCAGGACGCGGGTGCCCGCGTGCGCCGGCGCGGCACGGTCCGCCTGGGGTTCTGCGGTGCGCACACCCTCGGTTCGGCTGTCGACTGCGCGCACTTGCCCCTCCCGGTTCCCTTTCCCGACACAGCGGGTTCGTCTCGCGGTACCCGCGAGCACGATAAGGGCACTCCCGTTCGATGTGCACGTTTGCCTATAGTTCTCGGGTATCGCTCCACGGCCGCAGCGTGCAGACCCCCGGCTCCGCTGCCGGAGAGCGAACGACCGCCCGGTCCCCCGCAGAGGTGGCGGTCGCCTCACCCACACGACCGATCACCGGGATCGAAGGACTTCACACGGCATGACTCAGGCAACCGAAGCACCGCCGCGTTCCCGCCGGGCCCCCCGCAAGAGCAGCCGGGGCGGCAAGGCATTCAAGATCATCCTGCTGGCCCTGCTCGTCCTCGCCCTGATCGGCGGCGGCGCGGTCTGGTGGATGTACAGCCACCTCAACGGCAACATCGACAGCGTGGACCTGGACAAGGCCATCGGGGACAACCGCCCGGAGAAGGTGGTGGCCGGCGCGCAGAACGTCCTGGTCCTCGGCTCGGACTCGCGCAGCGGCGCCAACGGCGACCTCGACCACGGCGACGTCGGCGGCACCGCCCGCTCCGACACCGCGATGCTGATGCACATACCCGAGGGCCGGTCCAAGGTGACCGCGGTGAGCATCCCCCGCGACACCCTGGTCACCCGGCCCGAGTGCAGGAAGAAGGACGGCGGGACGCTCCCGTCGAAGAAGCGTGTGATGTTCAACTCCATCTACACCGTGGCCGGTCCGGCCTGCGTGGTGAACACGGTGGAGAAGATGTCGGGCGTCCGCATCGACCACTTCGTGGAGATCGACTTCGCCGGCTTCAAGGGTCTGGTCGACGCCCTCGGCGGCGTCACCGTCACCACGGACAAGCCGATCCACGACACCAAGGGCGGCTTCACCCTGGAGCCCGGCACACACAAGCTCAACGGCACCGACTCGCTGAAGTTCGTCCGCACCCGCTACGGCTACGGCGACGGCAGCGACCTCGGACGCATCGGCCTCCAGCAGCAGTTCATGCTCGCGATGCTGACGGAGATCAAGAAGCAGGACGCCCTCGGCAGCCCGGCGCGGCTGTACAAGCTCGCCGACGCCGGCACGAAGTCCCTGACGACCGACTCGGACCTGGCCTCCCTCACCGCCCTGGCCGACTTCGCCAAGTCCATGAAGGGCGTCGACGCGAGCACGATGGAGACCATCATGCTGCCGGTGGCCTACGACAAGGTCGACCCCAACCGCGTGGTCGTCGCGGAACCGCAGGCCACCGACCTGTGGACGGCCGTGCGCGAGGACAAGAAGATCCCGGCCTCCGCCAAGAAGTCCCCCGCGACGGGGGGCTGACGGACCGTCGGACGCCCGGTCCGGCCCCGGTGCGCACACAGCGTGGCCCCCGCCTGTCGGACAGGCGGGGGCCACGTCGCGTGCGGCTCAGACGCGGCCGCGCTCGTTCATCCGGCTGTGCGAGCGCCCGTACAGGAAGTACACGGCGAAGCCGATCACCATCCAGATGGCGAACCGCAGCCAGGTCTCGGCCGGCAGGTTGAGCATCAGCCAGACCGAGGCCGCGATGGACAGGATCGGGATCACCGGCACCCACGGGGTGCGGAAGGCCCGGTGCAGGTCCGGCCGGGTGCGGCGGAGGATGATGACGCCCAGCGCCACCACCACGAAGGCGAACAGGGTGCCGATGTTCACCAGCGTCGCCAGCTCGTTGATGCTGGTGAAGCCCGCGACGACGGCGATGACGCCGCCGAGCAGGATGGTCGGCCGGTACGGCGTCTTGAAGTGCGGGTGGGTGACCGAGAAGAACCGCGGCAGCAGCCCGTCACGGCTCATCGCGAAGAACACGCGGGTCTGGCCCAGCAGCAGGATCATGCAGACCGTGGTCAGACCGACGGCGGCGCCGAAGCTGATGATGCCGCCGTACACGGGATGCCCGGCCGCCTTGAAGGCGTCGGCCAGCGGGGCGCTGGTGGACAGCTCGGTGTAGTGCTGCATGCCGGTGACCACCAGCGAGACCGCCACGTACAGCACGGTGCAGATGAGCAGCGAGCCCAGGATGCCCTTGGGCATGTCCCGCTGCGGGTGCTTGGTCTCCTCGGCGGCGGTGGCCACCACGTCGAAGCCGATGAAGGCGAAGAACACCACGGACGCGGCCGTGAAGATGCCCATGACGCCGAAGTTGGTGGGCTCGTAGCCGAACATCAGCTGCACCAGCGGGGCGTCGAGCCCGGATCCGCCCTCCTGCGCGACGGCGGGCGGGATGAACGGCGAGTAGTTGTCGCCGACGATGAAGAACAGGCCCGCGATGATCACGATCATCACCACGGTGACCTTGATGGCCACCACGATCGCGGTGATCCGCGCCGACAGCTTCACGCCCACCACCAGGATCGCGGTCAGCACCAGGACCAGCAGGAAGGCCAGCAGGTCGAAGGTGCCCCCTGGCACGTCCGGCCCTTCAAGGGCCCGTGGCAGGTGCCAGCCCACGTTGTCCATCAGCGACCGGACGTAGCCGGACCAGCCGACCGCGACCACCGCCGTGCCCAGCGCGAACTCCAGCACCAGGTCCCACCCGATGATCCAGGCGGGCAGCTCGCCGATCGAGGCGTAGCTGAAGGTGTACGCCGAACCCGCGACCGGCACGGTCGAGGCGAACTCGGCGTAGCAGAGGGCGGCCAGGGCACAGGCGACACCGGCGGCCACGAAGGCCAGGGCGGTGGCGGGACCCGCGGTCTCCTTGGCCACCTTGCCGGTCAGCACGAAGATGCCCGTGCCGATGATGACGCCGACGCCGAAGACCATCAGGTCCCAGGCCGACAGGGATTTCTTGAGCGCGTGCTCGGGCTCCTCGGTGTCCAGGATCGACTGCTCGACCGTTTTGGTCCGGAACATGCCGTCGGCCCGGCCGGGCCGCCCTGGTCCCGTGTCATGCTGCGTGCTCACCGGCGTACCTCCACGCACTCGTCGTGATGGCCATGATGGGAATCCGGGCGGCCCAGGAGGGCTTGGTGGGGCTCCGTACGGGTGCTTTTCACGCGAATGGGCCGGTCGGACCACCCATTAAGGGTGACCCGACCGGCCCTGATGCTCAAGGCGGGATCCCGTCAGGACCCGCCGCGCGGAGTGCCGGAGCGGCACGCCGGCACCGGCGCCGCGGCACGCCGCCGCGTCAGTCGGCGGCGGCCTCCACGGCCTCGCTGTCGAAGCGGCCGTCGAGCTTGGCCACCAGGCCGGTGACCTGGCGGGCGATGTCGGGCGCGGTCAGCCCGATCTCGGCCATGACCTCGGCGCGGGAGGCGTGGTCGAGGAAGCGCGGCGGGATGCCGAAGTCGCGCAGCGGCATGTCCACGTCGGCGTCGCGCAGGGCCTGGGCGATGGCGGAGCCCACGCCGCCGACCCGGCTGTTGTCCTCGACGGTGACGACCACCCGGTGGCGCTCGGCGAGCGGGGCCATGGCCTCGTCGACCGGCTTGACCCAGCGCGGGTCGACCACGGTGGTGGAGATGCCCTGCCGGTCGAGCAGGCCGGCGATCTCCAGGCACATCGGGGCCAGCGCGCCCACGGACACCAGCAGGACGTCGGGCCGGTCGGTGCCGGCCTCGCGGAGCACGTCCATCCCGCCGACGCGGCCCACGGCCGGTACGGCGGGGCCGACGGCGCCCTTGGAGAACCGGACCACCGTGGGGGCGTCCTTGACCTCGACGGCCTCGCGCAGCTGGGCGCGGACCTGGTCGGCGTCGCGCGGGGCGGCGAGCCGCAGGCCCGGCACCACCTGGAGGATCGACATGTCCCACATGCCGTTGTGGGAGGCGCCGTCGGTGCCGGTGACGCCGGCCCGGTCCAGGACGAAGGTGACGCCGCACTTGTGCAGGGCCACGTCCATCAGGACCTGGTCGAAGGCCCGGTTGAGGAAGGTCGCGTACACGGCGAAGACGGGGTGCACTCCGCCGGTGGCGAGGCCGGCCGCGGAGACCGCGCCGTGCTGCTCGGCGATGCCGACGTCGTACACGCGGTCCGGGAAGGCCTTGGCGAACTTGTCGAGCCCCACCGGCTGCAGCATGGCCGCCGTGATGGCGACGATGTCCTCGCGCTCCTTGCCGAGCGCGACCATCTCCTCGCCGAAGACGGAGGTCCAGTCGGCGCCGGAGGAGGCGATCGGCAGGCCGGTGTCCGGGTGGATCCTGCCGACGGCGTGGAAGCGGTCCGCCTCGTCCTGGAGGGCCGGCTGGTAGCCGCGCCCCTTCTCGGTCAGGCAGTGGACGATGACCGGGCCGCCGAAGCGCTTGGCGCGGGTGAGGGCGGACTCCAGGGCGGTGATGTCGTGGCCGTCGATGGGGCCGACGTACTTCAGGCCGAGGTCCTCGAACATGCCCTGGGGGGCGATGAAGTCCTTCAGGCCCTTCTTGGCGCCGTGCAGGGTCTCGTACAGCGGCTTCCCGACGACCGGGGTGCGCTCCAGGAGGTCCTTGCCGCGGGCGAGGAACCGCTCGTACCCGTCGGTGGTGCGCAGGGTCGCCAGGTGGTTGGCCAGGCCGCCGATGGTCGGCGCGTACGAGCGCTCGTTGTCGTTGACGACGATGACCAGCGGGCGGTCCTTGGCGTCGGCGATGTTGTTGAGCGCCTCCCAGGCCATGCCGCCGGTGAGGGCGCCGTCGCCGATCACGGCGGCGACGTGGTGGTCGGCGCGCCCGAGCACCTCGTTGGCCTTGGCCAGGCCGTCGGCCCAGCCCAGCACGGTGGAGGCGTGCGAGTTCTCGATGACGTCGTGCTCGGACTCGGCCTGGGCGGGGTAGCCGGACAGACCGCCCTTCATCTTCAGCCGGGAGAAGTCCTGGCGGCCGGTGAGCAGCTTGTGCACGTAGCTCTGGTGGCCGGTGTCCCAGAGGACCTTGTCCTTCGGCGAGTGGAAGACGCGGTGGAGCGCGATCGTCAGTTCGACCACGCCGAGGTTGGGGCCCAGGTGCCCGCCGGTCTTGGAGACCGCGTCGACCAGGAAGGACCTGATCTCCGCGGCCAGCTGGTCCAGCTGCTCCGGGCTGAGCCGGTCCAGATCGCGCGGTCCCGTGATGCGGGTCAGCAGCACCCGTGCCTCCTTGCAGTTGCTTGCTGGTCTGTCGAGTCTAATGTTCCACGCCGAAGTGCCCGGTACCGCGTCCGCGGTACCGGGCACTCGACGGTGTGACCCGGGCCGCCGGAGCGGCCCTTTCCGGCCGCGCTAGGCGCGTCCGGCCGTCTTCTGGGTCTTGCGGGTGACGGAGTCGATCACCACGGTGGCCAGCAGCACCGCGCCGGTGATCATGTACTGGATCGGGGTGGCGATCCCCTCCAGGGCGAGACCGTACTGGATGGACGTGATGACCATGACGCCGAGGAGGGCGTTCCAGGTACGGCCGCGGCCGCCGAAGAGGCTGGTGCCGCCGATCACGGCCGCCGCGATGACGTTCATCAGCAGGTCGCCGGCGCCGGCGCTCTGGTTCGCCGCCGCGATCTTGGAGGCCCAGAACAGACCGCCGATGGCCGCGAAGGTGCCCGCGATGGAGAACACCGCGATCCGGACCGCGGTGACGTTGATGCCCGCGCGACGGGAGGCCTCGACGCTGCCGCCGAGGGCGAAGACCTTGCGGCCGAAGGTGGTGCGGCGCAGCAGGAAGTCGGTGCCGACCAGGACCACCAGGAACAGCAGCATCGCGAGCGGCAGACCCTTGTACTGGTTGAAGACCGCCGCGGCGCCGAAGGCCACGACCGCCAGCAGGCCGGTGCGCAGCGCGATCTCGCCGACGGGCCGGGACGGCACCCCGGCGGCCGCACGGCGGCGGGCGTCGAAGAAGGAGCCGAGGAAGTACGCCACGACCGCGACCAGCGCCAGGCCGTAGGCGGCGGCGACGTCGGTGAAGTAGTACGTGGTGAGCTTGCCGACCAGGCCCTCGGAGTCGAGGTTGATCGTGCCGTTGCTGCCCAGGATCTGGAGCATGAAGCCGGACCAGAACAGCAGGCCGGACAGGGTGACGGCGAAGGCCGGGGCGCCGATCTTGGCGAAGAAGAAGCCGTGGATGGCGCCGATGAGCGCGCCGCCGGCGATGGCGACGAGGACCGCGAGCCACTCGTTGACACCCTGGGTGACGGTGAGCACGGCGACGATGGCGCCGGAGACACCGCTGACGGAGCCGACGGACAGGTCGATCTCGCCGAGCAGCAGGACGAAGATGATGCCGACGGCGATCATGCCGGTGGCGACCATCGTGACCGCGATGTTGCTCAGGTTCTCGGCCGAGAGGAAGTTGGAGTTCAGGCTCTGGAAGATGGCGCAGATGATCAGCAGGCCGACGACCACGGGCAGCGAGCCCAGGTCACCGGCGCGCATCTTGCGCTTGAACTCTCCGACGTAGCCCGCGAGGCCCTGCTCGCGGACCAGCAGGCGCGGGTCCACCGCGGGGACCGCGGCGAGGGGGATCTCGTCCGCCTGGGTCGCGGGGCCGGGGACCTCGGCGTCGACGGGCGTGTGTTCGGTGCTCACTTGCGAGCCTCCCCGGTGCGCGCCGCACGGCGGGTCACGGCGTTGTCCGTGGCTCCCGTGATGGCGGAGATGATCTCTTCCTGCGAGGTGTCCGCGACCTTGAAGACACCGTTGTTGCGGCCGAGGCGCAGCACGGCGACCCGGTCGGCCACCGCCTTGACGTCGGCCATGTTGTGGCTGATGAGGATGACGGCGTGGCCGCGCTCGCGGAGCCGCTCCACCAGGTCGAGCACCTGGGCGGTCTGCTCGACGCCGAGGGCGGCGGTGGGCTCGTCGAGGATGACGAGCTTGGGGTCGCCCAGCATGGAGCGGGCGATCGCCACGGTCTGGCGCTGACCGCCGGAGAGCGAGGCGATGGGGATCCGCACACTGGGGATGCGGATGGACAGGGTGGTCAGGAGCTCGCGGGCGCGCCGCTCCATCTCCACCTCGTCGAGGACTCCACGACGGCGCAGCTCGCGGCCGAGGAAGAGGTTGCCGACCACGTCGATGTTGTCGCAGAGCGCGAGGTCCTGGTAGACCGTCGCGATGCCGAGGTTCTGGGCGTCGTGGGGCTTGGTGACCTGCACGGAGCGGCCCTCCCACTCGATGACGCCGTCATCGATGGGGTGGACTCCGGCGATCGTCTTGACCAGCGTGGACTTTCCGGCGCCGTTGTCGCCCACGAGGGCGACGACCTCTCCGGCGTGGATCTCGAGGTCTACGTCGGTGAGCGCCTGGACGGCGCCGAACCGCTTCGAGACGCCTCGCAACGCCAGCACGGGCGCAGCGGACACATGAACCATCTCCTTCGCCGCCTGACCGGCGGGGATGTCGTACAGAGAAGAGCGAGAAAGGAAGAAGGGAATCGTTTCTGCCCGGCGCCCCGCCGCGGTTGGCGGGGTGAGGAGGGGCGGGGCGCCAGGCAGGATCCGGGGGCCCGGACGGACAGGTCGCGAAGGTCCGTCCGTCCGGGCGGGGCCGCGGGGGGCCTGGGGCTACTTCAGCCCGGCCGCGGCGCAGGCGGCGGC
Source organism: Streptomyces sp. NPDC101118 (assembly GCF_044759445.1). NCBI lineage: Bacteria > Bacillati > Actinomycetota > Actinomycetes > Kitasatosporales > Streptomycetaceae > Streptomyces > Streptomyces sp. NPDC101118. Next base: position 41,418 of record NZ_JBIVZG010000022.1, on the reverse strand, counting down.
GTACTTGTCGGTGCAGATCTCGTCGACGGTGTAAACACCGTCCTTGACCACAGTGTCCTTGATGTTGGCCTTGGTGAGCGAGACCACCGGGATCAGGAGCGACGGGACGCCCTGGGTGGTGGGGCTGTCGACCTTGGACTTGGCGATCGCGTCGAGCTTCTCGCCCTTGGCCAGCGCGACGGCCATCTCCGCGGCGGCCTCGGCCTCGGGGGCGTACGGCTTGTAGACGCTCATGTACTGCTCACCCGCGACGATGCGCTGCACACCGGCGAGTTCGGCGTCCTGGCCGGTGACCGGCGGCAGGGGGCTGACACCGGCGGACTTCAGGGCGGTGATGATGCCGCCCGCCATGCCGTCGTTCGCGGAGTAGACGCCGACGATCTTGTCCTTGCCGAGCGCGGAGATCGCCGCCTCCATGTTGGCGTTGGCGTTCTCCGGCTTCCACTCCTTGGTGTCGTACTCCTTGCCGATGTTCACCTTGCCGTCGAGCTCGGAGTGCGCGCCCTTCTTGAAGAGGGCGGCGTTCGGGTCCGTGACGGAGCCGTTCATCATGACGATCTGGCCGGCCTTGGCCTTGTCGCCCAGGGCCTCCAGCAGGGCCTTGCCCTGGACCTTGCCGACCTCTTCGTTGTCGAAGGAGGTGTAGGCGTCGATCGGGCCCTCGGCCAGGCGGTCGTACGCGACGACCGGGATGCCCGCGTCCTTGGCCTTCTTCACCGAGCCGGCGATCGCCTTGGAGTCGACCGCGTCGACGATCAGGACGTCCACCTTGTTGGTGATCATGGTGTCGACCTGCGAGTTCTGCGTGGTCGCGTCCTGCTTGGCGTTGGCGTAGACGACCTCGCCCTTGCCGTTCGTCAGCTCCTTGACCTTCTTCTCGATCAGCGGCTGGTCGAACTTCTCGTAACGCGCGGTCTGGTTCTCCGGCAGGAGCAGACCGACCTTGATCGCGTCGCCCTTGGCGGCGCCCGGCGAGGACTCGCTGGTGCCCCCGCCCGACTCCTTGGCGCTGCCACAGGCAGCGAGGGAAGCGGCCATCGCGGCGCCCGCGACGACTACGGCAACACGACGGATACGCGTGTTCATCTTGTGAACCTCCCTGACGTGGCCGCAACCTGCGGCCGAGGTGTGACGTGAGTCAACTCGGCCGCAAGGTTGTCGTCAAGGAGTGAAGACTTAACGAGATGACAACGGTGCCATCCGTTATCTAGATGAAGACAGGGCGGAGGTCTTCTCCGAGCCGACAGATCCAGGCGAAGTGGCCGAACTGCTCTCCAATAGTGTGGAATCACCCATCTCCGAGAGTACGAGGGCCAGCGCCCCCAGCACCTCGGCGCGCCCGCCCAGGGCACCCGTAAGGACGGAAAGCCGGCGCGCGGCGCTGGGGATCGCGTACCGCGAGACCGACTCCCTGATGGGCGCCAGGACCAGCTCACCGGCCTCCGCGAGGCTGCCGCCCAGCACCACCCGGCTGGGGTTGAGCAGGTTGCACAGGTTCGCCACGCCGCTGCCGATGTGCCGGCCCACGTCCGCGATGACCCGCCTGCATCCCGGATCGCCCTCCTGGGCCAACTGGACGACGCGCTCCATCGTGAGGTCCGGCCCGTGGCCGGGCTGGAGCAGCGGCAGCACGTACCGCGCGGCGGCGAAGGTCTCCAGGCAGCCGCGGTTGCCGCACCGGCAGACCGGCCCCGACTCGTCCAGCGTGATGTGCCCGATCTCCCCGGCCGTGCCGCCCGGGCCGCGGTAGATCTGGCCGTTGATGACGAGCCCGGCGCCGACACCGCTGGCCACCTTGATGTAGGCCAGGTCCTTCACGCCCCGGCCGCTCCCCCAGACCAGCTCCCCCAGCGCGCCGAGGTTCGCGTCGTTGTCGACGTACACGGGCACGCCCAGCCGCTCGGAGAGCTCCTGGCGGGGGTTGATGCCGGTCCAGCCCGGCAGGATCGAGGTGGAGCCCAGGGTGCCGGACTCCACGTCGATCGGGCCCGGGACGCCGAGCCCCACGCCGATCACCTTGTCCCGGCCCACCCCGACGGTCTCGATCAGCCTCCCGACCAGCACTTCCGCCCGGTCGAACCCCTCCTTGGACGAGGCGTCGACGTCCAGCGGCTCGGACTCCTCGGCGACCACCTGGTGGGCCAGGTTGCCCACCGCCACGCGCAGGTGCGTGTGGCCGAAGTCGACGCCGATGACGATGCCGGCGTCGCCGCTGAGCGAGACGGCGCGGGCCCGGCGGCCGCCCGCCGAGGTCGGCGTGACCTCGACCGTGCCGCCGTCCTTCAGTTCCCGGACGATGTTGGAGACCGTGGCCGCCGACAGTCCGGTGGTACGGGCGATCTCCGCCTGGGTGAGCGAACCGGCCAGCCGTACCGCGCGTACGACCCGCTCGAGATTCGCCCGGTGCAGTGACGACTGCGAACCCGGAGTCTCCACGACTGATCCACTCCTGCCCTTCAGCGACGGCACTGCCATCGCCCCCCGGCCGAGGCCCCGGAAGGATCACAAAAACCGCACAATCCGGACCCTCGGCTCTTTCAACTTGTGAACACCTAAGTCGAGCCCTTGGGATTCCTTACGTCAAGAGCCCAAGACGGCCCTCACCCGCAAGGGACCCTTCGCTGAACTCGTCCCTATGACCGAGGAAAGGGCCAAAAGGCCCAGAGCGCACCTTCTGGGACACGTGTTAGCCTCGCTGAGGCGTTGATCCTCTGCGGCCGTCCGGCCGGATCGACCCCATTTTCCGACAGCGCGAGGCGAGGAGGTGTTCGGGATGAGTCCCGACCGAAGTTCCTGCCGCGCTCTCGTCGGCTGACCCGCCGGCGTCCCCCTTCCCGGTCGCACCGGTCCCGCGGGTTCCTCCCGTCCCACGGGGGCTGACCCCTCCCACGGGGGCCGACCCCTTCCACCGGTTCCGCCGTTCCCTTCCGCATGCCCTGACGCCCCGCGCGGCGGCCCGAGGGGCTGCGACACACCCATGCCGACGCGCGGGCCCCCGGCCCCGCCGGGACACCCCTGCGCGTCCATGACCACTCCGCGTCACCGTGCGGCTCCGCGCTGCCCGGAAACGCGGAGGGAGGCCTTCACATGACCATGATCACCCCGCGCACCCCGCAGAAGCTCGCACCGCCGGGCCGCACCCGCCGCGAGCGGAAGGCGGCCGAGCTGGAAGCCGGCACCCGCCGGGCCGGCGAGCGGCTCGCCGGGCTGAGCGCCCGCCCCGCCGCCCAGGTGCTCCAGGAGCTCGGCACCACCCGCGACGGCCTCAGCCGGCAGGAGGCACAGCACCGCCTGGAGCGGCACGGCCCGAACGTCGTCGCCCGCGAGCGCGCCCCGCACTGGTGCGTCCAGCTGGCCAAGGCCTACTGGAACCCCTTCATCCTCGTCCTGGTGTTCCTCGCCGGGATCATGTACTGGCAGGACCCCGCCGACCCCGGCGTCGTCATCCTCTCCGTCATGGTCGGCATCAGCGGACTGCTCCGGTTCTGGCAGGAGTACCGCTCGGGCCGGGCGGCCGACGCGCTGAAGCAGCTGGTCACCACCACCTGCGCCGTGCAGCGCCGGGCCGGCACCGCAGCGGCCGCCACGCCGGTGGAGATCCCGCTGGACCAGGTCGTCCCCGGCGACGTGGTGCGGCTCGCGGCCGGCGACCTCGTCCCCGCCGACCTGAGGCTGATCGCCGCCAAGGACCTGATGGTCTCCCAGGCCGCACTCTCCGGCGAGTCCCTCCCGGTGGCCAAGGCCGACAGCCGTACGGAGGACCTCGGCCAGCGCGACACCACCGACCCCGTCGAGGCCGGCAACCTCGCCCTGATGGGCACCTCGGTCACCTCCGGCACCGCCACCGGCGTGGTCGTGGCCACCGGCGCCGGCACCTATTTCGGCTCCATGGCCGGCTCGCTGGTCGGCGAGCGCCCCCGGACCAACTTCGACACGGGCGTGCGCAAGGTCAGCTTCCTGCTGATCCGCTTCATGCTGGTCATGGTCCCGGTGGTCTTCGCGGTCAACGGCGTCACCAAGGGCGACTGGGACGAGGCCTTCCTCTTCGCCGTCGCCGTGGCGGTCGGACTGACCCCCGAGATGCTGCCGATGGTGGTCTCCGCCAACCTCGCCCGCGGCGCGGTCGCCATGTCGCGGAAGAAGGTCGTCGTCAAGCGGCTCAACGCGATCCAGAACCTGGGCGCGATGGACGTGCTCTGCACCGACAAGACCGGCACCCTCACCGAGGACCGCATCGTCCTCGACCGCCACCTCGACGTGCACGGCCGCGAGGACGCCGAGGTCCTGGAGTACGGCTACCTCAACGCGCACTTCCAGACCGGCCTGCGCAACCTGATGGACCGGGCGGTCATCGACCGCGTCAACGAGGCCGAGGAGGTTGTCGTCGACGCACGGTTCTCGATGGTCGACGAGATCCCCTTCGACTTCGCCCGCCGCCGGATGTCCGTGGTCCTCAACCGCAACAGCCTGGTCGGCGACCCCGGCCGCACCGAACACGTCATGATCACCAAGGGTGCCGTCGAGGAGGTCCTCGCCCTGTGCACCCACATGACGGACCGCGGCGAGCGCGTCGAGCTCACCGAGGCCCTGCGCGCCGGCGCCGCCGCCACAGCCCGGGACCACAACCGGCAGGGCCTGCGCGTCCTCGCCGTCGCCACGCGCACGCTCGACGCGCCCCGCGACAGCTACACCGTCGCGGACGAGGACGGCCTCACGCTGGTCGGCTTCCTCGCCTTCCTCGACCCGCCGAAGGCGGACGCGGCCGCGGCCCTGCGGGGCATGGCGGACAAGGGCATCGCCGTCAAGGTGATCACCGGCGACAACGAGCTGGTGGCCGCCCGGGTCTGCGCCGACGTCGGCCTCGACGTCGGGCACGTGGTGCCCGGCACCGAGATCGACGCCGCCGACGACGCGCAGCTGCGCGAACTGGCCGCCCGTACGACCGTGTTCGCCAAGGTGAACCCGGTGCAGAAGGCACGGGTCGTACGGGCCCTGCAGGCCGACGGCCACACGGTCGGCTTCCTGGGCGACGGGATCAACGACGCTGCCGCGCTGCGCGACGCCGACGTCGGCATCTCCGTCGACACCGCCGTCGACATCGCCAAGGAGTCCGCGGACATCATCCTGCTGGAGAAGGACCTGACGGTCCTGGAGCAGGGCGTGGTGCAGGGCCGCACCACCTTCGGCAACACGATCAAGTACATCAAGATGACCGCGTCGTCGAACTTCGGCAACGTCTTCTCGGTGCTGGTGGCGAGCGCGTTCATCCCGTTCCAGCCGATGCTGGCGATCATGCTGCTGGTGCAGAACCTGGTGTACGACATCGCCCAGCTGGCCACGCCCTGGGACCGGATGGACGAGGAGTACCTGCGCAGGCCGCGGAACTGGGACGCCCGGGGCATCGGCCGCTTCATGGTCGTGATCGGGCCGATCAGCTCGGTCTTCGACATCGCGATGTTCGTGATCATGTGGAACGTGTTCGGCGCGAACAGCGAGGCGCACCAGGCGCTCTTCCAGTCCGGCTGGTTCATCGAGGGCCTGCTCTCGCAGACCCTGGTCGTCCACATGATCCGGACCCGGAAGGTCCCGTTCGTGCAGTCCCGGGCCTCGTGGCCGGTGATGGTGATGACCGTCCTGGCAGTGCTGACGGGCCTGTTCCTGCCCTTCTCGCCGCTGGCGTCGTCGCTGGGCTTCGTGCCCGTGCCGATGTCCTACTTCCCGTGGCTGGTGGGCGTGCTGCTGGCGTACTGCACCCTCACGCAGCTGGTGAAGACCTGGTACGTCCGCCGCTTCGGCACCTGGCTGTAGGCCGGGGCCGGACGCGGAGGAGGGCGGGGCCGTCTCGGGGCGGCCCCGCCCTCCTCGTCCGTGCCGGCCGGGCTACTTGAGCGTGGCCGAGGTGAGGCCGGCCTGGATCTGCCGCTGGAAGGAGAGGTAGACCACCAGCATCGGGATCATCGCGATGGTCACGCCCGCGAACAGCACCGGCAGGTCGGTCTCGTAGCCCTGCTGCTGCTGGAGCTGGATCAGGCCCTGGGTGAGCAGGTAGCGCTCGGGGTCGGAGCTGCTCTGCGGCTGCATCAGCACCGAGGGCAGGATGTACTGGTTCCACTGGCCGAGCGTGTTGAAGATGCCGACGCTGATCAGGCCGGGCTTGGCCATCGGCAGCATCACCTGGAAGAAGATCCGGGTGTGCGAGGCCCCGTCGATGACCGCTGCCTCGTGCACCGCGGTCGGCAGGGTGCGGAAGAAGCTGTGCATGAAGAACACGGTGAACGGCATCGAGTACGCCACGTACACGAGGATCAGCCCGTGGTACGTGTTGAGCATCTCGAACCGCTTGACCATGAAGAAGAGCGGCACGAGGGCGAGGAAGACGGGGAACATCGCCCCGCTGACGAAGAAGTAGTAGACGAACCGGTTCCCCTTGAAGGGGTAGCGGGCCAGTACGTACGCCGCCATCGACCCGAAGAGCATGGTGAGCGGCACGGAGAAGACCAGGACGATGAAGGTGTTGGCGAAGTAGTCGCCGATGCCCTTGTCCCAGGCGCGCCCGAAGGCGTCGAGGTGCCAGTTGGAGGGCCAGCTCAGGGCCGACCCGCCGATCTGGGCATCGGTCTTGAAGGAGCCCAGGGCGAGCCAGATCAGCGGCAGGACGATCAGTATGGCCCAGACGGCCAGGAAGCCGTGCGAGAAGACGTTGAGGACGGTGCCGTCGGCGCCGCGGCGCTCGCGCTCCCCGGTGCGTCCCGATCCCCCGGCCGCGTCGGCTGCCGCCTCACCGGGGGCCTTGATCACTGTGGATTCGGTGGTCATCGTGGCACTCCCGCTCAGAACTCGATGCGCTCGCGGCGGGTGGCGCGCAGCGTGATGACGGAAAGGATCATGGTGAGGACGAGCATGACGACGCCCATGGCGCAGGCGTAGCCGCTCTTGCCGAAGAAGAGGAAGTTGCGCATCAGGACGGTGGCCATGACCTCGCTGTGGTGGTCGGGCCCGCCGCCGAACTGCCCCTGGGTCATGGTGGACACCAGGACGAACATGTCCATGGCCGCGATGCCGAGGTAGACCGCGGAGGTCTGCACGGAGTCCCACAGCAGGGGCAGGGTGACCTTGAAGAAGGTCTGGGCGCGGCCGGCGCCGTCGAGCAGCGCCGCCTCGTAGATGTCCTTGGGGACGGACTGCATGGCCGCGGAGAACAGGACCAGGTAGAAGCCGACCCCGTGCCAGACGACGACCAGCAGCAGGCACCACAGGACGAGGTCGGGCTCGTTCAGCCATTCGATGGGGGTCTGCGGGTCGACCAGGCCGATGCGGGTCAGCACGCCGTTGAGCAGGCCGCCCTCGTCGCTGCGGTAGACCGCCCCGAAGAGCACCGCGAGGATGGCGAGGGAGAGCACCTGCGGGAAGAAGTAGACGATCTTGTAGAACCCGGAGCCGGCCACGCCCTGCACGCCGCCGGCGCCGCTGCGGCCGCCGGCGTTGAGCATGAAGGCGAAGAACAGGGCCAGCAGGATGGTGACCACCGGGACGAACACCAGGAGCAGCAGGTTGTGCCAGAGTGCGCCGCGGAAGACCTCGTCCTTCAGCAGGTCGGCGTAGTTGTCGAAGCCGACGATGTCGAACGTCGGTGACTGTCCCGTCCAGTTGGTGAAGGAATAGCCGAACGTCTGCACGTACGGCCAGATCACGAAGATCAGGTACAGCGCGAGCGGCACGACGAGGAATCCGGCGATGAAGCCGCCCCGCCCCCTGCTCTTGGCTACGTTGCTCATGGTGTCCGTCCCGTCCGTCCCGCCCGGTCAGTCGCGGTGGTTGTTCTTGGCGTTGGGGTCCTTGGCCGCCTTGTCGACCGCGGCCTGGGCCCGCTTGATCCACTCCTTGGGCTGGATGCGCTTGGCCATCAGCTCGTTGGACGCGTTCTGGATGTCCAGGTCCATCTGGCTGTACCAGTCCGGGTAGCGGTAGTTGAAGGTGTTGTCGCCGGCGGCCTTGAGGGCCTCCACGGCCGACTTGGTGCCCGGGCGCAGCTGCACGTTCGGGTCCACGCCGTCCTTGACGATGGTGAGCGAGTTGGCCTGCTGGGCGAAGAGCGTGGACCACTCGCGGGACAGCATCGAGCGGATGAACTCCAGGCCGCCGGGCTTGTTCGCGGCCTTCTCCGGGACGATGAACGGCTCGCCGGCGCCGGCGCGGATGGCCTCGAAGGGCAGCTTGCTGCCCGGCAGGACCGGCATCGGGAGGAAGCGCATGTCGAAGTCGGCCGGGGTCTGCTTGAGCTGCTCGTTCTCCAGCCAGGAGCCGCTGGTGATGAAGGCGGCCTTGTACTGGTTCCACCGGGTCTGGCTCTCGGTGTGGGTGAGGCCGTTGGTGCCCGGCATCAGCAGGCCCTTCTCGACGACCTCGTAGACGGCCTCGACGGCCTCCAGCGCGACCGGGTTGTTCTCGAAGGCGTTGGCCTCGAGGTTGTCGATGGCCTTCATGGCCTCCAGACCGCCCTTCTTGGCGATCAGGTCCATGATGGCGACGTTGATGTAGTACGGGTACTTGCCCTGGTGGGCGAGTCCGCCGAGGCCCGCGGCCTTGGCCTTCGTACAGACGTCGAGGAACTCGTCCCAGGTCTTGGGCGGGTTCCAGCCCTTCTCCTTGAAGAGCTTGCCCGAGTACCACAGGCCCCAGACGGTGTAGACGTAGTTCACCGCGACGAACTTGCCGCCCTGGGTGCCCTGTTCGACGGTGCCGGGGATGAGCATGTCCCGGACCTTCTTGTTGGGGTCGTCCAGGGAGGGGGCGTCCAGGACCGGCGTGAGGTCGGCCAGCTGCCCGCCCTTGAAGAGCACGTCCAGCTTGATCTGCTGGGCGCCGGAGTCGTCGATGACGTCCGGGGGGTTGCCGCCGTTGAAGCGGGGCTGGAGCTTGCCGGTGATCTCCTGGGTGCCGAGGTGGGAGCTCTTGGTGCCCCACTTCTTGTCGAACGCGGCCTCCCAGGCCTTGGCGTAGTCGTCGCCGTAGCCGCCCTTGAAGACGACGACGTCGAGCTTGCTGCCCTTGGCCACGCCGAAGGGGTTCTCCTTGGTGGCCTTGGTGCCGCTGTTGCCGCCGCTGGGCTCCTCGCCGCCGCCGGAGGCGCACGCGGACAGGAAGCTCATCGTCGGCACGGTGATCAGGCCGAGTGCCGCGGACCGCTTGATCAGATCGCGGCGGCCCAGCCCCTCACCGGTGCTGCGCTCGCCGTGGGCGGAGGTGGATCCCATGCTCAAGTCCTCGCCTTCGTCAGATGTGTGAAGGACGCCGAAAAAACCAGGCAGTTGCGAATTCGGACATCACCGCAGGTCGCCCGCCGTCCCCCGGTCCGGGGCCGCTCGTGCCGCGGTGGGCCGGACGGGCACAGGTATAGTCCACTTCCGCTCGGCGGAGCAAGATCGAGCACAAGGATGACTCCGGGCTTTTCCGAGTTGAGACCTCACCGTCACACGGCATGCTTTCCCCGAAAAGCGGAAGGGCCGTACCCCCTTAACGGGGATACGGCCCTTTGGTGCCGTCAGGCACCCTTATGCCTCAATCGACGACGCCGCTCGGCGTGTCGGCTGGTTTCAGCCGCTGCGTTCAGCCGCGGATGAGGTTGCGCAGCACGTACTGCATGATGCCGCCGTTGCGGTAGTAGTCCGCCTCGCCGGGGGTGTCGATGCGCACGACCGCGTCGAACTCGACGCCGGTGTCGGTGGTGACCTTCACCGTGCTGGGGGTGGTGCCCTCGTTCAGCTCCGTGATGCCCGCGATGGAGAAGGTCTCCTCGCCGGTCAGGCCGAGCGAGTCGGCCGACTGGCCGGCCGGGAACTGCAGGGGCAGGACGCCCATGCCGATGAGGTTCGAGCGGTGGATGCGCTCGTACGACTCGGTGATGACGGCCTTGACGCCGAGGAGCGCGGTGCCCTTGGCGGCCCAGTCGCGGGACGAGCCGGAGCCGTACTCCTTGCCGCCCAGGATGACCAGCGGGATGCCGGCGGCCTGGTAGTTCTGCGACGCGTCGTAGATGAAGGAGACCGGGGCGCCCTCGACGGTGAAGTCGCGGGTGAAGCCGCCCTCGGTGCCCGGCGCGATCTGGTTGCGCAGGCGGATGTTGGCGAACGTACCGCGGATCATGACCTCGTGGTTGCCGCGGCGGGAACCGTACGAGTTGAAGTCGCGGCGCTCGACGCCGTGCTCGGTGAGGTACTTGCCGGCCGGGGTGTCGGCCTTGATCGCACCGGCCGGGGAGATGTGGTCGGTGGTGACCGAGTCGCCCAGCTTGGCCAGCACGCGGGCGCCGGTGATGTCGGTGACCGGGGTGGTCTCCATGGTCATGCCCTCGAAGTACGGGGGCTTGCGCACGTAGGTGGACTGCGGGTCCCACTCGAAGGTGTTGCCGGTCGGGATCGACAGCGCCTGCCACTGGGCGTCGCCCGCGAAGACGTCCTGGTAGGACTTGGAGAACATGTCCTCGCCGATGGCGTTGGCGACGACGTCGTTGACCTCGGCCTCCGACGGCCAGATGTCCTTGAGGAAGACCGGGTTGCCCTCGGTGTCGATGCCGAGCGCGTCCTTGGTGATGTCCACCTTCATGGAACCCGCGAGGGCGTACGCGACGACCAGCGGCGGGGAGGCCAGGTAGTTCATCTTGACGTCGGGGTTGATCCGGCCCTCGAAGTTGCGGTTGCCCGAGAGGACCGAGGTGACCGCGAGGTCGTGGTCGTTGACGGCCTTGGAGACCTCCTCCGGCAGCGGGCCGGAGTTGCCGATGCAGGTGGTGCAGCCGTAGCCGACGAGGTTGAAGCCGACCTTGTCGAGGTACGGGGTCAGACCGGCCTTGTCGAAGTAGTCGGTGACGACCTTCGAGCCCGGGGCGAGGGTGGTCTTGACCCACGGCTTGCGGGTCAGGCCCCTCTCCACGGCCTTCTTCGCCACGAGGGCGGCGGCGACCATGACGTACGGGTTCGAGGTGTTGGTGCAGGAGGTGATCGCGGCGACCGTGACGGCGCCGTGGTCGATCGTGTAGGTGGTGCCGTCGGGGGCGGTCACCTCGACCGGGTTCGACGGGACGCCGTTGCTGACGGCCGGGGCGTCGGAGGCCGGGAAGGACTCCTGGCCCGCCTCGTCGACCATGTCGACGTAGTTGCGGACGTCCTGGGCGAACTGCGCGGCGGCGTTCGCGAGGACGATGCGGTCCTGCGGGCGCTTCGGGCCGGCGATCGACGGGACGACGGTGGAGAGGTCGAGCTCCAGCTTCTCGGAGAAGTCGGGCTCGGCGGCCGGGTCGAGCCAGAGGCCCTGCTCCTTGGCGTACGCCTCGACGAGCGCGACCTGCTGCTCGGAGCGGCCGGTCAGGCGCAGGTAGTTCAGGGTCTCGCCGTCGATCGGGAAGACCGCGGCGGTGGAGCCGAACTCCGGCGACATGTTGCCGATGGTGGCGCGGTTCGCGAGCGAGGTGGCGGCGACGCCCTCGCCGTAGAACTCGACGAACTTGCCGACGACGCCGTGCTTGCGCAGCATCTCGGTGATGGTGAGCACCAGGTCGGTGGCGGTGGTGCCGGTGGGCAGCTCGCCGGTCAGCTTGAAGCCGACGACGCGCGGGATGAGCATGGAGACCGGCTGGCCGAGCATGGCGGCCTCGGCCTCGATGCCGCCGACGCCCCAGCCGAGCACACCGAGGCCGTTGACCATGGTGGTGTGGGAGTCGGTGCCGACGAGGGTGTCGGGGTACGCCTGGCCGTTGCGGACCATGACCGTGCGGGCCAGGTGCTCGATGTTCACCTGGTGGACGATGCCGGTGCCCGGCGGGACGACCTTGAAGTCGTCGAACGCGGTCTGGCCCCAGCGCAGGAACTGGTAGCGCTCCTTGTTGCGGCCGTACTCCAGCTCGACGTTCTGCGCGAAGGCGTCGTTGGTGCCGAACTTGTCGGCGATGACGGAGTGGTCGATGACCATCTCGGCCGGGGAGAGCGGGTTGATCTTCGCCGGGTCGCCGCCGAGCGCGGCGACGGCCTCACGCATGGTGGCGAGGTCGACGACGCAGGGCACACCGGTGAAGTCCTGCATGATCACGCGGGCCGGCGTGAACTGGATCTCCTGGCTGGGCTGGGCCTGGGAGTCCCAGCTGCCGAGCGCCCGGATGTGGTCGGCGGTGATGTTGGCGCCGTCCTCGGTGCGGAGCAGGTTCTCCAGCAGCACCTTCAGGCTGTAGGGAAGGCGGGCCGAGCCCTCAACCTTGTCCAGCCGGAAGATCTCGTACGACTCGTCGCCCACCTGCAGCGTGCTGCGGGCGTCGAAGCTGTTCGCCGACACGACAGTCTCCTTCATGCATGAATTCGCGCGTTCTACCGCATCCTGCCGCGTGGCACTCTGGCCAGTCCGCTAAGGTAGGGCTAAGTTAGGTAACCCTTACCTGCGGCGCGGCTGCGGGACGCCTTCGGCAGATATCTCGATGTCGAGATAACTCTAGTGCATGAGGGCGTCCTGGTCATGCACGGGCGGGGGTGACATTGCCGTGTGACGTGTGACTTCGGCGGCACGCGCACTCCGGCCGCACCCGGGGGCACGACCTCGCAACGAGGGGCACGGTGGGCGAGCGTCCCGCCTGAGGGGTGCTCAGGCGGGGCGGCGACGTGACGCGGAAGCGGTCCCTCCACGCGCCCCTCCACTCCTCCCCCACACCGGCCCCACGCACCCCTCACCCGCCAGTGGCACGCACCACACCCCCACAACAGCGCCATGCCGTAGGGCCAATTGACCTGATTGCCCCATAACAGCCATACCGGACACACGAATGGGGCACCCCCGGAAGGCAAGATCTCATATCTGAGATACGGTGCACCCATGGCAGACGACTACCTCGTACGCATCGGCAAGCTCATCCGTGATGCCCGGCAGCACCGGGGCTGGACGCAGAGTCAGCTCGCCGACGCACTGGGCACCAGCCAGAGCGCCGTGAACCGCATCGAACGCGGCAACCAGAACATCAGCCTTGAGATGATCGCCCGAATCGGTGAAGCACTCGACAGCGAGATCGTCTCCCTGGGCTACGCCGGCCCGATGCACCTGCGCGTGGTCGGCCGCCGCCGCCTGTCCGGCGCCATCGACGTCAAGACCAGCAAGAACGCCTGCGTCGCGCTGCTCTGCGGCTCCCTCCTCAACAAGGGCCGCACGGTGCTCCGCAGGGTCGCCCGCATCGAGGAGGTCTACCGCCTCCTGGAGGTGCTGAACTCCATCGGCGTACGGTCCCGCTGGATCAACGGCGGCGTGGACCTGGAACTCGTACCGCCGGCCGAGCTCGACATGGACGCCATCGACGCCGAGGCGGCCGTCCGCACCCGCAGCATCATCATGTTCCTGGGCCCGCTGCTCCACCGCATGGACCGCTTCCGGCTGCCCTACGCCGGCGGCTGCGACCTCGGCACCCGGACCATCGAGCCGCACATGATCGCGCTCCGCCGGTTCGGCCTGGACATCACCGCCACCGAGGGCATCTACCACGCCGAGGTCGAGGCCGGGGTCTCCCCCGAACGGCCCATCGTGCTGACCGAGCGCGGGGACACCGTCACCGAGAACGCGCTGCTGGCCGCGGCCCGCCACGACGGCGTGACCGTCATCCGCAACGCCTCCTCCAACTACATGGTCCAGGACCTGTGCTTCTTCCTGGAGGCCCTGGGCGTCCGGGTCGAGGGCATCGGCACCACCACGCTGACCGTGCACGGCGTGCCGAACATCGACGTCGACGTCGACTACTCCCCCTCCGAGGACCCGGTCGAGGCGATGAGCCTGCTGGCCGCCGCGGTGGTCACGGAATCCGAACTGACCATCCGGCGCGTCCCGATCGAGTTCATGGAGATCGAGCTGGCGGTCCTGGAGGAGATGGGCCTGGACCACGACCGCTCGTCGGAGTACGTCGCGGACAACGGCCGCACCCGGCTGGTGGACCTCACGGTCCGCCCGTCGAAGCTCGAGGCCCCCATCGACAAGATCCACCCGATGCCGTTCCCCGGCCTGAACATCGACAACGTCCCGTTCTTCGCGGCGATCGCGGCGGTGGCCCAGGGCCAGACCCTGATCCACGACTGGGTGTACGACAACCGGGCGATCTACCTCACGGACCTCAACCGCCTCGGCGGCCGGCTCCAGCTCCTCGACCCGCACCGGGTCCTGGTCGAGGGCCCGACCCGCTGGCGCGCGGCGGAGATGATGTGCCCGCCGGCCCTCCGCCCGGCGGTGGTGGTCCTCCTGGCGATGATGGCCGCCGAAGGCACCTCGGTCCTCCGCAACGTCTACGTCATCAACCGCGGCTACGAGGAACTCGCCGAACGCCTCAACTCGGTCGGCGCCCAAATCGAAATCTTCCGGGACATCTAGAACATCCCGGGCATTCCGCGGCACGGGCCCCGCAGCTCTTCACGGAGAGCTGCGGGGCCCCGGTGCTTCCGGCGGGCGCCCGCCGGTTGCCCGTGCAGACACCTTGATCGGCCGGACGCGCGAGGGTTTGAATGATCCGATGACCACACAGGCGCGACTTTCGGCCACCGTCGCGGGAGTACCGCTCGACGACGTGATGGCCGTACTGCGGCGCGACCGGCCGGTCTTCCACTCCGAGGCGGACCTCCAGCACGGCTTCGCCCGCGCCCTGTGGAAGGCGGCTCCCGAGGTGCACTCCCGGCTGGAGGTGCCGCGGCGCCGCCCGGGCCGTGCCGAGTACCTCGACCTGCTGTGCCTCGGGCCGGCGGGCGGGCAGACCCTGATCGAGTTCACGTACTTCACCCGCGACTGGGCCGGCACGCTGCCCGGCCCGCCGGCCGAGGAGTACCGGCTGCGGAACCACGGGGCGGACGACCTCGCCCGGCTGCGCTTCGTCGAGGACGTCGTGCGGCTGGAGGCCTTCTGCGACCGCCCCGACCGGAACGGCCTCGCGATCCTGGTCACCAACGCCCCCGCCCTGTGGACCGCCCCCAAGCCCCGGCCCACGCCGCCGCGCGACCTCGAGTTCCGCCTGCACGAGGGCCGCACCCTCACCGGCACCCTCCGGTGGGCCGGTGGCGCATACCCGGCCAACACCCGCCGCCTCCGCGGCCGCTACACGATGACCTGGCAGCCGTACTCGGAGCTCCCCGGCCCGGGCGGCGCCTTCCGCTACCTGGCGGTGCCGGTCGGCGCCCCGGCGGAGCCCGGCGCCCCCGTCACCGGCTGACCGGCCGCCCGTCGGCGGTCCGGTGCTGCTGGTGCGGGATGGACGGGATGGCGGACAGCAGAACCGCCGCGAGTACGGCCATGTGCCTCGATGGGCGCCCAGATGGAAGTCTTCCCCGACACCTACCGGCTCCGGCGGCGGGCGGCAGACCGAAGGGTCCCCGCCCGCCCGTTGCGCTGTGCCTGGTGCGGGATCTCGGGAATGGCGATGCCGAGGACCTCGGCCACGCCGCTGGGGTCCCCGGCCAGGGCGTCGACCAGGCGTTCGACGAGGTGTTGGCGCATGCCCTGCTCTTCCCGAAGTCCTTCGGCGCACAGCAGCAACATGACGCGGCGCCAGCGGTGGCTCCCGGGGACAGCGGCGCGCAGGACCCGTGATGCTCCGGCCGGCCCTCGCTTGACGGCCTCCACCACCGCCTCGCTGAGTCGCTGGGCCTCCTGACGGTCCGCCGGCTCCGAGAACAGCGCGGCGGCGAGGGCGGCCATGTGCCGTGCCTCCGGCGACCATCCCGCAGTGTCGCTGTTCAGGGTGCGCCAGGCGTCCCGCACGGCGTCCCGTACGGTGTGCGGCAGCACGAGCGCGCGCCCCGGCGCCAGAACGGGGACCAGGCCCCAGAGTTCCGGCTCCCGCAGCCACTCGTCAAGCAGCCGCGCGCCCGTCACGCCGGCGATCCCGAAGACGTCGTGACGGCCGCCGATCCGCGCGATGGGGTGTTTCCAGTCCCGGATGGGATCGCATGCGCTCAGCCACCCCACGTGGAGCGGCTCCTGGGGGTCCGCATCGCGCAAAACGGCCTCGATGACGGCCGGCCCCAGCTGATTGGCCAGGTCCGACGTCCCTCGCGAGTGCACGTCCAGCAGTGCCAGCATCAGCGAGGCGAATGCGGGCTTCACGCCTCCGGGCAGGACGAGGTTGCCGTAATCCGTGAACAGCGCCTCGGTCGCCCGGGCAAGGTCCTTCTGGGGGTCGAAGCGGAACGACAAGTCGGCGGATACCAGTGGGAACAGCGGACGGCGATCCCGCGCCCAGTCCGCGAGACTTCCCGTGAGCATGGAGACGTCGCCGTGGCGGTCCCAGGTCTCCTCCAACTCGGTCCAGTCCGCAAAGTCACCGTAGTCACCCCTGCGCACGGCCTCGGCGGCAGCAGCCGTGTCGCCCTCCTCCGCGAGCACCTGGCCCACCACCCACGGCAAGCCTGTCAGGGTGCGACGGAGCGAGCCCTCGTCCATGCAGTCGGCCGCCAGGAAATCCGCAAGCGACCCCCGGCTGGGACGAGCGACGAACCGGGCCGCCGCATGGAGCCACGTGACCTTCGGCGGCACCGTGTCGGTCACGGCTCGCCACAAGCCGACCTGGCGGCCATTCGTGGGACGCAGCCGCGTCACGGTGCACGCCACGCCCAGATCGTCCACTTCCCACATGGACGCCGGGGCACGGAAGCGGCGGCCACCGAGCTCGCCCAGCAGGTTCACGTAGTGCCGGGCCCACGGGGCGTAGCCGGTCTTCGCCAAGCCGTTCCCCTCACGGCGACGGCGGATGGGCGAGAACACGAGAGTCGAGGCCACGTCCACGGGCACCTCCACCCACCGTTCCATGGTGAGGGACTGCAGCCGCGTGTTCCGCATCTCGTGGGCAAGGCGCAGCGCTTCGTTCTTCACCGCATCCGACACCACCGCGTACAGGGCCGCCAGCAGCGCCTCCAGAGCTGCTCGCTCCTCTGCCGGAACGTCGGCGCGGTCGAGGAACGCCGCGACGGTGAAGATCAGGGTGGCGTCGTCGAAGTCCCCGCGTGACGACAACCGCTCGGCGGCCGCACACGAGAGCGCTTCGGCCATGTGGACGGGAAGGCACCGGCCGAGATTTCGGGCGTCCGAGTCCAGTGGCATCTTGAGCAGGGCCAGCGCCTGGGTTGCCAGCGGGGACGCGTAGGCAGGAGCCCTGACCATGCCGTCGGCCAGGACGTCGACGGCCAGCCGCGATCCGGCCAGCACGTTCTGCCCGAGCTCGTGGTTCTCTTCCGAGAAGCTGTTCAGCCCCATGACCAGCGAGAGGACGGTGTCCCGCATGGTCTCGCGCTTGGCGAAGATGTGGCCGAAGGCGAAGAGGATGGCGTTCCGCCAGTGCGCGCTGGAGGCGATGCACCGAAGCCGCTCGGAGATCTGCTCCTCCGTGCCCTGCATGATTCCCTGTGCGGCCCAGAACTCCTGGAGCGACCTGATCTCGAAGCCGATCTCGTCGGCCCGGCCGGACACCAGGAAGACCAGGCGTTCCGTGGCGGCCTTGATGATCTTCTCTTCGAGCTGTTCGAGGTTCGTCCCGGTGTGCCCCTCACGGGCCAGCCGGTCTCGGACGATGACCCCGAGTTCGTCCACGCTCAGGGTGGAGTTCGTCTGCCCCGAGGTCTCGCTGCGGGTCTGGAGCAGCAGCCCGACCTGAGCGTGGATGACGTCCACGTCGGGCCTGTGGTCGCGCAGCAGCGCGCTCGCCTGGCTGTCCTTCTCCAATTCACGCTCGTAGATCACCCGGTAGTAGTCGTCGAAGAGGGTGTAGCGGTCCTTGGGGGCCTGTCCCACCCGGTCGAGCAACACGGCGAGAATGGTCACCTGGAGGGGACTGGACATCAGGTGCGCCGTGGTGGGTTCGGCGTACGCCCGCTCGATGCGCTCGACCAGCCGGTCGGCTCGGTCGCTCTCGTTCCCGTGCCGTGCCACCGCCAGCTTCGTCCCGTAGTTCATGGCAATGGCCTTGGACAGCGGAGACAGGTGCAGGTGCCGGTAGTGCGCCGAGGAGAACCGCTTCGTGTAGCCCTGCGGCCTCGTCGTCGCCATGACCATCAGGTCCGCGTCCACGGAATCCGCCTCAACGAGAAAGTCGTCGATGAGGGTGAGGACCTGAGCCCGGTTGCTGGTGGCGGGTACCTCGTCCAGGCCGTCGAACGCGACGAACCAGGGGTAGCGCTTGAGCCAGCTCCTGACCTGGGTGGTGCTGACCGGCGTCCCGCACCTCTTTCCGATCATGGAGGCGATGTAGCCGAGGATGGACGTCACATCGCCCTTGGCGTGGTCGTCCGCAAGCCGGGTCAGCTGGATGGAAACCGGCCAACGGCGGTTACGCGGAACCGGGACGTCCTCAGCCGTCATCAGAGTGCGGATCTTGGTACAGGCTGCTCGGAGCTCGCCCCGCTCGGCGATCGGGGAATCGGCCAGCATGGCCACGCGGTAGGCCTGACACATGAGCTGGGTCACCGTGGACTTCCCCTGGCCGGGTCCTCCCACGAGGACGAACCGCTTACAGGACTCCCCCTCGACCCCCTCGGCCAATGGCATCCCCAAGCCGTCCGACTGGCCGTCGCCGACGCCCAGGAGGGAGGCGACCACCCGGCTGGAGTCCTGCCCGGCCGGTCCCGAATCCCAGAGCTGGTACGGGAGGTCCACGAAGATGTCGGCCAGGGCCACGTTGCGGTCGTCGGCGGAGCCGGCCTGGTCCAGGTTGACGTAGCGCTGGCGGAGGAGTTCCTGGGCGGTGAAGCGGGTGAGGGCCTCCTGGAAGGCCTGGTCCTCCCTGCCCCCGGCACCCAGGACGGCGGCCAGGACGTCGCCGGGGGTGATCCACGAGGCGTACGTGGTGCGGACGGAGTCGTGGTTGGCCAGCTGCGTGCCAATCACGTCGAAGTGCCAGACGAGCCAGCCTTTGAGCCCGAGCTCCGGCGCCGTCTTCGCGAAATAGGCCTCGACCGTGTCCAGTCCGCCGCCGTCCTGCGGAGAGAGACGCACGTTGGTGGCGACAACGAAGTAGGAGGGGATTCGCTTGCCCTCCGCCTTGCGGGCGCGCCAGCCGGCCATCTCGCCCTTCAGCTCGGCGATCAGCCAGGTCGCGTTCTCCTTGGGGGTGGCGGTGTGCTCCTTGTACTTGGCCTGAATCACGCCATAGCCGTTCCAGCAGTGACCGTTGGCGGTGACCGGAACCGGGCCGTCGAACGTGGCCTCGCGGCCGCCGTCGGCGCCCGATCCGAAAACCCCGACGCCGGGGCCGAACTCGGCCATGGTCAGTGATTGGACGAGGTGCTCGAATTCCTGGCTGCCGAGCCGGCTCAGATCGAAGCGCATGGAGAGATCTTGCTATACGCCGTGACTGCGTGTGACCCGGTCTCCCCAACCGACCTCAGACCATGGGGGTGTGGTTGCCCTTGAGGCGTTCTATGTCGTCCGGGCGGACCTGGATGACGAAGAGGGCTATCAGGGCGCCGACGGCGGCGAAGATGGCGGCCGCCACGAAGGAGCGGGTGACGCCGTAGGTGAGGACCTGGTCGCCCCAGGGGTCGGGGAGCTGGCCGGTGCGCTGGAAGGCGATGCGTTCCGCCGGGGTGGCCTGGGCGAGGAAGGTCGGGACGATCTCCTTGGCCTCGTTGCGGCTGGCCGTGCCGAAGACGGTGACCAGGATGGACAGGCCGAGCGAACCGCCGACCTGCTGGGTGGCGTTGAGCAGGCCGGACGCGGCGCCCGACTCCTGGTCGGGGACTCCGGAGAGGGCCATCAGGGTGAGGGAGACGAACTGGAGGCCCATGCCGAAGCTGAAGATCAGCATCGGTCCGAGGATGCTGCCCAGGTACGTGGAGTCGATGTCGGTCTGGGTCAGCCAGGCCAGGCCGGCGGCCGAGAACAGCGCGCCGATCACCATGAAGGGCTTCGGGCCGTACTTCGGCAGCAGCTGGGAGGTGATGCCCGCGCCGACCGCGATGACGGCGCTGACCGGCAGGAAGGCCAGGCCGGCTTCGAGCGGGCTGAAGCCCAGCACGTTCTGCACGAAGAGGGTGAGGAAGAAGAACATGCCGAAGATCGCGCAGGCGAGCATCAGCATGATGCCGTACGTGCCGGCTCGGTTGCGGTCGGCGAACATGTGCAGCGGGGTGATCGGCTGTTCGGAGCGGCGCTCGACGAGGACGTAGACGGTCAGCAGCACGATGGCGGCGGCGAAGGAGCCCAGGGTGAGCGGATCCCGCCAGCCTTCCTGGGCGGCCCGGATGAAGCCGTAGACCAGGGCGACCATGCCGATGGTGGCGGTCACGGCGCCGGTGAAGTCGAAGTGGCCGGGGTGGCGTTCGGACTCCTTGAGGACCCGGGGCGCGGCGAACGCGATGAGCAGCGCGATGGGCGCGTTCACGAAGAAGATCCAGCGCCAGTCGAGCCATTCGACGAGGATGCCGCCGAGCAGCAGGCCGATGGCGCCGCCGGCGGCGGAGACGCCGGCGAAGACGCCGAACGCCCGGTTGCGGGCGGGGCCTTCGGTGAACGTGGTGGTGATCAGCGCGAGGGAGGTCGGGGAGGCGATGGCGCCGCCGACGCCCTGGAGGGCGCGTGCGGCGAGCAGTTGTCCAGAGTCCTGGGCGAACCCGCCGAGCAGGGAGGCGAGGCCGAACAGGAGCACACCGAAGATGAACACGCGGCGGCGGCCGAGGATGTCGCCGGCGCGGCCGCCGAGGAGGAGGAGTCCGCCGAAGGTCAGCGTGTACGCGTTGACGACCCAGGACAGGGTGGTCGTGGAGAACCCCAGCGCCGTCTGGATGTGCGGCAGCGCGATGTTCACGATGGTGATGTCGAGGACGATCATCAACTGGCAGGAGGCGATGACGAGCAGGGCGATCCCGCTCCCGCTTCCTTGGACCTTGCCATTGGTCCCGGTGGTCGGCATGGCACTCGGTTCCACCCTTTCGACGGTATGCCCCGTGCCAGGGGGTCACCACTCGGGCATACTGCCCGCCCGCGGTGCGGGGGACTGGTGATGGTGCAATTTCACATGTCACACTGCTGTGTCATGGACCCCTACCTCGACCTCTCCGCCCGCACCGGCCGCTTCACCTACGGCGCCCCCCGCGCCGCCGCTTTCGGCGACTCCGGCCGCCTGCTCTGGTTCCTGCGCTCCGCCGGCCCCGCCGACCCGGTCGACTCCCTCTGGGTGCTCGACACCGCCGACGGCACCGAGCGGCTCGTCGCCGACCCGGCCCAGCTGGCCCCCGGGCCCCTGGAGCTCCCGGAGGCCGAGCGCCGGCTGCGCGAGCGGGTCCGGCTCTGGGCGCCCGGCATCGGCTCGTACGCCCTCGCCGCCGACGGCCTCAGCGCGGTGTTCGCCCTCTCCGGCCGCGTCTTCCAGGCCTTCGCCGACGGCGCCGCCCCCAAGGAACTGCCCACCGCAGGACCCGCCTTCGACCCCCGTCCCAACCACGACGGCTCCCGCGTCGCCTACGTCACCGGCGACGCCCTGCACACCACCCCCGGCGGCCGGGTCTCCCCCGCCGACGGCGCCCGCTGGGGCCTCGCCGAGTTCGCCGCGGCAGAGGAACTCGGCCGCTCCCGCGGCCACTGGTGGTCCCCCGACGGCGTCACCCTGCTCGCCGCCCGGGTCGCCGAAGGCGCCCTGGAACGCCGGTACTTCACCGACCCCGCCCACCCGGAGAAGGCACCCGAGTCCTTCGCCTACCCGGTGGCCGGCGGCCCCAACGCCGAGGTCGGCCTCCAGGTGTTCGGACCCGACGGCCGCCGGGTCCGGCTGGAGTGGGACGCCACCGCCTTCCCCTACCTCTCCGACGCCTCCTGGGCCTCCTCCGACGAGATCCTGCTGACCGTCCAGGACCGCCTCCAGCAGAACGTCCTGCTCCTCACCGCCGACCCCGCCACCGGCCGCACCCGCGAGCTGTCCCGCACCACCCACCCCCAGTGGGTGGACACCCTGCCCGGCACCCCGGCCCGGCTGGCCGACGGACGGCTCCTCACCGCCGCCGACACCCCGGGCGGCACCGCCCGCGGCCTCGCCCTGGACGGCGTACCCCTCACCGGCGACGCCATCCAGGTGCGGCGCGTGGCCGGCGAGTACGGGGGCGCGCTCGCCGTAGAGGCCGGCACCCGGGACCCCGCCGAGCAGCAGGTGCTGCTCCTCGGCCCGGGCGCCGGCGAGGTGCGGGCCCTGGCCGACGGTCCGGGCGTGCACTCCGTACTCGTCGACGGCGGCTCGCTGCTGCTCACCTCGGCCGGCCCCGACGGGGTCACCAGGACCGTACGGACCGCCGGCGGGCGGGAGTTCACCCCGCGCGACCTGTCCGAGCCGCTGCCGTACCGGGTGGTGCCGCGGCTGGCCCGGGTCACCGAGCACGGCCTGCCGACGGCCGTGGTCTACCCGCGGGGCCATGTCACCGGCGAGCGCCTGCCCGTCCTGCTCGACGTGTACGGCGGCCCCGGCTACCAGGCCGTGAGCGCCGAGCCGCGCCGCTGGCAGCTGCGGCAGTGGTGGGCCGACCAGGGCTTCGCCGTGGTGACCACCGACAACCGGGGCACCCCCTTCGTCTCCCCCGCCTTCACCCACGCGATGTACCGCGGCTTCTCCGAGGTGACCCTGGAGGACCAGGTGGCGGCGCTGCGCGCGCTCGGCGACCGGGACCCCGACCTGGACCTGGACCGGGTCGGCGTGCGCGGCTGGTCGTACGGCGGCTACCTGGCCGCCATGGCGGTGCTGCGCCGTCCGGACGTGTTCCACGCGGCGGTCGCCGGGGCCGCGCCCACGGACTTCCGGTACTACGACACCGCGTACACCGAGCGGTACCTCGGCCTGCCGGACGAGCACCCGGAGGTGTACGAGCGGGACTGCCTGCTCGGCGACGCCGCGGGCCTGTCCCGGCCGCTGCTGCTGGTGACGGGGCTCGCGGACGACAACGTGCACCCCTCGCACACGCTGCGGCTCTCCGAGGCGCTGACCGGGGCGGGCCGGCCGCACCGGCTGCTGGCGCTGCCGGGCGTCACCCACATGACCCCGGACGGCGTCAACGAGAAGCTGGTCGCCCTGGAGCGGGACTTCCTGCTCCGCGAACTGTCCGTCTGACCGTCCGGCCATCCGGGGAGGGCGGGTCCGAGGACGCGGTCTCAGAGGACGCCGGATCCGCGGACGCCGGATCCGCGGACGGCAGGAGGGGGCCCGGGCGCGCGTCGCGCCCGGGCCCCCTCCCGTGTGCCGCCTGCCGGCGGGGGGTCAGTCCCCGGGGAAGTGGCAGGCCACCTCGCGTGCCTCGCCGGGTACGGCGATCCGCAGCAGCGGGCGTTCGGTGCGGCAGACCTCCTGGGCCTTGGCGCAGCGCGGGTGGAAGGAGCAGCCCGGCGGCGGGGAGGCCGGGCTGGGCGGGTCCCCGAGCAGGGTGATCCGCTCGCGCCGCCGTTCGGCCGCCGGGTCGGGCAGCGGTACGGCGGACAGCAGCGCCCGGGTGTAGGGGTGCTGGGGGGAGTCGTACAGGGCGTGCTTGTCGCCGATCTCCACGATCCGGCCGAGGTACATCACGGCGACCCGGTCGCTGACGCGCTTGACCACGGACAGGTCGTGCGCGATGAAGACGTACGAGAGCCCGAGTTCGTCCCGCAGCCGTTCCATCAGGTTGACGATCTGGGCCTGGACCGAGACGTCGAGTGCTGAGACGGGTTCGTCGGCTACGACCAGCCGGGGGCTGGTGGCCAGGGAGCGGGCGATGCCGATGCG
Organism: Streptomyces sp. NPDC101118; assembly: GCF_044759445.1. Taxonomy (NCBI): domain Bacteria; kingdom Bacillati; phylum Actinomycetota; class Actinomycetes; order Kitasatosporales; family Streptomycetaceae; genus Streptomyces; species Streptomyces sp. NPDC101118. Next base: position 17,696 of record NZ_JBIVZG010000022.1, on the reverse strand, counting down.
CTGGGCCTGGCCGCCGGAGAACTCGTGCGGGTAGCGGTTGATGTGCTCGGGGATGAGGCCGGTGAGCTCCATCAGCTCGGCGGCCCGGGCCCGGGCGTCCGCGGCGCTCCAGCCCTGGACCAGCAGCGGGTCGGAGATGATCCGGGCGACGGTCTGGCGGGGGTTGAGGGAGGAGTGCGGGTCCTGGAAGACCATCTGGAGGTGCCGGCGGTGGGGGCGCATGGCCCCCGGGGAGAGCCGGGCGATCTCCTGGCCTTCGAAGCGGATGCTGCCGGAGGTGGGTTCCAGGAGGCGTACGAGCATGCGGCCGGTGGTGGACTTGCCGCAGCCGGACTCGCCGACCAGGCCGAGGGTCTCCCCGGACCGGAGGGTGAAGGAGACCCCGTCCACGGCCTTGACCGGGGCGCCGCGGCGGCCGGTGGCGGAGCGGCGGCCGGGGAAGGCCATGGTCAGGTCGGTGACGGCGAGCAGCGGGGGCGTGCCGGGTTCCTCGCCCGTGCGGGCCTCGGGGATGTCGGCGGGTGCCGTGGTCATCGGGCTGCCTCCTGGACGGCGCCGGCGAAGTGGCAGGCCGTCATGCGTGCGGTGGCACCGTGCGGTGCGAACGGGGGCCGCTCGGTGCGGCAGCGCTCCCGCTCCTCCTCGGTGCCGGCGGCCGCCCGGGCGCAGCGCGGGGCGAAGGCGCAGCCGGGGGCGGGTGCCAGGAGGGAGGGCGGGGAGCCGGGGATGGCGCGCAGCGGCTCTTCGTCGGTGTCGTCGAGCCGGGGCAGCGAGTCGAGCAGGCCGCGGGTGTAGGGGTGGGCGGGGCCGGCGAACAGGTCGTCGACCTCGGCCTGTTCGGCGGCGCGGCCGCCGTACATGACGAGGACCTCGTGGGCAACGCGGGCGACCACCCCGAGGTCGTGGGTGATCATGATGACGCCGAGGCCGCGGTCCTGCTGGATGCGGGCGATCAGTTCGAGGATCTGGGCCTGGACGGTGACGTCGAGGGCCGTGGTGGGCTCGTCGGCGATGAGGAGGTCGGGTTCGCAGGCCAGGGCCATGGCGATCATGGCGCGCTGGCGCATGCCGCCGGAGAACTGGTGCGGGTACTCCCCCGCCCGGCGGGCGGGTTCGGGGATGCCGACCTCGCCGAGCATGTCCACGGCGTGCCGGCGGGCGGCCGCCCGGCCGGTGCGGAAGTGCACGCGGTGGTGCTCGGCGATCTGTTCGCCGACGGTGTAGTAGGGGTGGAGGCTGGAGAGCGGGTCCTGGAAGATCATCGCCATCCGGCGGCCGCGGAGTTTCGAGAGCTCCTTCTCCGGCGTGCCGAGGAGCTCGCGCCCCTCCAGGGCGATGGAGCCGGTGACCTCGGCGCCTCGGTGGAGTCCCATGACGGCGAGCGAGGTGACGGACTTGCCGGAGCCGGATTCTCCGACGATGCCGAGGGTGCGGCCGGCCTCGACGGTGAAGCCGAGGGAGTCCACGGCGCGCACGGTGCCGCGCGGGGTGGTGAAGGCGACCTTCAGGTCGCGGACGGCGAGCAGGGGCGGCGCGGTCATGAGTACCTCACCCTCGGGTCGACGACGGCGTAGAGGAGGTCGACGGCGAGGTTGGCGACGACGATGAAGAAGGCGGCGAGCAGGGTCACGCCGAGGACCACGGGCTGGTCGGAGTTGACCAGCGCGCCGTAGAAGAGCCGTCCGATGCCGGGGAGTCCGAAGATGGACTCGGTGATGACGGCGCCGGCGAGGAGGCCGCCGAGGTCCATGCCGAAGATGGTCAGGATGGGGGTCATGCCGGAGCGCAGGCCGTGTTTGACGACCACGGTGCGTTCGGGCATGCCCTTGGCTCGGGCGGTGCGGATGTACGGCTCGGCCATGGCCTCGATCATCGATCCGCGGCTCTGGCGGGCGTACATGGCCGCGTAGAGCAGGGCCAGGGCGGTCCAGGGGAGCAGCAGGTTGGAGGCCCAGGCGAGGGGGTTGTCGGTGAAGGACTGGTAGCTCGGGTAGGGCAGCAGGCCGGCGATCCGGATCACTCCGTAGATGAGCATCACGGAGGTGAAGTAGACGGGCAGCGAGGCCGCGGCGACGGCGCCGACCATCAGGGCCCGGTCGGTGACGGTGTCCTTGCGCAGGGCGGCGGTGACGCCGGCGCCGAGGCCGAGGAGCAGCCAGAGTGCGGCGGCGCCGACGGCGAGGGAGGCGGAGACGGGGAGCCGGTCCATGAGGAGGTCCCAGACGGGCAGGGAGTTCTCGTACGAGTAGCCGAGGCAGGGGAAGTCGCAGGCGACGGCGTACTGCCCGGTGCCCAGGGTGCGGCCGGTGAAGATGCCGGTGAGGAAGGTGCCGAACTGCTCCCACAGGGACCTGTCGAGGCCGAGGTACTCGCGGACCACGGCGAGCCGTTCGGGGCTGCAGGTCTTGCCGCAGGCGTCGGCGGCGGGGTCGGAGGGCAGGACGTAGAAGATGAGGAAGGTGACGGCCGCGATGGCGAGCAGGACGCCGGCGAGGGCGAGGAGCCGGCGCGCGAGGTAGAGGATCACGTGCGGCCGCCCCTCGGGTCGAGGATGTCGCGCAGGGCGTCGCCGAGCAGGGTGAAGGCGAGCACCGACAGGAAGAGGAAGGTGCTCGGGATGACGAAGTACATGGGGTCGGTCTCGTAGAAGGCGACGCTCTCGGCGATCATCTGCCCCCAGGAGGGGGTGGGCGGGCGGACGCCGACGCCCAGGTAGCTGAGGGCGGCCTCGGTGCTGATCATGCCGGGGATGAGCAGGGTGGTGTACGCGATGACCGGCCCGGAGACCCCGGGCAGGATGTCGCGGGTGAGGATGCGCCAGGGGCCGGAGCCGCCGACCCGCGCCGCGTCCACGTACTCGCGGTGCTTGAGGGAGAGGGTCTGGCCGCGGACCACGCGGGCGACGCCGGGCCAGCCGAAGAGGCCGATGACGGCGGTCATCAGGACGATGCGGTTGACGTCCTTCGCCACGGACAGCATCGCGATCATGAAGATCAGCGAGGGGAAGGACATGGTCAGGTCCATGAGGCGGGAGAGCACGGCGTCGGTGCGTCCGCCGAAGTAGCCGGCGGCGATGCCGGCCGCGGTGCCAGCGAGCACGACGATCGCGGTGGCGGCGAAGGCGATGAGGAGGGAGACCTGGGCCCCGTGGACGACGCGGGCGAAGAGGTCGCGTCCGGTGACGGGTTCGACGCCGAGCCAGTGCTCGGGGCCGATGCCGCCGAAGGAGCCCAGCGGGAGGCCGCCGAGGTAGGGGTCGATGGCGGATTTGTCGAACTCCTCGGGGGACCATCCGCCCAGGGCGCCCAGCCAGGGGGCGGTGAGGGCCATGAGGACGAAGAGGACGACGACGGAGAGGCTGATGCGGACGGCGGGGCGGCGGCGGAGTTCCCTCCGGGCGAGCTGCCAGGGGCTGCTGCCCGGAGGGACCGCCGCGGCCGGCGCGGTACCGGCTGCGGTGGTGGTCACGGCGACGGGTGTCTCGCGGGTGCGGGTGCTCAGCCCTGGCCCTTGGCGGGGTCCTTGAGGCCGATGGTGGCGTAGTCGATCGCGCCGCTCCAGACGGGGTGGCCGAAGGCGCCGGCGATGTTGGTGCCGATCAGCAGGGGCTTGCGCTCCAGGACGACGGGGACGGCCGGGGCCTTCTGCATGATCTCGGCGTCGAGGTCGATCCAGCCCTGGCGGGCGCGCGCGGCGTCGTCGTAGGCGCTGATCTCGTCGATGCGCTTGATGGTCGCGTCGTCCTTGAACTGCGAGTAGTTGCCGCTGTTGCCCTTGACCTTGATGGTGCGGCCGTCGAAGACGAAGGGCAGGAAGGTGGAGCCGGAGGGGTAGTCGGGGCACCAGCCGGCGAGGGTCATGTCGGGGGCGGTGGTGGTGTCGCCGATGACGTCGTAGAAGGCGCCCGGGTCGACGGTGTCGATGACCACCTCGATGCCGGCGCGGGACAGGCCCTGCTGGAGGGCCTCGGCGCGGGTCTTGTCACCGGTGGAGACCGCGAGGGAGACCTTCAGCTTCTCCTTCCCGGCGGCCTTGAGGAGCTCCTTGGCCTTGGCCGGGTCGCCGGCGGGGGCGATCTTGAGGGTGTCGGCCTGGGCGCCGTCGGTGAGGGAGGAGGGCAGGTAGGCGGTGGCGATCTCGTTGAAGGCGGGGCCGCCGCCCGCGGTGACCATCGACTCCTTGTCCACGGCGTACTGGAAGGCCTGGCGGACCTTGACGTCGTCGAAGGGGGCGCGCGAGGTGTTGAGCTGGAGCATGGTCGTACAGCCCTGGGACTCGGCCAGCAGGCGGGCCTTCACCTCGGGCTTGGGGAGCACCTTGGGGGCGCTCTCGGGGCGCATGTTGGAGTACGAGACGGCGGAGGCGTCGGCGCCGGCGGAGGCGATGATGCGGTCGTCGATCTGGCCGCCCTTGAGGCCCATGACGACGACGAACCTGTCCGGGTAGGCCTTGCGGACGGTGTCGGTCGCGGCGTCCCAGTGCTCGTTGCGGACGAGGACGAGCTTCTTGTCGCGGTCGTAGCTGTCGATCTTGTACGGGCCGGAGGAGAAGGGGCGGGAGTCGTACTGGGTGCCCTTCTCCTGGGTCTGCGGGACGGGGGCGAAGGTGGGCAGGGTGGCGGTGGCGGAGAACTCGGCGACGGGGCGGTTGAGTTCGAAGACGATGGTCTTGTCGTCGGGGGTCTTCACCGAGTCGAGGTGCTTGCCCTGGAGGGGGCCGGTGTAGCCCTTGGTGCCGGCGAGGTAGCGGGCGGCGTAGTCGGGGCCGCCGGTGAGGTCCGGGGAGAAGGACCGCTCGACGTTGTACTTGATGTCCTGGGCCTTGATCGGGCTGCCGTCCTCGTACTTCAGGCCGTCCTTCAGGGTGAAGGTCCAGGTGCGGCCGCCGTTGGAGGGCTTGCCGAGGTCGGTGGCGAGGTCGGGGACCAGCTCGCTGCCGGCCTTGCCGGGCTCGGACTTGAAGGTGACGAGGGTGCGGTAGAGCAGGCGGGTGCCGAAGTCCATCGCCGGCATGACCCAGTTGCGGGCCGGGTCCAGGTGGGAGAAGTCCTGGTTGGACAGGATCGTCAGGGTGCCGCCCTTGACCGGGGTGCCGCCGAGGATCTTGCCGTCGTTGGCGGCGGCGGGGTTGCTCGCGCCGCCCTTGCCGGTCTGGCCCTTCTTGGGGTCGGAGCAGCCCGAGGCGCCGAGTGCGAGTGCGGCCACCAGGGCGGTGGCGAGGGCGAGTTGGGTGCGCTTGGTCATGGTCACTCCAGAGAAGGGCCGCGCTGTAAGGTGTGACCGGTAACATAGTAATGTGAAATTGCACTGACAAGAGGTGTGCGCCGCCGTTATCCAGCCGTGTCCAAATCCCCGGCCGTACCACGCACTTGGGGCCCCGACCTGCACGGTCGGGGCCCCTGGTGCGTGCGGGTGCGGCGGCTTACGCGGTGCGGCTGCCGCCCAGCTTCCGCTTGGCGCGCGGCTCCACCGGCTCGTCCCGGCCCTGCGCCCACAGCGAGCGGACGTGGCCCAGGTGGCGGCGCATGCACTCCTCCGCCGCCGGCGCGTCCCCGGCCAGCATCAGGTCGAGCAGCTCGTGGTGCTCCTCGGCGGAGGCCACCAGCAGCCCGGCCTCGTCCAGGCCGGTCAGGCCGTACAGCCGCGAGCGCTTGCGCAGGTCGCCCACGGTCTCCACCAGGCGCTCGTTGCCCGCGAGGGCGAGCAGGCCGAGGTGGAAGCGGCGGTCCGCCTCCAGGTAGCCGATGAGGTCGTGGTTCCGCGCGCTGGCGACGATCTCCTCCGCCACCGGCCGCAGGGCCTCCAGGGCCTCCTTGGACGCGATCTGGGTGACCCGGCCGATGGTGGGCACCTCGATCATGGCGCGGAGTTCCGTGTACTGGTCGAGGTCGCGCTCGCTGACCTCCGTGATCCGGAAGCCCTTGTTGCGCACGGGCTCCACCAGGCCCTCGCGCGCCAGGTCGAGCATCGCCTCGCGCACCGGGGTGGCCGAGACCCCGTACTCCGCCGCGAGGCCGGGGGCCGAGTAGACCTGGCCGGGGCGGAGTTCACCCGCTATCAGGGCGGCACGAAGGGCGTGGGCGACCTGGTCGCGGAGCCTCTCCTGGGCTGTGATGAGACTGGTCTGCTTCAGGTCACCCATCGCTTTTCCTCCGAGAATTCGCAGAGGAACAGCGTACAATGTCACGTTTCGCTGTTCGCCCTGGTGGCGAGGTACAGAGCCACCGCCACTGCGAGATCTTCCCAGGCCATGCCGACACTCTTGAAGACCTGTGGACAACCCTCCTGGCGGCCCGCCTCCCCGCTGACCAGCTCCGCAAGGGTGCCGGCGACGTGGTCCGGGCCGATCGCGCCCTCGGCGAGCGGCACCAGCAGGTCCCCGGCCTCGCGCAGCGCGGCGGACCGGGCCTCGACGTACACGGCGGACCGGCGGACCAGCCCGGTGTCCAGTTCGCGGGCGTCCGGTTCGTGGGAGCCGACCGCCACGACCGTGGCGCCGGGCCCGACCAGCCGGCCGTCGAAGAGCGGTTCCCTGGCCGTGGTGCAGCAGACCACCAGGTCCGCCCGGGCCACCTCGCCAGGCTCCCCCGCCCGCGCGTCCGGCACGCCCAGTTTCCGTGCGTACGCGGCCAGTTCCTCCGCCGCCTCCGGCCGGCGCCCGACCACCGTCAGGGCGGTGAGGGGGCGGTCGGCGAGCACGGCGTCGAGGTGCCCGTACGCCTGTGGTCCGGTGCCGAAGAACACCGCCCGCAGCGGTCCGGGCCGGGCCAGCCGGCGCAGCGCGAGGGCGGAGACGGCGGGGGTGCGCAGCGCGGTGAGCGCGGCCCCGTCGAGCAGGGCGACGGGGGTGAGGGTGGCGCCGTCGAGCAGCAGGTAGCTGCCGGTGATGCGGGGCAGGCCCCGGGCGGCGTTGCCGGGCGCCACTCCGGCGATCTTGACGCCGGCCCAGGAGCGGGTGGCGGCGGGCATGAGGAGCAGTTCGCCGCCGGGGACGGCGAGGGCGGTGCGGTGCGGCGCCGTCTCGGGGTCGAGTCCGTCGCGGAGCGCCGCCGCCAGGGCGTCGGCCGCCCCGGCGGGGCCGAGCAGCCGGGCCGCGTCGGCCGCGGTGATCAGCGCGGGTGCGGTCACAGCAGGAACCCGGTGTCGAGGCCGTCGTGCGGGTCGAGGACGAAGGTGTGCTCGCCGGTGCGGTAGGCGGTGCCGGTGACCTCGGTGACGGTGCCGGCGTCCGGGGCGGCGCCCGGGGGCGGGGCGACGGTCCGGCCGGTGAAGACGGTGCCGGCGACGGATTCGTGCAGGAGGTCCTCGCCGGGTGCGAGGGTGCCGTCGTCGGCGAGGAGGGCCAGCCGGGCGCTGGTGCCGGAGCCGCAGGGCGAGCGGTCGATCTGGCCGTCGGCGAAGACGGTGACGTTGCGCTGGTGCGGGCCGAAGGGGGCGTCGGGCAGTTCCTCGTAGAGGATCACGCCGTAGACGCCGGAGAGCAGGGGGCTGTCCGGGTGCCAGGTGGCGGGGTGGGTGGCGAGGGCGGCGCGGATCTCCCGTCCGGCGGCGACGAGTTCGGGGAGGTGCGCGGTGGTGACGTCGAGGCCGAGGCGCCGGGCGGGCAGTGCCGCGTAGCAGGCGCCGGCGTGGGCGATGTCGACCTCGACGGGGCCGCGGGCGGTGACGACGGGGACCTTGCGGGCGGCGACCCGGGCGGGCACGTTGCGGAAGGTGACGCCGGTGGTGCGGCCGCCGGTGCGGTGCACGGTGGCGGTGACGCGGCCGGAGGGCACGTCGATGCGGACCTGGGCGTCGCCGTCGTCGGGGGCGGGGACGCGGCCGCTGTCGACGGCCCAGGCGCCGAGGGCGATGGTGCCGTGGCCGCAGGCGGTGGAGAAGCCGTCCTTGTGCCAGAACAGGACGCCGAGGTGGGCGCCGTCGTCGTCGGGCGGGACGAGGAAGCCGCCGTACATGCCGGCGTGGCCGCGGGGTTCCTGAACCAGGAGGCGGCGTACGTCGTCCAGCGGGCCGGGGCGGGGGGCGGTGCCGGAGCCGCCGGGGCCGACGGCGGTGGCGCACCGCTCGGCGACGGTGTCGCCGGGCACCGGGGGGAGGCCGTCGGTGACGATGCGGAAGGGTTCGCCGGCGGTGTGGTAGTCCGTGGTGCGCACGGTGTGGAGGCGGGTCACAGGAGGAATCCGGCGGGGAAGGGGTCGGTGGGGTCGAGGAAGTACTGGGCGGTGCCGGTGATCCAGGCGCGTCCGGTGACGGTGGGGATCACGGCGGGCAGGCCGCCGACGGTGGTCTCCTCGACGAGCCGGCCGGTGAACTGGGTACCGATGAAGGACTCGTTGACGAAGTCCCGGCCGAGGGGCAGCTGTCCGCGGGCGTGCAGCTGGGCCATGCGGGCGGAGGTGCCGGTGCCGCAGGGCGAGCGGTCGAACCAGCCGGGGTGGATGGCCATGGCGTGGCGGGAGCGGGTGGCGTCGGAGCCGGGGGCGGCGAGGTAGACGTGCTTGACGCCGTTGATCTCGGGGTTCTCGGGGTGGACGGGCCGGTCGGTGGCGTTGATCGCGTCCATGATGGCGAGTCCGGCGGCGATCAGGTCGTCCTTGCGGGCCCGGTCGAAGGGGAGGCCGAGGCTGTCGAGTTCGACGAAGGCGTAGAAGTTGCCGCCGTATGCGATGTCATAGGTGACGGTGCCGTGGCCGGGGACGTCGACCTTGCGGTCGAGGCCGACGCTGAAGGCGGCGACGTTGGTGAGGGTGACGGCCTTGGCGCGGCCGTCCTCGACCTGGACGTCGACGGAGACGAGGCCGGCGGGGGTGTCGAGGCGGACGGTGGTGACGGGTTCGGTGACGGGCACCATGCCGGTCTCGACGAGGACGGTGGCGACGCCGATGGTGCCGTGGCCGCACATCGGGAGGAGGCCGGAGACCTCGATGTAGAGGACGCCGTAGTCGGCGTCGGGGCGGGTGGGCGGCTGGAGGATGGCGCCGCTCATGGCCGCGTGGCCGCGGGGCTCGTACATGAGGAGCGTGCGCACGTGGTCGAGGTGTTCGATGAAGTGCAGGCGTCGTTCGGCCATGGTGGTGCCGGGGATGATGCCGAAGCCGCCGGTGATGACGCGGGTGGGCATGCCCTCGGTGTGGCTGTCGACCGCGTGGTAGACGTGTGTGGTCCGCATGTCAGTGGTGGCCCTCCGCGATGGCCTTCTCGGTGGCGGCGCGGACGGCGGCCTCGGTGTCGCCGGTGAGCGGGAAGCGCGGCGGGCGGGTGGGGCCGCCGGTCCGGCCGGCGATGTCCATGGACAGCTTGATGGCCTGGACGAACTCTGTCTTGGAGTCCCAGCGCAGCAGCGGGTGGAGGGACTTGTAGAGGGGCAGGGCGGTGTCGAGGTCGCCGGCGACGGCGGCGTGGTAGAGGTCGGCGCTGGTGCGCGGGAGGGCGTTGGGGTAGCCGGCGATCCAGCCGACGGCGCCGGCGAGGGCGAGTTCGAGGAGGACGTCGTCGGCGCCGATGAGGAGGTCGAGGCCGGGGGCGAGTTCGGCGATCTCGTAGGCGCGGCGGACGTCGCCGCTGAACTCCTTGACGGCGACGATGCTGCCGTCGGCGTGGAGGCGGGCGAGGAGCTGGGGGGTGAGGTCGACCTTGGTGTCGTAGGGGTTGTTGTAGGCGACGACGGGGAGGCCGGCCTTGGCGACGTCGGCGTAGTGGGCGCGTACGGTCTGCTCGTCGGCGCGGAAGGCGTTGGGCGGGAGGAGCAGGACGGAGCCGGCGCCGGCTTCGGCGGCCTGGTCGGTCCAGCGGCGGGCCTCGGCGCTGCCGTAGGCGGCGACGCCGGGCATGACGCGGTCGCCGTCGCCGGCGGCTTCGACGGCGGTGCGGACGACGCGGGCGCGCTCGTCGTCGGTGAGGGTCTGGTACTCGCCGAGCGAGCCGTTGGGGACGACGCCGTCGCAGCCGTTGGCGATGAGCCAGGCGACGTGCTCGGCGTAGGCGTCGTAGTCGACGGAGAGGTCGTCGCGCAGGGGCAGGGTGGTGGCGACCATGATTCCGTGCCAGGGGCGGGTGCGGGGGGTGGTGGACGCGTGGGTCATGGCAGGACTCCCTAGTGTGATGTGTGACATTTTACTGTGGGGTGTGAGAGGCCACAAGGGCCCCGGGGTGCGGGTCAGTTGGATCCGGCGGGCGCGCCGGGGACGGTCCCGGCATCCACGGCGTCTTCCGCCGGGAGGGCCGCGAGGTGGCGCAGCGGGACCGGGCAGGAGAGCGGCCGCCGGTCGGGCGTCTGCTCCTCGCCTGCGAGGGCCGCGACGGCCGGGCCGCACATGCGGCCCTGGCACCAGCCCATGCCGGCGCGAGTGAGGAGTTTGACGGTGCGGGCGTCCCGGGCGCCGAGTTCGCCGACGGCTTCGCGGATCCGGCCGGCCGGCACCTCCTCGCAGCGGCAGACGTGGGTGTCGTCGCCGAGCCAGCCGGTCCAGCCGGATCCGGGCCGGTGGGCGGCGGCCATGGCGCCGGCGAAGGCGCGCAGCCGGGCGCGGCGGCGGACCAGGGCCGCCGGGGCGGGGCCGGCGGATGCGGCAGGGGCGCCGGGCGCGGCGGTGCGTGTGGTGCCGGGGCCGAGGAGTTCGCGGGCGATGGCGTGGGCGGCCAGTTCGCCTTCGGTGAGGGCGAGTTCGGCGCCGCCGATGCCGCCGGTCTCGCCTGCGGACCAGAGGCCGGGCACCGAGGTGCGCTGCCGGTCGTCCAGGGTGAGCGCGGGGGTGCCGTCGGCGGTGTGGTGGGTGGCGCAGCCGAGGGCGGTGGCGAGTTCGAGCTGCGGGACCAGGCCGTGGCCGACGGCGAGGGCGTCGCAGGGGATGCGGCGTCCGGTGCCGGGTACGGGGCGCCAGTCGCGGTCCAGGCGGGTGACGGTGACGGCTTCGACGCGGTCGGTGCCGTGGGCCTCGGTGACGGCGTGCCGGGTGAGCAGCCGGACGTGGTGGCGCAGCAGGGCGCCGCCGTACTGGGCGCCTTCGGCGAGTTTGGCGGGGTTGCGCAGCAGGGCGGGGAGTTCGCCGGCGTACCCGGTGTAGGCGGCGGCCTCGACGACGGCGGGCACCCGGGCGCCGGCCGCGGCGAGGGAGCCGGCGACGGCGAGGAGGAGGGGGCCGCTGCCGGCGACGACGACGCGGCGGCCGGGCAGGACGAGGCCGGCCTTGAGCATGGCCTGGGCGCCGCCGGCGCCGACGACGCCGGGCAGGGTCCAGCCGGGGAACGGGAGTTGGCGTTCGTAGGCGCCGGTGGCGAGCAGGACGGCGCGGGCGTGGACGGTGGCGGGGCGTTCGGTGTCGTCCGCTCCCCCGGTCGCGGCCGGGGTGGTGTCGTACGGGGTGGCGACGGCGTGCAGGGTCCAGTGCGGTGCCGCTCCGGTGACGCTCCACACGTGGTGGCCGGGCAGGTACGTGATCCGGCCGGCCGTCTCGTGTGCGCGCAGGGCGGTCTCGCGGGCGGCGAAGGCGGGCCAGCCGTGGTGGAGGGCGTCGGGGCGGGCGGCGCCGAGGCCGGGTGCGGGGTGGCGGTAGAACTGTCCGCCGGGGCGGGCGGCGGCGTCCAGGAGGGTGACGCGGAGGCCGAGGCCGGCGGCGGTGACGGCGGCGGCGAGTCCGGCGGGGCCGGCGCCGACGACGGCGAGGTCGGCGGGCCGGGTGTCGACGGCGGGGTCGGTGTCAGACGCCGAGGTCGGCATGGCCGGTCCCTTCCTGGGTGGTGATGGCGTCGCCGGGGCGGGCCGGTACGAGGCAGGCGCGCTGGTTGGGGCGGCCGTTGACGGTGACGAGGCAGTCGTGGCAGGCGCCGATGCCGCAGAAGGCGCCGCGGGGGGCAGCGCCGTCGCGGGTGGTGCGCCAGGCGAGGATGCCGTTGGCCCAGAGGGCGGCGGCGATGGTCTGGCCCTCTTCGGCGGGCAGGGGGCGGCCGTCGAAGTCGACCGTGTACGTGGAGCGGGGGGTGCCGCCGACGAGGTCGCGAGGGGTGCGGGGGCGGGGGGTCATCGGCCGGCTCCGTATCCGGGGGTGTCGCCGAAGCGTTCGGGGCGGAACGGGGTGGGGTCGAGCGTGGGTGCCGTGCCGGTGAGGGCCTCGGCGATGAGGAGGCCGGTGGCGGGGGCGAGGCCGATGCCGGCGCCTTCGTGGCCGCAGGCGTGGAGGAGGCCGGGGGCGCGCGGGTCGGGGCCGATGGCCGGGAGGTGGTCGGGGAGGTAGGGGCGGAAGCCGTGGTAGGTGCGCATGGCGTGGACGTCGGCGAGGACCGGGAAGAGGGCGGCGGCCTGGGAGGCGAGGCGGCGGAGGGCTTCGGTGGAGAGGGCGCGGTCGAAGCCGACGCGTTCGCGGGTGGCGCCGATGAGGACGGGGCCGGCGGGGGTGCCCTCGACGACGGCGGAGGACTGGAGGGCGGCGGAGCCGCTGGCGACGTCGGCGATGTAGTCCGCGGCGTAGACCTTGTGGCGGACGACGCGGGGCAGGGGTTCGGTGACGAGGACGAAGCCGCGGCGGGGCAGGACGGGCAGGTGGACGCCGGCGAGTGAGGCGATGCGGCCGCCCCACGTGCCGGCGGCGTTCACGACGTGGCCGGCGGTGAGGTCGCCGGCGGGGGTGCGGACGCCGCGTACGGTGCCGTCGGGGCCGGTGAGGAGTGCGGTGACCTCGGTGCCGAGGTGGGTGCGGGCGCCGTGGCGGCGGGCCGCGCGCAGGAGCTGGGCGGCGGCCTGGGCGGGCTGGACCTGGGCGTCCTGGGGGTAGTGGAGGCCGCCGGCGAGGCCGGGGGCGAGGTGGGGTTCCAGGTCGGGGAGGCGGTCCGGGGTGATCTCCTGCGCTTCGACGCCGGCGGCGCGCTGGCCTTCGGCGAAGACCCGGAGGGCCTTGAGGGTGGCCTCGTCGGGCGCCACGACGAGGCCGCCTTTGGGCTCGTACTCGGTCTCCGGTGGGAGGACCTCGGTGAGTTCGCGCCAGAGTCGGGTGGACAGCAGCGCGAGGTCGAGCTCGGGTCCCGCCTCTTTGTCGGAGACGAGGAGGTTCCCTTCTCCGGCGCCGGTGGTGCCTCCCGCGACGGGGCCGCGGTCGACCACGGCGACGGAGAGGCCGGAGCGGGCGGCGTAGTACGCGCAGGCTGCTCCGACGACGCCGGCACCGATGACGACGACGTCCAGGGGGTGTCTGTTGGGCACGGCAGTAATATGTCACATAACTCAGTAGGGGCCAAGGGTCTGCCGGGGTCCGGCGCGGTCCGGCCCCGCCCCCCGTGGAACGGGGCCGGACCGCGCCTGCGGCGTCAGCTGCGCAGCGGGCCGTCGCAGGAGTAACTCGAGGTGCCGGCCACGTTGTTGGACCAGATCTCCACCGGGCCGAAGTGGCAGTTCATGTCGGCGAGGTTGTTGGAGGCGGCGCCGGCGCGGTCGAGGATGAAGTAGTCGACCGTCTCGGACATGTCCTTGAAGACCTGGTCGGGGTTGCGGAAGTTCTTGAGGTTGGCCGTGATGCGGCCGGTACAGACGAAGCGGCGCTTGCCCGGGTCGCCGTTCTCCACGCAGTCGGGGTTGTTGTAGGTGGCGGTGGAGAAGGCGGAGCGGACGGCAGCCAGGGAGGCGTCCCGCAGCTGCTCGTTGGGGGTGAAGGTGGTGTTGGGGACGAACAGCTGGTCGACCTTCGCGATCTGGGCGTCCAGGAAGCGGTTGTAGTCGCGCTGGAGGTAGCTGTCGCCGCCGAGGCGGTTGCGCCAGGCGTCGAAGGCCGCCGGGTCGTTGGCGCGCAGGTGGCGGTACATCTCCTGGAGCAGGGCGGGCCGCTCGGTCCAGAGGAACTCGAAGAAGGTGCCGGCGTAGCTGTAGAAGCGGAAGCCGTCGCCCTCGTAGGTGGCGTTGAGGAGCTGCTCGACGGTCATGCGGGGGCCGCCGCCGGCGGTGTCGTTGATGATCGAGCGGACCAGGGACTTGCGGACGGCGATGCCGTCGTCGCGGGTGGCGCCGTCGAAGAACTCTGCGGTGCCCTCGTCCATGGCCGTGGTGCGGTCGCCCTGGTACCAGTCGCCCTCGCCGAAGAAGCCGGGGACGGCGAAGCGGCCGTTGAGGTAGTGGACGTACTCGTGGCGGAAGAGCTCTTCGAGGGTGAGGGTGGAGTCCTGGGGGACGCGGCGCTGGTAGGTGTAGAAGGTGGCGCCGCGCTCGATGTAGATGCCGCCGTTCTCGGTGCCCATGCCGGTGAGGATGGGGTGGTAGTTCACGTAGTCGGCGCGTGAGGCGTACAGGACGATGTTGAGGGTGGTGTTGGGGTCGCCGGCCAGGGGCTGGTCGGTGCCGATGACGCGGTGGAACTGGGCCTTGACGCGCTTGCTGGCGTAGTAGAGCTGGTCGACGGTGGCGCGGTCGAGGCCGGTGCGGACCTTGATGGCGCCGTTGTCGTAGGTGTAGGTGTTCGGGAAGAGCTGGGCCTCGATGTCCTCCTTGCACACGCCGTACGGCTTGCAGGCGCCGTAGAAGTTGAGCCAGGAGACGGCCTTGGCCCACTGCTCGCTGCCGGCGCCGAAGGTGGTCCTGGCGGTGGCGAGGACCTGGCCGAGGTCGGCGACGACGGAGTCCTTGACGGCGTCGATCTGACCGAAGCGGCCGAACTCGCCGATGGCGTCGCGGGCGACCCAGGCGTTGTTGGTGCCCTTGAGGTGGGCGTAGCCGGCGAAGGCCTTGAAGAGGGCGCGGTAGGCGGGGTCGGCGGCGGCCGCGGCCTGGAACGCGGCGTCCTGGTTGCCCGGGTAGACGCCGAGGTAGTTCACGGAGAGCGCGGCGAGGGCGGCGCCCGCCCAGGCGGCGTCCAGGTGGGTGGCCGGGTGGGCCGGGTCCATGGTGGCCAGGACCTTCTTGATGAGGCCGAGCTGGTGGTGGCGCAGGCCGGGGGCGCTGCCGGCGTAGAGGGCCTCGCGGAGGGTGTTGGCGTTGGACTTCGTGACGTCGAAGGTGCGGGCGGCGTTGCCGAAGTCGGCTATCGCGCGGCGCATGGCGTCGACGGTGGGGGCGTCGGTGACGTCGATCTCCGGGCGGCCGTAGTCCTGGTAGGCGACGGCGTGGAGGTAGGTGAACTGCTGCTCCAGGTTGCTGCCGTTCTTCCCGTCGTGGGCGGCGGCGAGGGTGGATATGCGGCGGGAGACGGCCTGGACGTGGGCGTCGGACATGACGGGGGTCAGCCGGGCGTCCCAGGTCCAGAACAGGCTGTTGACGCAGTCCATGGTGACGGCGGGGTCGGCGAGGAAGTCGGCGAAGCGTTCCGGCGAGAGGCCGGTGATGCCGTCGAGGGTGCAGGGGACGCCGGCGGCCGTGGCGGCGGCTGCGCCCTGGGCGGTACGGGCGGCGGCCGCGGCCTGCTGCTTCTTCGCGGGGGCCTTGACGGGGCCGGCGACGCGGCCCTTGGCGAGGCCGCCGGGCGCGGGGGCGGCGGACCGGGTGAGCGTGGGGGCCTTGGCGAGGTGCTGGACCTCGTCGAAGGGGTTCCGCGTCTCCGCGGCCGGGCCGGGGCGGGCCCCGGTGAAGGCCGTGGGGGCGGCGGGGGCGGCGTTCGCCGGGGCGGTCTCGGCGGCCTGGACCACGGTCTGCCCGGCGGTGGCGAGCAGGGTGGCCGCGATGGCTGCGGCGAGGAACGGCTTGCGCACGGTGCTCAGCTTGGACACCAAGGACTCCTGGGTGGGGAGGAAAAGGTGGGGGGTGTGCTTGAAATGCCTTGAAAAGCACGGCAGTTGAGAGCCCGTCGGGCCAGTGCCATGTGAGCTGTAACATAGTAATGTGAAATTGCACTGACAAGAGGTGTGCATCTTCCGTTTTCTGGAACTACACATTCCGCCCCGCCGTCACCCATGGGAGTCCCCGTGACCGACCGCCCCTCCCGACTGAACACCGGCAGCCACGACCTGCCCGTTTCACCCGAGTTGAGCCGTTTCATGGCCGGCGGCTGGGCCGCCTCTCCCCTGCCCTCCGATGCCCGCGTCCCCGCCCACGCCGTCACCCCGGCCCGCCGCGCCCGCCTTTCGGCCCGCTTCCCGGGCGAGCGCCTGATCGTCCCGGCCGGCCAGCTGAAGGTCCGCTCCAACGACTGCGACCACCGCTTCCGCCCGCACAGCGCGTACGCCTGGCTGACCGGCCTCACCGGCGAGGACCAGGTCGGCCACGTCCTGGTGATGGAGCCCTCGGGCCCGCACGGCCACGAGCCCGTCCTCTACCTGCGCCCCCGCTCACCCCGGGCCCGCGGCAACGAGGAGTTCTACCGCGACCGCCGCTACGGCGAGTTCTGGGTGGGCCGCCGCCCCGACCTCGCCGAGGCCGAGCGTCTGACCGGCCTGCGCTGCGCCCACCTCGACACCCTCGGCTCCCCCGCCGGCCGGAACGCCGCCACCGACTCCGAACTGGCCGGCGTCCTCTCCGAACTGCGCCTGGTCAAGGACGCCTGGGAGGTGGCCCAGCTCCAGCTGGCCGTCGACCACACCGCCGCCGGCTTCGAGGACGTGGTCCGCGCCCTCCCCGCGGCCCTCGCCCACCCCCGCGGCGAACGCTGGATCGAGGGCGTCTTCGGCCTGCGCGCCCGCGCCGAGGGCAACGGCACCGGCTACGACACCATCGCCGCCTCCGGCGCCCACGCCTGCGTCCTGCACTGGATCCGCAACGACGGCCGGCTGAACCCGGACGACCTCCTGCTCCTGGACGCCGGCGTGGAGACCGACACCCTCTACACCGCCGACATCACGCGCACCCTCCCGCTCTCCGGCCGGTTCACCCCGCTCCAGCGCCAGGTGTACGAACTGGTGCTCGCCGCCCAGGACGCCGGCATCGCCGCGCTCCGGCCCGGCGCGAGCTTCCGCGACTTCCACCGCGCCGGCATGCGGGTCATCGCCGAGGGCCTGGCCGAGTGGGGCGTGCTGAAGGACGCCGAGGGCGACCTGCACCGCCGCTACACCCTCTGCAGCAGCGGGCACATGCTGGGCCTGGACGTCCACGACTGCGCGCAGGCCCGCGCCGATACGTACCTGGACGGCGTCCTGGAGGAGGGCCAGGTCCTCACGGTCGAGCCGGGCCTCTACCTCCAGCCGGACGACGAGACGCTCCCCGCCGAACTGCGCGGCATCGGCGTACGCATCGAGGACGACCTGGTCATCACGGCGGACGGCGCCCGCCTGATGTCCGGCGCCCTCCCGCGCACCGTGTCCGGCATCGAAGAATGGATGGGCACCCTCCTGGACACCACGCACTAGCCGTCGCACGCGCACCCCACGAGGCCCCGGCAGGGCACCCCCAGCACCCTGCCGGACCGTGAGATCCGCTGAGCGGAACTGTCGACCGGTCA
The DNA here is from genome assembly GCF_044759445.1 of Streptomyces sp. NPDC101118. Classification (NCBI taxonomy): domain Bacteria; kingdom Bacillati; phylum Actinomycetota; class Actinomycetes; order Kitasatosporales; family Streptomycetaceae; genus Streptomyces; species Streptomyces sp. NPDC101118. Next base: position 355 of record NZ_JBIVZG010000022.1, on the reverse strand, counting down.
TCCGCGGGTCCAGACGCCGGCAGGGCTCGGACCCGGCACCGATGGCAGTGTGGGCTCCCTGATCAGCCCCGGACGGCCTGGCGGCCGCCGAGACGGCCGAAGCGCGTAGCGATCTGTGGCGGCTTATGAACGGGCACAGACGGCCCGGAGGCCGCCGAGACGAGCAGCGGGCCTACGGACGCTGACGCGTCCGCCCCGTGGGGCGGGCCCGCACCCTCGGTGCGGGGAATCGCACCCGGCACCGTCAGGCCTGAGGTGTCCCCCCTGGGCGTCCTTCCTGGGGGTGTCCGCCGAGGGCTTTGCCTTCCGGGCCGGGGTGGCCTGTCAAGGGTGACCCGGAGGGTCATCGCGCAGC
>NZ_JBIVZG010000021.1:0-159462 GCF_044759445.1 Streptomyces sp. NPDC101118 | reverse complement strand
CGACCTGTTCTCGGTACTGATGGGCGAGGACGTCGAAGCACGACGCTCCTTCATCCAGCGCAACGCCAAGGACGTCCGCTTCCTCGACATCTGAGCCGGCCCGACGAACGCGGGCCCGTCCGACGGCCGTTGCCGTGGACGGGCCCGCGTCCTCGCTGCCCTGCGCCTGAGCCCGCCGTCAGCCCGTCGGGGCTCAGAGCATGGTCTTGTAGATGTGCCAGCCGTTGCCGAACAGCACCTTGGAACCGAAGGTGGCGGTGCCGCTCTTGCCCGTCGAGCTGTAGCGGTACATCTCGCCGGTCGAGCGGCGGGCGAGCAGGTCGCCCTTGCTGTCGCCGTCGATGTCACCCGGCGCGATCAGCTTGTCGTACGTGCTCCAGCCGGTGCCGATCTGCTCCCGCGCGGCGAACGGGGCGCTCGACGTCCCCGTCCCCTTGTAGAGGAACAGCAGCCCGGAGCCGTCCCGGGCCAGCAGGTCGGGCCGTCCGTCGCCGGAGTAATCGCCGGCGCCGACCAGCGTGTTGTACGTGTTCCAGCCCGAGCCGACCCTGATGCGCGTGCCGAGCTTCGTGTGGACCGCCCCGTCGCCGGGGTGCAGCCACCGCACGCCCGCGGAGTCCCGGCTGACCAGGTCGCCCTTGCCGTCACCGGTGAGGTCGCCCGGGCCCGCCATCATGGTGTAGTTCCACGACGAACTGGCCTTCGAGCCGCGGATGTACAGGTCGCTGCCGATGTTCTGCACATAACTGGCGAGGTTGTGGCTGTTGAGGCCCGTGGCGTACGTGTTCCGCGACCCGGGCGCCTCCGTGCCCACTCCCGTCGGCGGGGTGATGTACGTGCCGTTGGCCAGGGCCTGGTACTTGACCAGGGTGTTGTCGGACTGGGTCATCAGGTTCTGGCTCTTGCCGTAGAGCTGGGTGGTGCCCGCGCCGACGATGAACCGGTTGTTCTGGTAGCCGCTGCCGAAGTACTCCTTCGGCGCGAACTTGCCGCCGCCGATCGACCGGTACCAGTACTGCACGCCGTCGCGGGTGCGGGCGAGCAGGTCGCTCTTGCCGTCGCCGTCGCGGTCGTCCGAGCCGGTGATCACGTTGTACGTGTTCCAGCCGGTGCCGACCTTCACACCGGGTTTGAGCGGGGCGGTGGCGCTGCCGGCCCCCTTGTGGAACCAGAGCTCCCCGCTGAGGGTGCGGGTGATGACGTCGCCGATGCCGTCTCCGTCGACGTCGCTGGCGCCGACCAACTGGTCGTAGATCCCCCAGCCGGAGCCGACCTTGACCCGGGTGTTGAAGGGCTTGCTGACGCTTCCGGTGCCGGTGTAGAGCCACAGGTCGCCGGCGTGGTCTCGGGCCAGCATGTCCGGGCGGCGGTCCCCGGTCACGTCGCCCGTGGCCATGATGCGGTTGAAGATCTGGAAGCCGGTCCCTGTCCACAGGGGCGCCGAGGTGCCCGTCCGGCCGGCCTCGTAGAGGGTCAGCTTGCCGTCGAAGGACAGCGACAGCAGCTCGGGCTTGGCCGTGCCACCCACGTCGCCCACCGGCAGCAGGTCCTTGTACGAGGAGTCCGGGTCCGTCTTGTGGATCGAGTAGTCGCTCCACTGCGAGGTCGACGACAGGTAGACGGCCGTGTAGTGGTCGTACTGCGTGACCATCATGTCGCTGATGCCGTCGCCGTCGACGTCGTGCCGCGGCTTGGCCGCGGCGGCCGCCCGCGCGCCCGTCGCGACCCGGTCGGGCTCGACGACGCCCGGGTGCCGGCCGTCGCCGCGTGACGCGGTTGCGGAGGACGGCTCCGCTGCCGGGCCGGCCGCGGGCCGGGTGGCGGAGCCGGTTGCGCGGGGCTGGGTGGCGGCGCTGCTCGGGGCGGCGGCCAGGGCGCCGGCGGTCAGCGCGAGTACGCCGCCTGCGGCCAGTACGCGGAGCCGTGCGTGGTGCGGTGCAGTCAAGATCCCCCCTGGTGATCGAGCCCGGGGCCCGCCCGGGACACGTCGTGCTGAGTCCCTGGAGACACGAACGTATGTGCGAACGGTTCCCCGGGCGTCCGCGCAGCCCGTGCCGCCGCTCTGGCAACACGGCGAGCGTTCACATGCTCAACCACCGCCGGAGCCCGCACCCTCGCCAAGAAGGATGCGGGCTCCGGCGGTTCCGGCACCCGTGTGAGCGGGGTGCGCCCCTTACGGAGCGATCTCGAACTGCGGCGGCTGGAGGCCCGCGAGGCACCCGGTGTCCGGGGCGTCCGGACGCTCGAAGAACGACGTGGTGATCGTCTGCGCGCACTTCGAGTCCGCGAACACCACGTGGGCGACGTACGGCACAGTGACGACCGTCGAGCGCGGCAGCGTACGGGCGACGTACGCGCCGTTGCTCGGCGCCGTCTGCGCGTCGAACCCGCCGGACAGGGCCAGCGTCGGGATGTCGCTCCGCGTCACGTCCCGCACCGAGGGGGGTGCCGGGGGCACGTCCCAGGCACGGCAGTCGTCGTGCAGCCAGGCGAGCTGCGGGGCGTTGGGCAGCATCGACTCCGGGAACGTCGGGAACGCGCGGCGCCCGCCCCGGATGATGTCGGCCCGGCTCTCGTACGGCGTCCACTGGCTGCAGAAGACGCCGTAGACCAGCCCGTGGGAGACGCGGCCGATGGCCGCCGGGCTGTACTTGCCGCCCGCGAGCTGCTCCGCGATCCGCTGCCCGTTGCCGTGGGCCAGCTCGTCGATGGAGCGCGGCACCCCCTCCGCCAGGTGGCTGGCGAAGGTCAGCCAGGTGACGAGCTGGCTCCCGTCCAGCACGACGTCCACCGGCTCGGGGCGGACCGGGACCGTGACGGTGACGGTGAGCGGGTTCGCCTCCAGCTCGCTGACGAGGCGGAGGAACGTGGCCTTCAGGTTCGGGTAGCGGGTGTTGCAGGCGGGCTGCTCCGCGCAGGCCTTGAAAATGCCGTCGAAGCCCTCGCGTGCGGCCTTCCAGGTGTTGGCCCCGCCGGCGATGGACGGCGGCAGGATGCCGTCGATGCCGACCGAGCGGATGCCCTTCGGGTGCAGGCGCATGTAGTTGAGCGCCAGGTGGGTGCCGTAGGAGATGCCGAAGACGTTCCACTTCTTCACACCCAGCGTCCTGCGCAGGGCGTCGTAGTCGGCCGAGCTCTCGATGTCGTTGTACGCGCTGCGGTCCGCCTTGGCGTCCACGCGGTCGCGGCACTCCCGGGTCGCCTCGACGTGGAGGCGCCGGGTGGACTGGGCGTTGGAGACGAGGCTCAGGGCGCGGGCGTTGAACAGGTCGATGTTCGGGCAGGTGAGCTCCGGCTCGGCCGAGTAGGTGCTCCGCTGGGACATGAAGATCACGTCGCGGTCGCGGTTCAGGTTGCCGGCCAGCGCCATCGGGATCTCGGAGACCGCGTCGTCGCCGGGGCCGCCGGCGAGCCACACGATCGGGTCGGGCGCCGGGGTGCTGCTCTCCGCGGGCATGATCGCGACGGCGAGCTTGATCGTGCGTCCGCCGTGACCTCCGGCGCCCCTCGGCCCCTCGGGCCGGTCGGGCTTCTTGGGTCCCTTGGACCCGGACCGCTTCTCGGGCACGGTCAGCGTGCCGCAGCGGGCGCGCGCGAGGTCGGGGATCGGATCCGCCGTCCGGGGGCAGGGGCCCGGCTCGTAGTGGGCGTCGCCCACGGTACGGGCGACCGTGCCGGTCGGCCCTTCGGTGCCGGATGCGGCGTGGGCGGGCAGCGCGGCGAGGCCGACGACGAGGGCGCCGGCCGTGGCTCCGGCCAGCGTCGCCGGGAACCGTCGCGCGGGGCGCCGGCCGGGGGTGGTGTTCGGGGGCATCGTGCGTACTCCGGTCAGGGGATGATGGTGAACGGCTTGGGTACGACTCCCGGCACGCAGCCGGTGTCGGGCGCGGTCGGCCGCGCCAGGAAGGACAGCAGGACCGATGCGGCGCAGGGGTTCTGCGGGACCACCCAGTGGGTGATGCCGGGGATCACCACGGCGGTCGAGCGGGGGAGCGTTCGGCCGGCGTACGGCCCCCAGCTCGCCCCGGTCTTCGCGTCGAAGGTTCCGGTGATGATCAGCGCGGGCACCTTGCTGTGGGTGGCCACCCGCTGCACGGCGGTGCGGTCCGGGACGTTCCAGGCGCGGCACAGGTCGTGCTCGAAGGGCAGCTGCGGTGCGTGGGCCAGCACCGAGTCCGGAAACCCGGGGAAGGCCTTGCGGCCCGCCTTCAGCACGTCGCGCTTGGAGTACCCCGGCGCCCACTCCGCGCAGGCCACCGAGTGCGTCAGTCCGTGGGCGAACTCCCCGATGGCAGGGGTGGCACCGGCCGCCTGGGCCCGCGCCAAGCGCTCCGGGTTGCCGGCGGCGAGCTCGTACAGCGCCGCGGGCACGTCGACGGACGGGACCAGCCGCCCGTTGGTCACCAGCAGGTTGACCAGCGTGCCCCCGTCGAGGACGACCTTCACCGGGGTCCCGCCACCGGGCGGCGGCACGGTCAGCGTCAGGGGGTTCGCCTCCAGGCGCCGTACCTGCTCCGTGAGCGTGCGGGAGAGGTCCGGGTAACGGGCCTTGCAGGCGGGCTGGGCCCCACACGCCGCGAAGATCGAGTTGATCCCCTCCTGGGCACTGTCCCAGGCCCACGGCAGGCTCACGATCTGCGGCGGCACGACGGAGTCGATCGCCAGCGACCGGATGCCCTGGGGGTGCCGGCGCAGGTAGGTCAGGCCCAGGTCGGTGCCGTACGAGTAGCCGTAGACGTTCCACTTCCTGATGCCCAGGGCCTTGCGGAGGGCGGCGAAGTCCGCTGCGTTCTCGAAGGTGTTGTAGGCCGAGAGGTCGTTGCCCTCGGCCACGAGGCGGTCCCGGCACTCCTTCGCCGCGCGCACCAGCCCGCGTCCGGTGGACGGAGCGTCGTAGGGCAGGCCCACGGCGGTCGCGTTGAACCGGTCCATCTCCGGGCAGGCGAGGTTCGGCTGGGAGTGCAGCGCGCCGCGCTGGGCCACGACGATCAGGTCGCGGTCGCGGTTCACCCCGGAGTCGATCAGGAAGGGGATGGCCCCGAAGGCGTCGCCGCCGGGACCCCCTTCCATGAACACCACGGGGTCCGGCGCCGGTGTCTGCGCCGCCGCCGGGATGATGGCGACGGCCAGCCGGATCGTCCGTCCCGTGCGGTGCTCGCGGTTCTCGGGGACCTCCAGGAACCCGCACTTCCCGGGCACCGGTTCCGGCGTCCGCGGACAGGGCGCGGGCACGAAGCGCGCGGGGTGCCCCGCCGGCGGTCCCCCGGCGGGCGACGACTGCGCGCTGCTCGGCGCGGTCCCGACCGCGCCGAGGACGGCCAGACCCGCGGCGACGAGTGCCGCCTTCGTACGCACTCCCCGGCCGCGTCGTGGGGGGACGCGCCGGGCCCGGCTCCGCACGGGCGTCCCGGTCCCGGAACGGGCGGGCCGGGGCCCGGGACCGATGTCGTGTTCCGCCATGTGAACTCGTCTCTCTGGCGTCTCCGACCGTTCCGGACGGGGACGGTGGGCATGGGTGCGCCTGCCGCAACGGCGGGGCAGGAGCGCGTACGCCAGCCTGCGTTCGGGCAAGGGCCCCCACCACTCGTCGCCTCCACTTGGAGCAGCACCGTTCCGCACCCGGGTCCACCCCCGGCGGGCCCCGTCACCCGGTCGGCCGGGGCCGGGTCCGTGCCCGCTCGTGCGGGCGCCGGGCCGCACGGTCACCACGCCCTCCGTCCGAGGCACGACCGGGTGCGCGTTCCGGGACCACTGGGTAGCGTGGAGCACGAGTTCGGCTCTCCTTCTGGCAACTCGGCCCGCTGCCGGCGGGTGCTTCAGCACGGCACACCGGTCGCGGCGCACCCTCGGCGATGTCTCCGCCCTCGGCCCGGCGGGTGGCCGGCGCCACGCGCCCTCCACCCGCCGGGCCGGCCGCGCTCCGGGCAGCGAAGGAAGGTGGTGTCCATGGTCCGCGCGGCGTCGTTGCGCACCGCCGGAGGCGCCGTCGCGACCGCCGTGGCCGTCGCGACCGCCGTGGCCGTCCTGGCCGCCGCGGACGCGGTCCTGCTGCTCGCGGGCCGCGGGCAACTCGCGCCGAGCGAACCCCTGTCCGCACACCTCGAGAACCCGCCGGCCTGGGCACGGGACGGCACAGCGTTCCCGGAACTCGTCCGCCGGGCCGACAACCACCGCACGGGCATCGGGGCCGAATGATGCGTCAGGGCCCTCCGGCACCCGCCGATCCCCCTCGCCCACGACGCTCCGGGCGGTCCCTCCTGCCCGTGCTCGTGCCCATCGTCCTCCTGATCCTGGTGGCGGTGGGCGTCGGTTCGTGGCTGCAGTTCAGCGAGCGGCAGGCCGCCGACACGGTGCACACCGTTGGATCGCCGGCCGCCGACCGGGTGGACGTGGAGGCCGTCGTCCAGAGCGTCGACGCCGCGGGCAGGGAGCTCGTCCTCCGCGTCTGGGTGACCCCGCGCGGCACCCTCGGCGAGGACGGCGGCGCGGCCCCGGTGGCCGACCTCACCCTCCAGACCTCGGGGGCGACCCTCAGCGACCTGGAGTTCAAGGCACACGAGCGGCTCGCGACCAGGGACGTGCAGGTCGCGATCACCGACGGATCGATCAGCGACTACCCCTTCGACACCTACGAGACCGACATCGCGTTCCGCGCGGAGCTGGGCGGCGAGCAGGTCCCGGTACGGATGTACTTCTCCAACAACGACACGCTCTTCTCCGCCTCGGTGGACCCCGCTCCCTCCGAGCAGGAGGCCGTGATCGCGCTGGGTCTGGCGCGTTCGGGCAGTCTCCTCGTCTTCGCCGTCTTCATGATGGCGGTGATGTGGGCGCTGGCGGCGTCCGTGCTCATCGGCGCCTGGTACCTGACGGGCCACGGCAAGGGCCTGGTCTGGCCCGGCCTCGCCTGGATGGCGGCCACCCTCTTCGCCCTCGCCGCCTTCCGCAACACCGCCCCCGGCACACCCCCGATCGGCTGCGTGCTGGACTGGTTCGCCTTCCTGTGGGCCGAGACCGTCATCGCCCTGTGCCTGGTCACGGTGGTCGTCACCGGCGTGCGCTCCGCCCTCCGCGAGGACGCGCCGCCCGCGTAGTGGCTCCGTTCGAAAAGTCGTCGGGATTCCCGTACAACCCTTGCGGGTGGGCGGGTGTCTCATGCGGTGGGTCCACACGGTGAACGTGATCGAATGCCTCCCGGCCGGGACCCGCGAACCACGTCCCGATCCTGGGGGGATCTTGTCCCGACGCACGACCGTTCGAAGCACGACCGTCCGGAGCGCCACCGTCCGCCGCGCCTCCGTGCGCCGCAGCGTGACCCTGCTCGCCTGCCTCGCCGCAGTGGCCGGCACGGCCCCGCTGCTGGCCCTGCCGGCCACCGCCACCGCCGCGGACGCCCTCCCGGCACCCGAGCTGGTCCTCGACCTGCCGGGCAAGGCCGAGGCCCGCCGCGAGCAGGTCCTGGCCACCGACCACTACGGCTACACCCACCGGGCCATCGGCAGCGACGCCGTGCTCCGGACCGACTGGTCCACCGGCGTCACCACCCCGGTCACCCACGCGGACGGCACCCCCGTGACCGTGACCGGCGGCCCCTGTGCCGACGTGTGGGCGGGCTGCCTGCCCGGCTGGTACGGCCAGGCGGCGAACGGCGTCGCCGTCCCCGACGGCAGCGAGCCGAAGACCCTCACCGTGTGGCACGACGGCAACCGCAGCACCTTCGACCTCGCGGGCGGCCGGTACGTCGGCCTCTACGGCGCCACCGTCCTCACCGCAGGCCCCGGCGGCACCGGCGCCGTGCTGCTCACCAAGAAGGACGGCGAGCAGACCTCCCGTACCGTCACCGGCCTGCCCGAGGGCGCCCGCCTCCAGCGCGGCGCGCAGGGCGACGCCGACGGCGCGGCCGTCGTCCACCAACTGGCCGACGGCACCTACGGACTGGGGTACGTCGACTTCGCCACCGCCGCCTACACCACCGTCTTCGCGGACCTCGGCACCGTCTCCTTCTCCCGCCCGCTGCCACTGCTCGGCCCGGACGGCGTGGGCTACGCGTACGGCACCGGCGTCAAGGTCAGGCCGCGCGCCGACCTCGCCGCGCCCGCCCGCGAGACCACCCTCGTCGCCGCGGCCACCACCGCGGCACTCAGCGGCGACTGGGTGGTCACCCAGTTCGCCGCGCGCGGCACGGCGTCCCTCTCCGCCACCTCCCTGGCCGACGGAACCCGCCGCGTGCTGCTGAACAGCAGCCACATCGGCCTGGCCGCAACCCCCGGCGCCGGGATCCTGGTGACCGGCGGCACGGACGGCAACGACTGGTGGTTCAAGCACGTCACCCCCGGCGCCGACGGCCCGGTCGTGTACAACCGCGCGAAGATCGCCCCGTACCCGTACCCCAAGACGGCCATGAGCCTCAGCCGCGGCACCCTGCGCGTGGCCGAGAATGACAAGGGCACCGACCAGCACCGCACCTCGGTGTGGAACCTGGCCGCGGCCGCCGACGGCACGGTCACCGCCTCGGCCCGCACCGACGGCCGGACCGCCCCGGCCGGAGCCGGCCTGTGGGGCAACTCCGGCACCGGCGGCGACGTCGTCCTCGGCAAGGGCGTCGTGGACCCGGAGGGCGCGCCGGCCGACACGGACGAGCTCCAGCAGCTCCGCGAGAACCCGAACTCCAGCGGGCACCGGCTCAACTGGGGCACCACGGGCGGCCGCATCGTCGACGTCGCCGACGGGTACGCCGTCTACCGCTCCGGCGGCGCCACTCCGGCGCAGTACGCCGACCGGTTCGGCTACCAGCAGACGCCGGCCGTCAAGCGCACCCCGGGCGCGGCCGCGCTGAACGGCCCGCTCATGTGGAGCGCCACCACCACACCGGGCCGGTTCACCACGTACCACCTGGACACGAAGAAGACCGCGACGGTCGACGTCCCGGCCGCCACCTGCGTCCCCACCGAGCTCCAGGCCGCCGGCCGCTGGCTGTACTGGAGCTGCGGCACGGTCACCGCGGGCGTCTACGACACCGTGTCCCGCACCACGCGCACCGTGACCGGCGGCGACGTCCTGCTCGGCGACGGCTTCACCGTCCGGCACGACGAGGCGACGGACACCCTGGTGCTCACCGACGCCGTGACGGGCGAGTCCCGCACCCTCGCGTCCGGCGTGCCGGACGGCGCCGCGGGCGAGGACCGGCGCCGCACCTGGACCGTGGACGAGTACACCGGCCTGGTCGCCTGGAACGGCTCCGACGAGCGCATCCGCGTCAAGGCCGTGGCCCTGGCCCCCACCGCCCTGGGCGTCGTCAACTCGGACGTGGACGGCGACATCCAGCTCCGCAGCACGTACCCGGCCTGGCACGCCGTCTGGACGGCCAGCCGCCCGGTCACCGACTGGAAGCTCACTCTCACCGACCCGGCCGGCACGGTCCTGCGCACCTTCACCGGCGGACCCTCGCAGGGGCAGCTCGGCAGCGTGTACTGGGACGGCAAGACCGCCTCGGGCGCCCACGCCCCCAACGGCCGGTTCACCTGGACCCTGACCGCCACCCCGCTGGGCGCCGCCTCCCCGGTCAGGCTCGCCACCGGCACGGGCACCGTGCGCGACGGGTCCGCGGTCCGCGGCGACTTCGGCTACGCGGGCGGCCCGCCGGACGGCATCGGCGACGCGATGGGCCTCACCTCCGGCGGCACCCTGCGCACGATCTACGGCAACTCCGCCTCCGGCGCCTGGAACGGCACCACCAGCAGCACCGGCTGGGCGAGCGGGACCCGCGTCGTGCCCTTCGGCGACCTCACGGGCGACCGCTGCAACGACGTCCTGGTCCGCACCCCGGCCGGAGAACTGCGCCGCTACGCCCCGGCGTGCGGCAAGCAGCTGACCACCGGCACCACGTACAAGGTCCTCGGCCCCGGCTGGAACCAGTACGACGTGCTCACCTCGCCCGGCGACGTCACCGGGGACAAGCGGCCCGACCTGATCGCCCGCAACCCCTCCACCGGCGCGCTCTACCTGTACCCGGCCACCAGCACCGGCATCCTCGGCACGCGCACCCTGCTGGGCAGCACGTACAAGGGCTACAAGCGCATCACGGGCGCCGGTGACCTGAACGGCGACGGCCACGGCGACCTGATCCTGCACGACACGGGCAACGAGCTGTGGCGCATGAACGGCCTGGGCGGCGGCAAGTTCGCCGCCCGCGTCAAGCTCGCGGACAACTGGGGCACCGCCTACAACACCCTGGCCGGGGTGGGCGACCTGACCGGCGACGGCCGGCCGGACCTGATCGCCCGCGACACGTCGGGCGTCATCTGGCGCTACACCGGCCGCGGCAACGGCACCTTCGCCTCCCGCGTCCAGATCGCCACGGGCTGGCAGGTCTACAGCACCGTCTCCTGACGGTCACGGCATCCACGGCCCCGCCGCCCCACCGCCCGGAAGGGCCGGCGGCGGGGCGCGGTTGCGCCGACCGCTACCGCCGATGGTCGGGGACGATGTACGGCAGGCCATCGGCCGGAGGCTGGTTTTCCGCGACCGCACCGACGACAACGGGCATGTCCGGGGGGTAGGGGGACGGAGGGGACACGGTGCCGATGTCGATGACGTCCGCGACGATGCACGTGACGTTGTCGGGGCCGCCGCCGCGCAGCGCGAGCCGGATGAGGTCCTGCACGGCCTCGTCGGGAGTGCGGTGGCCGTCGAGGGTCTCCTCCAGCGTCTGGTGGGGCACGACGCCGGAGAGGCCGTCGGAGCAGAGCAGGTAGCGGTCGCCGGTCCGCACCTCACGGATCGAAAGGTCGGGCTCCACCTGCTTTCCGGCTCCCAGCGCGCGCATCAGCAGGGAGCGCTGCGGGTGGATGCGCGCCTCCTCCTCGGTGATGCGGCCCTCGTCGACCAGCCGCTGGACCCAGGTGTGGTCCTGCGTGATCTGCGTCAGGACGCCGTCGCGCAGCAGGTACGCGCGGCTGTCGCCGACGTGCACGAGACCGAGCCGCCGGCCGGTCCACAGCAGGGCGGTGAGCGTGGTGCCCATGCCCTCCAGCTGCGGGTCCTCCTCGACCATCACGCGCAGCTGGTCGTTGGCGCGCTGCACGGCGGTGCCGAGCGCGGTGAGGATGTCGGAGCCCGGCACGTCGTCGTCGAGCTGGACGAGCGAGGAGATCACCTCGGAGCTGGCGACCTCGCCGGCGGCCTGGCCGCCCATGCCGTCGGCGACCGCGAGCAGGCGCGGCCCCGCGTAACCGGAATCCTCGTTGACCTCGCGGATGAAACCCCTGTGCGATCCGGCGGAGAACCGCAGCGACAGCAGGCCCGTCGACGGCGGCACCGTGGGCCGGGGCGGCACGACGGTCTGCCGGGGCGGCGGGACGGGGCCCGGCGCGGGGGTCGGCACGGGCACTGCCGGGTCGAGCGCGTGGCGCATGGCCGCGGCACCGGCGAACCCGTCGGCCCAGGCGAAGCGCAGCACGGCGGCGAGGTGGTCCGGCGTCCCGGCAGGGAACTCCAGGGCCGCGCCCCGCCGTTCCGGCGGCCCGGACGCGCCGGTCAGGAGTGCGTGGGCGCAGGCGGCCACCGCGCGGAGGTCCCGGGCGACGGACGCCGTCGTGAAGGCGTCGGCGCGGCAGTCGACGATCTTCACGTGGCCGGCGACGATCCGGACCCGTGCCGGGGCGAGGTACCAGCCGCTGAGTCCGTTGTGGTGGGCCTCTTCCAGTGCCTCCAGGATGTCCGAGCAGGCGCGCACCGTGCGGGCGACGTCGTGCGGTCCGGGAATCCAGCTGTCGAGCCCGACCCCCTGGAGTCCCTGGGTGGCGGCGTACGGGCAGCGCACGCCGTGCACCTCCGTCTCGCCGAGGTCCAGTACGACGGCCAGATAGGGGTGGGTGAGCCGGGCGCGGGCCCGCAGCGCGGCGGCGAACGCGTCCCGCTGCACGGGGTCTGAGGCCGCCTCGGGGCGCATGAGCCGGATGCCGACCTGCCGGTCGAGCAGGGTGTCGTGGGCGGCCAGGGTGACGGCGTCCTCGTCGACGAACAGCGCCTCTCCCAGGCCCCGGTAGCGGTGGGCGATCGGCTGCTCCGCCAGGTCCGCGGGCACGTGGGCCCGGTTGCGGAACAGCGGCAGCCGGCCGGCGGTGTTGCGGACCCGTGCCTGGGGCGCCGGCCAGGAGCGGGCCCGCAGGGCGGCGGCCAGCTGCGCGTACAGGTCGTCGGGGCGCAGCAGTTCGGGCCCGCCCGGCAGGCCGTTCGCCAGCAGGGAGAGCAGTTCGCCGGTGAAGGCGGTGTTGCGCGCTCCGGGCGGAGCGAGGGCCTGGGACGTCTCGCTCGCCGAGGCGATCAGGTAGGTGCCGGCGGCGTCGGCGCCGTTGGCGAGTTCCGCGGTGGCCTGGGCGCCGCCCATCATCCCCAGGGCACGACCGCTGTAGCAGCAGTCGAGGATGACGAGGATGCGTTCGGCCCGGCTGCGCAGCAGCTCCCGGCGGACCCAGTCGTACGGCATGACCGTGTCGATCTCGCCGGGCCGCGTGCCGGACAGGGCGAGCCACAGGTCGCCGCGGTCGGGGTCGACCAGTCCGTGGCCCGCGAAGTACACCACCAGGGTGTCGGTGGCCTCTTCGGCGGCGCGGCGCAGCGGCCCGATGGCCTCCGAGGCGCCGGCGGGGTCGGGCACGCGGTGGCAGCGCTCCGGAGGCAGTCCCCACACCGCCGGGTCCTGCAACTGGTGTTGCAGGTCGACCAGGTTGGTGCGCACGGCGGGGAGCTCGGGCAGATGCGCGTAGGCGCTGACGCCGATGAGTACGGCGCTCGACCGACCGGGGTCGGCGGGCGGGAGGGGCGGGATCACCGTTCGGCGCCGTCGGCCGGAGTGACGGTCGTCGGACTGCGCACCCACGCTCGTGGGGAACGCGCCTCCCGCTCGGCCGCGTCGGGTGTTCTGGCGATGGTGACGCACATGGTGGCTGCCCCCCGGTCTCACGCTGCCTCCACCCTGGCACAGCGTCGTGCGGCCCGCGGGGCGTTCCGCGGCATCGACGGCGGCGTGGTCCGCACCCGGAAATACGTGGCTGACAGATCAACAAGGGGATGCCTATGATGCTTTCGATGATGAACTTCACCTCTTCCGGATTGGGGGAATCGTCCGCGCAAGGTGAGTGCTGATGGCACTTCACTCCGCGGAAGCGATTTCCACCCACCTGCTGATGTGGCGGCGCGTGCGCGAGTACGCCGTCCCACCGTCCATGATCGAGAAGGCGGCCGCACGCCGTGCGGCCGGCGACTGGGCGGGGGCCTGTGCCGCCGCCCGGATCGACGTCGATCTCGATCTGCGCGCCGTGCGCCACCGCCACGGCACCGACCTCACCACCCGCCTCCGCGCCGACCTGCGCCGGCTGGCGCCCGACCTGCTGCGCTGGCACATGCCCCGGATCGCCCCCGAGGGGCGGCTCCGGCCCGGTCTCACCCTCGCGCTGGCCCGCTACGGCGGCCCCGGCACCGCGGCCGTGCAACTCGTGGTGCGGACACCGCCGGCCTGGGCGGACGCCGGCCAGCGGATGTCCCTCGCCCTCTGGGAGGAGAACGGGGACGACGCCTCCGGACTCCATCCGCACCCCCACCCCGACCGGCGCTTCCGGCTCGACCTGCACCGCCACCTCTGGGACGGCGCGCGCAGCGGGGACCTGGCACGCCGGCACACGGCCGCGGGGGATCCGTACGAGCCCGGCGGCCCGGAACGGCCGACCGGTCACGAGCCCTGGCCCCCGGCCCACTGGGCGGCCGAGGCGGAGCTGCTGCTGCGCGCCGAGGGCCGCCCCCGCGGGGCCCTCACCGTACGCACCGGCGTACGAAGCCGGGCCGTGCTCGAACTCGTCGCCCCGGACGACAGCCACGTCCCGGAGCTGAGGCCGGTACGCGACACCCCGCCGCGACAGGAGACCGCGGCGCTCCCGGTCCTCCCGGAAGCCGCGGCACGGCCCCTGCCCGACCTGGAACTGCTCCGGGCCGGCCTCCTCACGGCCGGCCGGCTGCACCCCCTGGTCGCGGCAGCGCTGACGGGCGGTGCGGACGCAGCAGGGGCGGCGGGCGTGCGTACGCCACCCGAGCCTCCCGGAGCGGCCGGCACCCTGTTCGGCGGCACGGACCCGCACCGGGTCGAGTGCTCGGGGCAGGTCCACCGGATCGTGCTGCGGAACGGCGTGCTCGCGGCCGTCGACCACGACCCGGCCCAACTGGCCCGTGAGGAACTCCTCATGGCGCTCGGCGGGCCCGGGCTGCCCTGCCTGCGGGCGATCGACGCGGCGCACCGCACCCCCGAAGCGCTGCCCGCGGTCCGCGAGCGGCTCGGCCACGGCGACGTGAACGGGGCGCTGGCCGTGGTGGAAGGGCTGCTCGGTCCCGCTGCGGTCCTCCGCGACGGGCCCCTCCGGGACGCCCTGGACGCGGCCGTCACCGGCCGGCTCGACCACGGGCGGTTCCGCTCGGGTCTCGTACCGCTGCACCCGGCCGCCGACGTGGGCGAGGACGACGGCCGCAGGCCGCGCACCGACCGCCGGCTCCCCCTGGCGATCCGCAGCAAGCGGGTCGCCCGTACCCGGCCCCGGACGGGCCTGTTCGGCTGACGCCCGCCGGTCCCGCGGTCCGCCGCGGACACGGCTGTCCGGACCTCCCGCACTTCGGCGTGCGCCGCGCCGCTTGACGACCTCCACGCCCGGGACGGCTCCCGCCGTCCCCGAACGCACCAGGTGATGCCCATGACTCCCAGCGCCCTCCTTTCCGAGCCGGCAGCACTCCCGGCCACCCGCACCCAGCTCGCCCTCGCCGGCGACCTGCTGACCCTCCTGCGGACGACGACCACCGAGCCGCGCCCCGACGAGCAGTTG
The DNA here is from genome assembly GCF_044759445.1 of Streptomyces sp. NPDC101118. Lineage (NCBI taxonomy): Bacteria > Bacillati > Actinomycetota > Actinomycetes > Kitasatosporales > Streptomycetaceae > Streptomyces > Streptomyces sp. NPDC101118. The sequence goes on along the minus strand of NZ_JBIVZG010000021.1, from coordinate 144,601 downwards.
GAGGCGCTCACCCTGGCCGTCGCCGCCGACCTGCCCGTCCTGCTGTGGGGCGAGCCGGGCATCGGCAAGACCGCGGCACTGACCCAGCTCGCCGCCTCCCTCGACCTGCCGCTCACCACCGTGATCGCCAGCGTCCACGAGCCGACGGACTTCTCCGGGCTGCCCATCGTCGGAGACGACCCGGCGGTGAACGGGGTGCCCATGGCCCCGCCGCAGTGGGCCGTGGAGCTGGTGCGCGCCGGGCGCGGCCTGCTCTTCCTGGACGAGCTCTCCACCGCGACGCCGGCCGTCCAGGCAGCCCTGCTGCGGGTCGTCCTCGAACGGAAGGTGGGCGCCCTGCAGCTCCCGCCCGGCGTACGGATCGTGGCCGCCGCCAACCCCCGCGCGTCGGCCGCGGACGGCTGGGAGCTGAGCCCGCCGCTGGCCAACCGGTTCGTGCACCTGTACTGGGTGCACGACCGGGACGTGGTGGTGCGCGGCCTCGGCGGGGTCTGGCCGCGTGCGGAGCTGCCCCGGCTGGATCCGGCGGGGCTGCCGGAGGCGGTGGCGTTCGCCCGGCGCGCGGTGTGCGGATTCCTGCACGCGCGGCCGACCCTGATCCACCGGCTGCCGACCACCGAGACGCGGCGCGGGGGTGCCTGGCCCTCCCCGCGCAGCTGGGAGGCGGCGATGACGCTGCTGGCCTTCGGCACGGCGGCGGCCGTCTCCCGGGAGGTGCTGGCGCTGCTGGTACGGGGCGCGGTCGGGGACGGGCCGGGGCTCGAACTCCTGGCCCACATCGACCGGATGGAGCTGCCGGACCCGGACTCGCTGCTGGCCGACCCGGCCCGCGCCGAGCTGCCGGAGCGGGGTGACCTGCGGCAGGCCGCCCTGGAGGCGGTGGTGGCCGCCGTCGGTGCCCGCCCGGAGCGGGACCGCTGGGACGCGGCCTGGGCGGTGCTGGTCAGGGCGCTGGAGACCGGCACCCCGGACCTGCTGGTCGGCCCGGCGAAGGCGCTGGCCGGACTGCGGCGCGACGGCTGGGAGGTGCCCGAGGCGGTGGAGCGGCTGGCCGGAGTGGTCGGCCTCGCCAGGCGGGCGGAGGACTCGGTGGCCCGGACCGCGGCAGCCGCCGCCTCGCGCGCCGCGGGTGGGCGCCGATGACCGGGAACGTACGGAACCCGGTGCCGGCGACGGCGGAATCGCGCAAGCCGGCGGCGGGGACGGCGGAGGTGCGCAAGCCGGCGCCGGGGACGGCGGAGGTGCGCCCGCCGGTGGTGCCGGCGACCGGACGCGCGCGCAGGCCCGTACCGCGCCCTCTCCCGCGCCCGATGGCCCCGCCGCCGCCCCCGCGTCCGGTTCGGGCGTCCGATCCGTGCCGGCCGCCCGGCCCCGCCGTCCCGCTCGACCTGGACAAGCTGCTGGCCGCCCGGCTGTACGCGGCCGAGGTGCGCCCGTACCTGGCCGGCGCGCTGTTCGCGCTGCACGTGGTGGAGGACCCGTCGGTGCCGACCATGGCGGTGGACGCGTACTGGCGCTGCTACGCGTCCCCGTCCTTCGTGGCGCGCACCCCGCTGGAGGAGCTCGCGGGGGTCTGGGTGCACGAGGTCTCGCACCTCCTCCGGGACCACCACGGGCGGAGCGAGCGCTACGCACGGGAGCACGGGGAACAGGGACCGGGCGACCGGCTGCGGCAGAACATCGCGGCCGACTTCGAGATCAACGACGACATCTACGGCGACGGCCTGCCGAGCCCGGCCGGGGCGGTGCGTCCGGGCATGATGGGCCTGGAGGACGGGCTGCTGATGGAGGAGTACCTGCGGCAGTTCTCCATGGGCGGCCGCACGCCGGGGCTGGCCTGGCTGGACTGCGGCAGCGGCGCCGACGGCCGGGCGCGGCCCTGGGAACTGGGGCCCGACGGGTCCCACGGCCTGAGCCGCCAGCAGCGGGACGCGGTGCGCTTCCGGGTCGCCGAGGCGATCACCGGCCGGCCGGGCGACGCCCCGGAGGGGTGGCGGCGGTGGGCCGACGAGGCCTTCCACCCGCCGCAGCCGTGGCGGCAGCTGCTCGGCGCGGCGGTCCGCGCGGCCGCCGGCGCGCCGGGAGCGGGGGAGGACCACAGCTACCGGCGCCCCTCCCGGCGCTCCGCCGGCGTCCCCGGCGTCGTGCTGCCGAGCCTGCGCCGGATGCCGCCCCGGGTGTGCGTCGTGATCGACACCTCCGCCTCGGTGAGCGACGCCGAACTGGGCAGCGCGCTGCTGGAGGTGGCTGCGATCTCGCGGGCGGTGGGCGGGCGGCGCGACCTGGTCTCGGTGATCTCCTGCGACGCCGCCGCGGGGGTCGCCGTACCGCTGTGCCGCGCCGAGAACCTGGAACTCGTCGGAGGCGGCGGTACGGACCTGCGCTCGGGATTCGCCCGGGCGCTCCGCTCCCGCCCCCGCCCCGACGTGATCGTGGCCCTGACCGACGGCCAGACACCCTGGCCCTCCGCGCAGCCGCCCTGCCGCACGGTCGTCGGCCTCTTTCCCCGCCCCGCCCACGCGGCGAACGAGGACGACCCGGACTACGTACCCGACACCCCGCCCCCCTGGGCCCGCGTGGTCCACATCGGCTGACGCCGCACCGGTGAACGGCCGCCCACCGGAACCACATACAGTCCGGCACCGAGAACACGACGCTGCCGCGCGGGACCCGTCCGTCATGATGAAGGGTGTCAAGGCGTGGACGGAGGGGGCGTGTTGGAGACGACGACGGAAGCGGTGCCCGGGGACCTGCCGGTGCTCCGGCGCCCGGCGGCCGGAGCGGGGGCCCGCTACCTGGACGGCACCCACCGGTCCCACGACCCGGAGCAAGGCAGACGCGGCGAGCACTTCGCCGGGCTCTGGCGGACGCACGAGGGCGTCGTCGCCGTGGTCTACCCGATGGAGCGCATGGCCGGCGCGGCCGGTGAGCTGCTCGACGTGCACGAGGAGGCCGGCACGATCGTCGTCGTCGGGCACGCCTACGGCCTCGACGGGCCCGAGCTCGACGCAGTGGACCGGGCACGCCCCGACCTCACCTACCACCCGTCATGGGCCGACCTGGCCGCCCATCTCGGTGCCCCCGTCCCCTGGTGGCCGTCGGCGCTACGACGGCCGGCCCACCTCACCGGCTGGCGGCCAGGCGACGAGCCCCGGCCGGTCGAGGTGGTCACCCACCCGTCCTGGGAAGCGCTCTACGCGCTTGCGCAACGGGAGCCCGCCGGGACCGCCGTCCGGCGCGCCTGCTTCACGATCGGGCATCGCGTCCGGTCCGGGGCGTCCGAGGAGGCGATGCAGCGGATGGAGCACCTCCGCAGCTGGGCGGCGAGGCCCGACGTCCGCTTCCCGATGGTCTTCCCGGCCGTTCCCGACCCGGCCGATCCCGGTCTCGCCGAGCTCGCGACGGACGACGTCGTCGCAGCCGGGCTCGCGGAGCTCTGCGTGCGAACCGACGAAGCAGCGGTGGAAGCCCTGGAGCAGGTCAGTGCCTGGAGCGGTGCCGAGGACCTGCCCTACGGCGGCACCTTCAACCTGACCAGGAAGAACGTCACGCGGGCCGCAGCCGAGTGGATCAACCGGCTGCGAGAGGTTCCCCCGACCGCCCTGCACCGGCTGGAGGGTGCGGACTACGACACCGTGGGCACCTTCGTCGACCCGGTGACCGGCAGTCCGGTGGTCGCGGTGAAGGGCAGGTTCACCTTCCGCGACACCCGAGAGATCACGTACATCGGGCGCTCGCCCAAGCGCCTGCCCGCCGGGTCGGTCCTCAAGGAGGTCGTCCTCGACGACCCGGTCTGGGTGCGGACCACCGGGGGAACGCTCTATCCGGCTCCCTGCATGGACGCGCCGGGACTGGCCTGGGGCTACAGCGGCTCCGGGCCGCTCACCCTCGCCGAGTGCGTCGGGCGGCTGCTCGACGACGGGGGCGCCCACGCGGTCACGTACGACGGCGGCGGCGGTGCCCCGGAACCGGGCCTCGGTGCGCTCTTCAAGAAGGAACACCGGCGCGGCACCCGCTTCACGCGCCGGCAACTCGAACGCGCCCGCGCCTCCACCTGAGAGCCGTTCGCGCCGGTACGAACCACGAAAGGCCCTTTCGCCCATGCCCCGACACCAACGGCGCCCCACGTGGCGGGTCGCCGACTTCTTCGCGCTGGAACGCGAAGCGCAGGTGTACCTGGCCGCGGTGGACTCCTGCCTCGCCGAGCCGTCCGTCGCCCGCCTCCTGGGCGTCCGGCCGCAGGCGACCGCCGAGAACGCCCGGGCCGCGATGCTCTCGGAGGCCAACGTCGGGCGGGCGCTCGAGCGCTCCAGGGTGACGCAGACCAGGTTCCGCACCCTGCTGGAGGAGGCCGCACGGCGGCAGCGACGCCTCGCCTACCTCCGCAGCGGCACGCACCCGGCCACGGTGCTCCTGGGCGCGGTCACCGTGCTGACGCTGCTGTTCGCGCCCTGGGCCCACTGGACGACGGCCCTGCTCCTGGCCTCCGTGCCCCTGCTGACCGCCACCGCCGTCTGGTTGCACCCCGTCTGGCGCCTGGGCGTCCGGCTCAACGTCGGCGCGTGGGCACTGGGAGCCCGTGCCGTGCTCCTGGGCAGGAGGATCCAGTGGGCGGAAGCAGCCTGGAGCCGGAGCCTCCAGGAGAACGGTGTGCGCCCGCTGGTCTCCCGGGTGGTGGACGCGCTGCTCGGCGAGGATCCCGACTCGCTGCTCCTCGCGGACAGTTACGACGGCCTGCGCTCACCCCGGGATCCGCGCTACGTGGTCGGCAGCCGGGCCGGCCGCAGCCTCGCCGCCAAGATCACCCAGCTGGAGGGCGGCGGCACCATCGCCGTCAGCGGGTCCCGGGGAGCCGGCAAGTCCACCCTGCTGGAGACCTGCGCGGTCGACGCGGGGCTGGCGGTCGTCATGCAGGCGCCGGCCACGTACTCCCCGTACGACTTCCTGGTGTCCCTGTACGTCAGGACCTGCGAGGCGTATCTGATCCAGCACGGCCAGGAACTGCCCGGGTTCACCCGGCTCTCGCCGTTCCGGAGAGCAGGACGCACCCTCCTGGGAGCCATCAGGAGACGCGCCCCGCTGCTGGCGGTCGGACTCGCGGCGGCGGCGCTCGTCGCCCTGGGCACGGCCGCCAGCACGCGTGCTCTCGTGGGCCGGCACGAAGGGGCCGTCCGCGGATGGGCGGAGGGCATGTGGGAGCACTGGCTGGCGGATCCGGTGCTGGACATCTGGCGGGGGGAACGGATCGGGACGGCCCTCCTCGTCGCCCTCACCGGCGTGCTGCTGTGGCAGGTGCGCCGCTGGACGGGCTGGCAGGTCGTCCGGTCGCGCGGCGCCGTCGGTCTGCTGGGAGCCGGCGTGCTGCTGGCCCTCGGCTCCGTCGTTTCGGTGCTCTTCGACGACGACATCCGGGCCGTCCTGGCGGACTTCGACACCGCGGACGACCCCTTCCTGCTCACGATGGCGCTCGCGGTGGCGCTGGCGTTCCTGTTCTTCTCCGAGTTCCGGTCGTTCCGGCGGAGACCCGTGGTGCTCGCCGCGTGCCTCGGCGGGCTCGTGGTGCTCCTCACCCGGCCCCTGCCGCAGGCGGTCGCGACCGATCCCGACAACCCGGTCCGCCTCGCCGGCCTCCTGACGGGGATCCTCCTCTGCAAGGCGGCCATCCGACGCCCGGCGTCCACCTCGCCCCTGGTCAGTGCCTGCCGCGACGAGCTGTACCGGTTGCAGACCGTGCAGACCGCCACATCCGCGATCACCGCGGGCGCGCCCCAGCTGCTGGCCGCACAGACCACCTCGCTGTCGACCCTGCCACCGAACTTCCCCGAGCTGGTCGCCGACTACCGCGCCCTGCTCACCCGCATCGCCGACGAACAGCACCTGCTGGGACGACGGGTCGTGATCGCGATCGACGAGCTCGACCGGCTCGGTTCCGACACGCAGGCACTGGCGTTCCTGAGCGAGATCAAGGGCGTCCTGGGGGTACCCCACGTCCACTACCTGATCTCGGTCGCCGAGGACGTCGGCGCCTCCTTCGTACGCCGCGGACTGCCGCACCGGGGGGTCACCGACAGCTCCCTGGACGACGTCGTGCACGTACCGCCCTGCACGCTGGAGGAGTCCAAGGAGATCCTGGAGCGGCGCGCGCCAGGTCTCTCCGAGCCCTTCAAGGTGCTCACCCACGCCCTCTCCGGGGGCGTTCCGCGGGACCTGATCCGCTACGGCCTGCGGCTGGACGAGATCGAGACCAGGACCAGGTTCGTCGAACTCGCGGACATCGCACGGCAGTTGATTCTGGAGGAGCTCACCGAGACGCTGTCCGGCTTCCGTACGCTGCTGGGCAAGCAGCGCTGGACGCCGCGCAGCAGCGCGGTCCTCGTCACCTTCCGGAACCTCGTCGCCGAGCTGCCCCCGCCCTGCCCCTGCGGTTCGCCGGAGCTGCGGTCGGCCCTGGAGCGGGTCGCCTTCCACGACCTCGGCCGCCAGCTGGGCGAGGACGCTGCGGCGGACGTGCCGGACGAGGCCCGGGCACTGGTGGACGAGGCGTCGGCGTACGTCCTGTTCTCGCTCACCCTCCTCGACGTGTTCGGTGCCGGTGACCTCGCCCGCCGCCGGAGCGAGGCGGCAGCGCGCGGCCGGGCCGGCGACCTCGAACTCCTGGGCCGGGCCCGCCAGGAGCTGGAGGTCTCCCCGTACAGCGCCCGGCAGCTGATCGCTTCCATCCGGGCCGCCTGGCAGCTGCCGGACGAGCGGACGGCCAGGGCGGCCGAGGTCCCCGCTCCGCGCAGCGGGGACTGTCCGCGCCACCCTCGTGTGGGCGGTTGAGCGGGCACGGTCGCCCCCTGGGCCCTCGGTGTCGGCGCCGCCCGAAGGTCGCCCCGGCGCCGCCGCTCCGCGCCTGGACATCGCCGCGAATGTAGGCGATGACCACCGACGCGTACGCGGGGCCCCGGGCGTGAGGGTGGGGCCCATGGACATGCTCACGGATCCCATGGAGATCATCCTGTGGACGCGGCACGCGGACGACGGCCGCTGGTCGGCCAGGCCCGTCTGGGTGGTGCTGGTCGACGGACACGCCCACGTCCGCTCGGCGTTCGGGCGGCGCAGCGCCTGGTACCGGCGGGTACTGGACGGCGCCGACGTACGGATCGAAGCCGACGGAGCCCAGGGGCCCGTCACCCTGAGCCCGGTGACCGACCCCGGGCTCGTCCGGCGCGTTTCCGACGCCTACCGCGCCAAGTACGGACTCAGCTGGCCGGGTCCCGTGGAGTCGATGAACCTCCCCGGGACCGCCGCCACCACCATGCGCCTCCACGCACCCGGCTAGCTGATGTCCGGCAGGTCCCGCAGCTGCCTGCGCGAGGTGAGCTGGAGCTTGCGGAAGATGTTCCGCAGGTGCGCGTCGACCGTCCGCGGACTGAGGAACAGCTTCGCCGCCACCTCCTTGGAGGTGGCGCCGTCGGCGACCAGGCGGGCGATGTGCACCTCCTGCATCGTCAGCTGGTCAGACGCCTTGGCGGTGCGGCGCCGGGCCTGTTCACCCGTGGCGCGCAGTTCGCCGGCCGCCCGGTCCGCGAAGGCCTCCATGCCGAGGCCGGTCAGCGATTCGTGTGCCTGCCGCAGTTCGGTACGGGCCTCCCGCCGCCGGCCCTGACGGCGCAGCCACTCCCCGTACAACAGGTGCGCGCGGGCGCGGTAGACGACCAGGGCGTCGTCGCCGAGCAGGGTGATCGCCTCCTGGTACGCGCCCTCGTCCTCGGTCACCAGCGCCCGCGCGTACGCCTCGACGCCGAGGCCCCACGCGTGCCCGCCGGCCTGCGTGCGTTCCCGGAGCGACGCCAGGGCAGCGGCGGCGGCCTCGGTCTCCCCGCAGCGCACCGCGGCTTCGACCAGCTCGGGGAGGGCCATGCCGGCCATGCCGACGGCGCCGTACTCGACCGTCTGCCTCGCCGCCTCCAGCGCGGCCGCGTAATCGGCCAGGCCGTTGTTCAGCACGGCCGTCGCCCACTGCACGCTCAGGCTCATCCGGGGTCCCACCGTCGCGAAGAGCTTCCTGGCCTCCTCGCGCTGCCCGCGCAGGGCCGCCAGGTGCAGGCGCGGGTAGACCAGCGGTGCCGCACCGGTGGCGTCGGCGATCGCCTCCTCCTCGGAGATCAGCTCCACTGCGGATCCGAAGTCGCCGCTGTGCGCCTTCGCCGTGGCCTGCATGGCCAGTCCGATGGGCAGGAGGTGGAAGGAGCCCGACCCGCGGCCGGCCTCGACCGCGCGGGCGGCGACGCCGTGCAGGGTCTCGAAGTTCCACAGTTCGGTCGCCAGCATGAAGCCCAGCGACGGCCGGCGTCGCCACACCTCGTCGCCGGGCTCGGCGACGACCGGCCCGAGGACCGGTCCCGCGGCCCGGTGCCCGTCACGGACCAGGCCGACCAGACCGGTCAGCACGGCCGCCGCGCTGCCCGCGCCCGCGGGGGCCGCGGCACTCGCGGTGCCTGCCGCGCTCGGGGTGCCTGCCGCGCTCGCGGCGCCTGCCGCCGCCGCGCTCGCCGCCCCCTCCGCCGGCGGGGTCTTCGTGACGGCGTCCACCACCTCGTCGAGGCCGCCGAGCAGCAGGCCCATCTCGACGGCGTCCAGATAGCACTCCCGGGCCCACGCGGGGTCGGCCTCCGCCAGGCGGGCGGCGGCCCGCAGCAGGTGCGCGGTGGGGCCCTCGTCGCCCCGGCGGCGTACGAACGACAGCCTGCCGCGCAGGAGGTCCGCCCTGGCCCCCTGGCCCGGATCGTCGGTCCGCACGGTGGTCAGCAGGTCGGCCGCCGTGTCGAACTCGCCCGCCGACAGCTTCGCCTGGACCGCGGCGAGGACCCGCTCGGTCCGCGGGGCCGGGCTCATGGTGAGCTCGGCCGCACGCTCCAGGAAGGCCGCTGCCGCGGCGACCCCGCCGCGCTCCTGGGCGCGGGCGGCGGAGACCTCCAGCTGGGCCGCCACCTCCTCGTCCGGGCCGGCGCTGGCCTGGGCACGGTGCCAGGCCTTCCGGTCGGGGTCGGTCTCCGGATCGGTCACGGCTGCCAGCGCCTCGTGTGCCCGGCGCCGCTCGTCCGGCGTCGCGGCGCGGTAGGCCGCCGAGCGTGCGAGGGGGTGACTGAACCGGATCCGGGTGCCGAAGTCGACCAGCGGAACGGTCTGCGCCACGGCCGCCGCGTCGATGCCCAGCAGCCCGGCGGCACCCCACAGCAGGCCGGGGTCGCCGATCGGCTCGGCCGCGGCGAGGGTGACGAGCAACCGCGCGGCCGGCGGCAGGAGTTCCAGCCGGGACCGGAAGCTCTGCTCGATCACACCGGGCACCGAGCCGGGCTGGGCGAAGCCGCCCGCCATCCCCGCCGGCCCGGCGGTTCTGGGCAGCTCCAGCAGTGCCAGGGGGTTGCCGCGCGCCTCGCCCAGGATGCGGTCGCGCACCCGCTCGTCCAGCGGGGCGCGCACCGCCGCCCGCAGCAGCGCGCGGGCCTCGGCCTCCCCGAGGCTCTGGAGCGTGTGGCCGGGCAGCTGGTCCAGTTCGGGCAGCCGGCTCGGCTCGCGCGCGGCGAACACGAGGGCGATGGACTCGGCCGAGACGCGCCGGGCCAGGAAGGCCAGCGCCTTGACCGACGACCGGTCCAGCCAGTGTGCGTCGTCGACGACGCACAGCACGGGGCGCTCCCGCACGGCCTCCACGAGCAGGCCCAGCGACGCCACGCCGACCAGGAACGGATCCGGGGTGCCGGTGTCGAGCCCGAAGGCGATCTCCAGCGCCTTGCGGTGCGGCGCGGGCAGCGCGGCCAGCCCGTCGGTGACGGGGGCGAGCAGCTGGTGCAGTGCGGCGTACGGCAGCTCCATCTCGAACTCCGCGCCGGACGCCCGTACGACGAGGAAGCCGCTCGCGGCGTCGTCGAGGTGCCGCAGCAGCGCGCTCTTGCCGATGCCCGGCTCACCGCGCAGCACGAGGGCGCCGCCGCGCCCCTCCCGTGCCGCCTGAAGCAAGGCGTCGAGCCGGCGTATCTCGTCCCGGCGGCCGATCAGTGCGTCCGTACGTGTCTCGGGCATGCCCAGAACCTATGCGCTGAACTGCTGTTGAGGGAATCGACACCAGCCCCATCAGCCCCAGCAGCCCCACGAGTTGGGTGAGTTCCACCGGTCCCAGGCCTCCGGTCAGGCACCCACAGCGCTTCCCGGCGGCCCGGGAGTACGGCCGTCTCCACCCAGAGGGCCCGTGTCGGTGAACCGCGTATAGGTGATGACCACCGACGCGAGCGGAGCCCGCCCGCCGCGAAGCTCTAGCCATGACCCGCACCGCACCGGAAACCACCGCCACCACAACCGGCTGGACACCCCTGGGAGTTCTGGCCACGGCACAGTTCCTCGTCGTGCTGAGCACCTCGATCGTGAACGTCGCCCTGCCGCAGATCCGGGCCGGACTCGCCCTGACGGACACGACCCAGGCCTGGACGGTCAACGCCTACGTGCTGGCCTTCGGCGCGCTGCTGCTGCCGGGCGGCCGGGCGGGCGACGTGTACGGCCTCCGGCGGGTGTTCCTGTTCGGCACCGCGCTGTTCGCCCTCTCCGCCCTGGGCGCGGCACTGGCGCCGTCGGCGATCGCACTGATCGCCTTCCGGGCGACGATGGGCATCGGGGCCGCCCTGCTGGCGCCGGCCGCGCTGGCCCTCGTACTGACGCTCTACGCCGGCCCGGACCGGCGCGGCACCGCGCTCGGCGTGTGGGGCGCGGTCTCCGGCGCCGGCGGTGCGGCGGGCGTGCTGCTGGGCGGGCTGCTCACGGATCTGTACGGCTGGCGGGCGGTCTTCGCCGTGGTCGTGCCCCTCGCCCTGGCCGTGCTGGTGGCCACCCGGCTGCTCGTCGGTGCCGACCGGCCGCGCGGCGGCAGCATGGACGCCCCCGGCACGGTGACGGTGGCGGCAGGGCTGGTCGCCCTCACCTACGGGCTGTCCGGGCCGTGGCCCCTGGCCGTGGCCGGTCTGGTGCTGCTCGGGCTGTTCGCACTGCTGCAGCGACGGACCGCCGCCCCGCTGCTGCCGGCCCGGATGCGCGTCGTCGCCGTGCCCAACGTACTGATGGCCCTGCTCGGCGCGGTCTGGCTCGGAGTCTTCTACTTCCTGCCCCTCTACCAGCAACGCGTCCTCGGTTACTCGCCCTTGGAGGCCGGTCTCACCCAGCTCCCCCTCGCCCTGACGATCACCCTTTCCTCCTGGTTCACCGGAAAGCTCTCCACCCGCCGTGCGCTCCCCGCCGGCCTGCTGGTCCTCGCGGCCGGACTGGCCTGGCTGTCGCGGACCCCGGCCGACGGCACGTTCCTCACGGATCTCCTCGGTCCCACGCTCCTCGTCGGCGCCGGCCTCGGGACCGCCTTCGTACGGCTCACCACCACGGCCTCCACGGGCGTCCCGGCGGCCGACAGCGGTCTGGCCGGCGGGCTGGTCAACGCCACCCGCCAGATCGGCGGAGCCATCGGCCTGGCCTTCCTGACCCTGCTCCCCACCTCCGGCGCGGCCTTCCTCGCCTGCGCCGCCCTGACCCTCCTGATCTCCGTACTCTCGACCCGAAAGGCCTGACCGTGTCCCTCCAGAAGCCTTACATCAGCGAGCACTTCACCCCCGTCACCGACGAGATCACCGGCCACGACCTGAAGGTCCGCGGCACCCTCCCGCCCGAGCTCGACGGCCGCTACTTCCGCAACGGCCACAACCCGAAGCCCGGCGTCACGCCGACCCACTGGTTCCGCGGCGAGGGCATGCTCCACGGTGTCCGCCTGCAGGACGGCCGGGCCGAGTGGTACCGCAACCGCTGGGTGCGCACCCCCTTCCTGGACGGCGTCCCGTTCACGGGAACCGAGCTCGAGGTCAGCGCCGCCGCCACCAACATCATCTTCCACGGGGGCCGCTACCTGGCCCTGCAGGAGGCCAACCTGCCCTGGGAGGTCAGCGCCGACCTCGAAACGATCGGCGTCCACGACTTCGGCGGCAGGCTCACCAGCTCCATGACCGCCCACCCGAAGGAGGATCCGGAGACCGGCGAGCTGCACTTCTTCAGCTACAGTCCCTTCGCGCCGTACCTCACCTACTACGTGGCCGACGCCTCGGGAGCCATCGTCCGCTCCGAGGTCGTCGACGGCTCCGGCCCCTCGCTCATGCACGACTTCGCCATCACCCGCGAACACGTCGTCTTCCTCAACTCGCCGGTCGTCTTCGACCACGCCGAGCACTCCGGCATCCCCTACCGCTGGCACGACGACGTCCCGCTGCGCATCGGCGTGATGCCGCGCGCCGGGGGCCGGACCACCTGGTACGAGGCGCCCGACCAGGCCGCGCTGCTGCACGTCGCCAACGCCTACACCGACCCGCGCGGCCGGATCGTGCTCGAAGCGCCCCGCTTCGACCGCTCCGCCTGGGAGAACTCCTGGAAGTGGTGGGTCGGCGCCCCCGGCTACGGCACCAGCCCCGACGCCGGCTCGACCTTCCACCGCTGGATCATCGACCCGGCCAAGGGCGAGGTCACCACCGAGTCCCTCAACGAGCTCGTCACCGAATTCCCGTCGATCAACGAGGCCCACACCGGAGCGGACTACCGCTACAGCTACGCCATCGCGTTCCCAGGCGCCGGCCTGTCGGGCTACCACACCGTCAAGCTGGACTCGCGGACCGGCGGTCAGACGCTGCTGGCACACGGCGAGGGCCGGATGCCGGGCGAGGCGGTCTTCGTACCCGCCGAGGGCGGCTCCGCGGAGGACGACGGCTACCTCCTCACCATCGTCAGCGACGTCAGGGCCGACGCCTCGGAACTGCTCGTCCTGGACGCGGGCGACCTGAGCACCGTGGCCGCGGTGGAACTGCCCCGCAGGGTCCCGGCGGGCATCCACGGCGACTGGATCCCGAACCCCACCGCCTGACGCGCCGCCACCGCCACCACGACTCACCACCCACCGGCGGTCACCACCCACCGACAGCCGGAACCGACCCAGAATCGAGAACACCCCATGACCTCCACGCCCCACCAGCCCCTCCACCCCACCACCATCGACGAGAACGCCCCGGTCGTCGCCGACCACTCCATCCGCATCGCCGCCCCCCTCGACCGGGTCTGGGAGCTGCACACCGACATCGGCAACTGGCCGCAGTGGCTGTCCGCCATCACCGAGACGCGGATCGACGGCCCCCTCGCCCCCGGGACGACGTTCCACTGGGTGACCGCGGGGATGTCCATCGACTCCACCGTCTACGAGGTCGACCCCGAGCGGCACCGCATCCTCTGGGGAGGACCCGCGCACGGCATCACGGGCATACACGAGTGGACCTTCACCGAAGACGGCGACGGCGTCCTCATCCGCACCCGCGAGTCCTGGTCGGGCGCCCCGGTCGACGCCGACCGGGACACCCTCGCCGCCGCCCTGGACGACTCCCTGACCACCTGGCTGACCACCCTCAAGCAGACAGCGGAGTAACCACCCGGCAACGAGCCCGGCCCCCGAAGACGGGGGCCGGGCTCGTCGTCATCCGCCGCCGGACACCCGGCCACGTCCGCCGGCTACGAGCCGGGGCGCGTCACCCGGCAGCCGCGACCTGGCCGGCCGTGACCTGCGGAGGGTTGGGCAGCAGGGACGCGAGGTTGTCCCGTACGAACTCGGCCGCCCGCCTGACCGACTCCTCGGCCCCGGCCTGGTTCTCGTAGACGCTGGTGGACACCATCACTCCGTCCCCGGCATCGATGAAGTAGTAGGCCACGAACCCGGTGACCTGGCGGAGCACGGGTACGAAGCCCTCCGCCACCCGACGCCCCGCCTCGGCAGGATCGGTCACCCCTTCGTACCGCCGAACCACTGCGTACACGGCTGCTCTCCTCACCGTTTTCCAAGGTCACGTCGCGGAACGACATACCCCGCAGCACACCTCCCGCTCGCCGCACGCGCGGAAGGCACCTGTATGGGCGCATGGGGAACGCCGGCCTCGCGTACCGGGTCGGGCGCACCGGGACCGGGGGCTTTCCCCCGCAACAGCCCTGAGGCGCACCGGATGTCGGGGCGCGCGGCGCATCCGTAGCGTTCCGGGCATGACGACCACGACCCGCACCCCGCACACCCGGAAGGCATGGCTCCGGCGCGGCGCCGCTGCCGTGGCCCTCGCGGCCGTACTCGGCGGCACCGCCGCACCGGCAGCCCTCGCCGCCGCACCTCCGGCCGCGCCCGCCACCCACGCGCCCGCCCGGGGCACCCTGACCGGCATCACGCGGCTCGACACCCTCGGCCGCGCCCAGGTCGTCGACGCGCTCGGCACCCTCGGCATCGACCCCGGCACCGTCCGGTACGGCGTCACCGCCCACCGCCTCACCTACGCCACCGTCGACCCGTACGGCCGCCCCACCACCGCCACCGGCCTGCTGGTCCTGCCCCGCGGCGGACCGCACCGCCTCGACCTGGTCTCCGACACCCACGGCACCGTCGCGTACCGCGACGACGCGCCCTCCGGCGGCGCCGGCTCCAACCGCCTCCTCCCTTACCTGCACGCCTCCGCGGGCCGCGCCGTGGCCGCCCCCGACTACCTGGGCCTCGGCGGCGGCCCGGGCCGCCACCCGTACATGGACACCGCCTCCGCCGTCACCGCCTCCGCCGACATGCTGCGCGCCGCCCGCACCGCCGCCGCCCGGCTCGGCCGGCCGCTCACCCGCGACGTGTACGTCACCGGCTTCTCGCAGGGCGGCCAGGTGGCGATGGCCCTGGGCCGCGAGCTCCAGCACGGCAGGCACGGTCTCCGCCTGCGCGCGCTGGCTCCGATAGCCGGCCCCTACGACCTCCTCGGCTCCGAGATCCCCGGCATCGCCGACGGGCGGGTCGCCCCCCGAAGCGCCGTCTACTACCTCTCCTACTTCCTGACCGCGCAGAACCGGCTGCACCCGCTGTACGAGGACCCCGCCGAGGTCTTCCGCGCGCCCTACGCGCGGTCGGTGGAGGGCCTGTTCGACGGGAGCCACCAGGACGCCGAGATCGTGACCACCCTGCCCGGCACCCTGCGGGAGCTCCTGACCCCGGAGTGGGCGGAGAACGTCCTCGCCCCGGGCGGAGCCCTCCGCACCGCCCTCGCCACGAACGACGGCAGCTGCGCCTGGCGGCCCACCGCACCCGTGCGCCTCTACGCGGGCGCCGCCGACACCGACGTACCCATCGCCAACTCCCGCGCCTGTGCCGCAGACCTGGCCCGGCACGGAGCCCGGGCACGGGTCGTCGACCAGGGCCCGGACGCGGACCACTTCGGCACCGCGATCCGCTCGGCCCCCCAGGTGGTCCGCTGGTTCGACACCCTCGCCCGCCGCTAGCCCGACCCGCCTCCGCACGGTCACCCCATCGTCGCGCGCAGGCGCCGTCGCGTCGTACGCCGGCGCCGGCCCGGCCGGGTGGCCGCCGGCGCGATGTCCTGACACCGGCGTCATCCACCGGCGCGGCGAGATCACGGCGTGAGGCGGGCGCCCTGGGGGAGCGCGACCGGCGGCTAGCCGAACGCGCGGAAGCCGATGGTCACGTCCTCACGGGGGAACCGGTGGGTCGACGTTGTCGTACGCGACCTCGACCTCGACCTCGACCTCGGCCGAGCCTGCCGCCGGCGTGCGTTCCGCAGCCGCCCGCAGCACCTGCGTCGCCGGCCCCTGATGGGCCCGCGCCAGCGCCTCCCGCTGGGGCGGGTCAGCCGGTGTCGAGGCCGTCGACCAGGCGGTTGAGGAAGCGGGTGAAGGTGGCCTCGGGGGTGACGGGGCGGCCGGGGGCGGCGAGCGCTTCGGCGAGCTCGGGGTGGTGTCCGTCCGCGGCGACCGCAGCGAGGTAGCGCGCTTCGAGCGCGGCCTGACCGGGGGACTGCGCGGCTGCCGCCTGCGCGATCTCGTGGCCGACGTGCCCGGCCACGAAGCCCGTGAGCTGGGCGAAGACCTCCAGCTTGGCCGCACCGTCCAGCCCCGTGGGCCGCAGGGCGGCGAGTGCGTGCTCCAGGAAGGCCAGGGTGTTCGGCCCGGGGACGCGGCGCGTGGCCAGGGCGGCCGGCAGCCAGCGGTGGCGCAGCATCAGGGCCCGCTGGAGGTGGGCCACGGCCTTGAGGTCGGCCCGCCAGTCGCCGGTGAGCGTGCCGCCGGCCGACAGTTCGCCGCTGACGTGGTCGACCATCAGGTCCAGCAGCGTCTCCTTGTCGGGAGCGTAGCTGTAGAGCGACATGACGCCGGCTCCCACCTGCGCGGCGACCTTCCGCATGCTGACCGCTTCGAGCCCCTCCGCGTCCGCGAGGCCGACGGCAGCGACCGTGATCGCCTCGCGGCTGTAGGCGGGCCTGCGGCCCCTGCGGGGCCGGGCAGGGCTCAGCCACAGCTGCTGGGGATCGACGCCCGGGGCGCCGGCCCCTCCGTCACCCGCCATGGTCCACGTTCCTTCCTCGACGGCCGCTCTTGCGCTGCCCAGTCAAGCATCCTCTATTCTCGTACACTGTACGAAAATGAACCGATGGAAGGGCAACGAGGAACGATGACGTCACGCACGCACGGTCTGCCGAAGCCGGCCTGGGCGCCGCCCGCCGGGAAACCGCCCCTCGCCGCCCGGCTGATGAGGGCCACCTGGCGCCGCCTCCCGGCCAAGCGGCACGACGTGGGGTGGGAACCCGGCCTGGAGGTCCCGGCCGCCGACGGCAGCCCGCTGATCACCGACCACTACTTCCCGCGCACCGCGGGCGACTTCCCCACCCTCCTGGTCCGCTCGCCCTACGGCAGGGGAGCGCCCTGGTCCCCCATGTACGGCCTGCTCTTCGCCGAGCAGGGCTTCCACGTGGTCCTGCAGAGCTGCCGCGGCACCGGCGGTTCCGGTGGCGCGTTCGACCTGTGGCGCAACGAGCCGGCCGACGGCCTGGCCACGGTGGCCTGGCTGCGCGACCAGCCGTGGTTCAACGGAACGCTCGGCACCGTCGGCCCCAGCTACCTCGGCTACGTGCAGTGGGCCCTCGCCGCCGACCCGCCGCCCGAACTGAAGGCCATGGTGGTGCAGGTGGGCCTGCACGATCCCCACGCCCTCTTCCACGCCGGCGGCGTCCCGCGCCTGGAGACCGCCCTCGCCGTCGCCGTCGGCATGACCTACCAGCACCAGGGCACGGCACCGTTCCTGAAGGCGACCCTGCGCCTGCAACGCCGCCTGCGTGACGTCATCGGCGCGCGCCCGCTCCGCGGCGCGTACACCGCGGCACTCGGCGGCGAAGTGCCCTGGCTGGACGACGTGCTGACGCACCCGGACGGCACGGACGCGTACTGGGCCGGCGCGTCCCTGGCCGACGTGGCCGAGCGGCTCCGCGTACCCACGAGCCTGATCACCGGCCGGTACGACGTACTCGTCGACCAGACCCTCGAACAGTACGAGCGGCTGCGCAGGGCGGGATGCGAGCGCGCCCTGCTCGTCGGCCCCTGGACCCACACCTCCGCCCTGCAGCGGGGATGGCCCGAGGTGTTCACCGAAAGCCTGGCCTGGCTCCGTGCCCACCTGTACGGGGACCGCGCCGGCCTGCGCCCCACCAGGGTGCGCGTCCACACCGGCGGCGAGAACGCCTGGCGGGACCTCGGCGACTGGCCGCCGGCCGCCGCCGTCAGCCCCTGGTATCCCACCGCGCAGGGACACCTCACCCCGCAGGCCCCCACCGGCCCCGCACCGCTGGCCTCCTTCGTCCACGACCCGGCCGACCCCACCCCGTCCCTGGGCGGCCCCCTGCTCTCCCGCACCGCCGGTCCGCGCGACAACGGCCGCCTGGAAGCCCGGGACGACGTACTGACCTTCACCGGCCCGCCGCTGACCGGGCCCGTCGACGTCATCGGCCCGGTCTCCGCGCGGCTCTCCGTGTCCACCGACACCGGTCATGCCGACGTCTTCACCCGCCTGTGCGACGTGGATCCGCACGGCCGCTCCGTCAACGTCTGCGACGGACTGGCGCGGCTGCGGACGGAGGGGCGGCAGCCGTCGCGGACCACCGTGCCCATGAGCGCCACCGCCCACCGCTTCGCCGTCGGGCACCGCATCCGCTGGCAGATCAGCGGAGGCGCCCATCCGCGCTACACCCGCAACCCCGGCAACGGACAGCCGTCACTGGACGCCACCACCCTCACCCCGGTGCACATCACGCTCCATGCGGACTCGGCGCTGCTGCTGCCCGGCCCCACGGCCCCGGACGCAGCTGCACCACCGTCACATGACGACAGGTCAGCGGCTCTCTGACCAGGCTGCGTTGTCAGTGGCGGGCGATACGTTCGAGGTCTTGGAAGCGCTGTTGTACGACAGGAGTGGACGATGACCGAGAGCACTGTGCTGCCCGCGCTCAGGGTGGTGCTGACGGACGTCAACGAGCGTGTGGTGGAGGCGTGGCGCGCCGCGTTCGCCGACACCCCCGGCATCGAGATCCGCAAGGGCTCGATCCTCGACGAGGACGTCGATGCCTGGGTCACCCCCACGAACTCCCGCGGCCGGATGGACGGCGGGGTCGACGCCGTCATCAAGCGTTACCTGGGCTCCGGCATCCAGGTACGCGTCCAGCGGGCGATCCGCGACCGGTTCGCCGGCCCCATGCCGGTCGGCAGCGCTGTCTGCGTCCCGTCCGGCGCGACCGTCCCCCGGTACCTGATATCGACGCCGACGATGGTGCGCTCCTCGCAGAACGTCAGTGCCACGCTGAACGTGGCGCTGGCGTGCGCGGCCGCGTTCCAGGCCGTCCACCGGCAGAACCGCAAGAAGCCGGGCAGCATCCGGTCCGTGGCGCTGGTCGGGCTGGGGGCGCAGACCGGTCAGGTGCCCGCCCGGGTGTGCGCCAACCTGATGTGGACGGGCTACACGCTCTTCCACGACCACTGGTTCGAGGACGACGACGAGCTGCGCTCGACGATCGTGTCGCAGCTGCACGGGATCGAGAGCGCGCCCTTCGACCAGCGGGTACGCATCGTCCCGCCGGCGGCCGCCACGCCCGCCGCCCCCGCGCCGGCACCGGAGGCCCAGGCCCCCGCCCCGGCACCCGCAGCCCCCGCTCCGGTGGCCGAGGCCGCCGCTCCCTCTCCCACCGATCCTCCGCACCAGCCCCAGCCCCAGCCCGAGCCCGAGCTCCAGCCCGCGCCCGAGCCCCAGCCCGAGGCCGCGGCCGAGCCCGACACGAACGACCCCCTCGCCCTCACCGAACTCTTCGACGGCGGCGGGGAGGCCTGGCTCCCGCTGCTGAAGCCGGTCATCGAGGCGCAGCCGGACGCCGAGCGGTTCATCGGGAAGGGCCGCAGCCACGAGGTGGTCCCGGTCCGCGAGCTGACGTTCCAGGCACTCAAGCCGAACCCGCCGCACAAGTGGAAGGTCGTGGTCTTCGGCCAGAACCCGTACCCGCGGCCGGAGAGCGCCACCGGCATCGCCATGTTCGACAACACCTTCAGCGACTGGAAGGACAGCCAGTTCGGCCGGGTCGTCAGCATCCGGTGCCTGATCAAGGCGGCGGCGATGTGGAAGTACGGCATCGCCAAGAAGACCCCGATCGCCGACGTACGGGCGCTGTTGAAGGAGCGGGACACGGTCCAGCCGCCGGAGTGGTTTCAGGCGATGCTGACGCAGGGCGTGCTCCTGCTGAACGCGTCGCTCACCGCGAGCGGCGACGGCGCGATGGGTGCCGACCACCACACGACGTTTTGGCGGCCGGTCGCCGAGCGGATCGTGGAGGAGATCCTCAAGGCCAAGCAGGACGCGCCCGAGGAGGACCGCGGGGTCGTGTTCGCCTGGTGGGGTGCGCACGCCCGCAGCCTGAAGCGGGTCGTCCTGCGGCTCCAGGAGAAGTACCCGGACGTCGAGGTCCGGCACCTCGACCACGCGAACCCGGCGGCACAGGGCGACATCTTCTGCGAGGGCGACCACTTCGCCCAGGTCAACGACGCGCTGACCTCGCTGGGCGCCGACGGCATCGACTGGCTGCCCAGCAAGGGCTGGAACACGACGACGGCTGGCGCCAGCGGTCAGGCCGGGGACGTCGCGGCCCGCATGGGCGCCTTCATCGAGTCGACGATGAACCTGCACCAGCTGTACCTGGAGCGCCTCACCAGCGTCAAGGACGAGGGCCTGGTCCTGCCCGCGATCACCGGCGTCTTCGACACCCCGCTGATGGACTTCCAGGGCGCCGTCGCCCCGGTCTCCGAGGCGCTGGCCGGGCTCGCCGGACACATCCGGCGGTCCCACGACTTCGGCAAGCACCGCGCGGACCAGGCGGCGGGCGGTGGCCTGTCCGCCGACGCGATCGCAGCGCTCCACCTCTACACCTGCGAGTCGGCCTTCTACCGCGAGATCAACAGCGTCCTGCGCTCACCCGACCGCACCAAGGTCACGCCGTACCTTCCGTACCTGCGCCTGCTGTTCTCGGCGGTCTCGGAGCTGCCGGCCTACACGCAGCCGCTGTTCCGCGGCGTGTCGCTCGACCTGCGAGCGCAGTACCCGGTGGGCCGCACGGTCACCTGGTGGGGCGTCTCCTCGTGCACCTCGGAGCTGAAGGTGGCCAAGGGATTCCTGGGCAGCCGAGGCAAGCGGACCCTCTTCGAGGTGACGCCGGCCCGAGCGGTCGGGATCAAGAGCTTCTCCGCCTTCACCGGCGAGGAGGAGTACATCCTCACGCCGGGCACCCAGCTCAAGGTGACGGAGGTGCGGAACGAATCCCGCGGCCTGTGCACGGTCCGCCTGAGCGAGGTCACGGACGCCACCCCCGTGGTGTCCTGACCCTGGTCCACTCCGGGCCCGCCCGCCCTGTGCGGGCGGTCGGGCCCGGAGCCCTCAGAGACCAACCTAGGCCGTCGCCCACTCGATACAGACCAACTCGCCGTGGCGCCATCCACGCTTCAGACAGCCGCCGGTCGAGGAATCGGGCTCGGGGGAGTCGCTGCGGGCGACGAACTCGGTGATGATCCTCTCGCCCTCGATGCGGGACCGCCCGTGCCGGCGCGTGTAGTCGATGCCGAGCTCGCGCTCAAGCGCCAGACTCGCGAGGGCGTACCTCTCCGCCATCTCCGGATGCTGCTCGAACGCATACTGGATCTTGTCCAGAAACGCGCGGTCTGTCTCGGGCAGGGCGTCGGGACGGGTGGTCATGCTGCCTCCTGGAGCGAGGTGGGAACGGCGGGGGGCGCGAGCACCACACCCTCCCTCAGGAGAGCCCTCCCACCCGGGCGCCGCAATCGTTCCGCCGCCATTCAGACGCCCGACGGCCCGGGCCGGGCCGCACCGCCTCCGGCTGATGCAGCCCCCTGGGTGCCGTCACCCGTCCGGCCGCGCTCGGCCGCGTCCTGACCGGTACGGACCGACTCGCCGCCCTGGATTCGACGGCATCAGTACCAGGCCGCGCGCGAGGCGGCCCACGAACGCCCGGCCCCTGCGTCGGCGCGCGGCACGCGGCGAGCGAAGGGCAGTGCAGGACATGACCGGTCGCCCCAACATCCTGCTGGTCGTCACCGACGAGGAGCGCGCCTCCCTGCCCCGGCCCGAGGGCTTCTCCCTGCCCGCCCGGGAACGTATCGCGGCCCGCGGCACCACCTTCGAGCGCTACTACACCGCCTCGGCGCAGTGCAGCTCCGCCCGGTCGGTGATCTACACCGGCCAGCACCTGCCGCTCACCGAGATCTACGACAACGACAACATGCCCTACATCCGCCCCCTCGACCCCGCGCTGGGCACCCTGGGCACCATGCTGCGCGAGGCGGGCTACTACACCACTTACCAGGGCAAGTGGCACCTCTCGAACTGCTACGTGACCCCCGAGAACCCCGGCCCGACCACCGACGCCCTGGAGCCCTACGGCTTCAGCGAGTTCAACGACTGGGGCGACATCGACGGCGGCGCCTGGGCCGGCCTCAAGCTCGACCCCGTGATCGCCGGCCAGGCCGTGCGCTGGCTGCGCAACCGCGCACCGGTCGTCTCCGAGGACCAGCCCTGGTTCATGGCCGTCAACTTCGTGAACCCGCACGACATCATGAGCTTCGACTACGGCGGCCGCCCCCAGGTCCAGCTCCCCTTCGGCCTCGCCCACGCCGTCGTCACGCGCGCGGCCGCGAACATCCCCGTCTACCAGCGCCGCTGGGACTTCGACCTCCCCACCAGCCTGCACGACGACCTCTCCGGCGCGGCCCCCGCGGTCGCCGAGTACGCACGGATGCTGGACACCGTCTTCGGGCCGGTCGCCGACGACGCGCACTGGTACGACGGCCTGAACTTCTACCTCAACGCCATCCGCGACGTGGACCGCAGCGTCGAGATCGTCCTCGACGCCCTGGAAGCCTCCGGACAGGCCGACCGCACCGTGGTCGTCTTCACCTCCGACCACGGCGAGATGGCCGGCTCCCACGGCCTCCGCCAGAACTTCCACGTCCCCTTCATGATCGCCCACCCCGACCTGCCCGGCGGGGGCCGCACCCAGGCCCTCGCCTCCTCCGTGGACATCGCCCCCACCCTGCTGGAGATCGCCGGCGTCGACGCGGGCGGGACCGCCACCCGGCACCCCGGCCTCAAGGGCCACTCGCTGATGCCCGTTCTCCACGGCCGCCCCGTACGGCAGGGGATCCTGAACGCGGTGGAGTCGATCACAACCCTCGACGCCTCGTTCTGGTTCGAGTTCGCCGACCCGGACGCGCCCGAGCGCGTCGCGTCCGGCGACCTGCGCCCCGACTGGAACAAGCGAGGCTTCCTGCGCGCGTACTCCGACGAGCGCTACACCTTCGGCCGCTACTTCTCCCCGCTGAAGCCCAACCGTCCCGCCGGCACCGAGGCGCTCCTGGCCGACAACGACGTCGTCCTGTACGACCGGGAGCAGGACCCCGCCGAGCTGCGCAACCTGGCCGCCGACCCGGCCCACCGCGACCTCGTCGAGCGCTACCGCGCCCTGCTGGGGACCTCATCGACACCGAGATCGGCCCCGACACGCGTGCCTGGGTCACCGAACGGCCGCGACTCCTCGGCTGGCCCACCTGGCACGGCGACGACCACCGCCCCGAAACCCTCACCGCACAAGGACGCTGACCGCCCGAGCCCGAGCGCCCGCCCCCCTGGCAAGCCACAGCCCCGCGTCGAGCAGGCCCTCACCGGCTCCGCCCTGACCTGCACCCTCCTGCGACCGGACGCCTTCGCCGGCAACTCCCTGGGCTGGGCCCACTTCATCGGCCGGGCGCTGCCGGGCCAACTCGCCTACCCGGAGGCGCAGATCGCGCCCATCCGCCCGCGGGACGTCGCCGGCATCGCCGTCGAGGCCCTGACCGGCACCTCGCTCACCGGCCGCGCGATCACCCTCACCGGCCCCGGGTCACTTCATTGGTCCAGACCTATTGACCGCCCCTCCTGCCCGCTCCTACGATCCGGACCGGCACGGCCCCACACGTCCGCACGTATCCAGCGCCGCGCGTCACCCCCACCCCGGCCCTGTCATGGCCATGGCGTTCGGCAGGAAGGGAGCACCCCATGTTCCGTCGGAGGCCACGACCGGCGCACCGGCCGCCGGGCGACACCACCCCCCTGGCGCCGCCCCACCACTCCGCGAACGGCTCGCGCGCCCTGCGGCGTTCGCTCGCCGGGATGAGCGCCGTCGCCCTCGTCGCCGCCGGCATGGCCGTGGCCGGATCCGTCTCGGCCGGAGCCGCGACAGCCGAGGACGCGGTCGGCAACCTGGTGGCGAACCCCGGGTTCGAGAGCGGCCTGACCGGCTGGACGTGCGCGGGCGGCTCGGGCGTGGCCGTCAACTCCCCGGTCCGCTCCGGGACTTCCGCCCTCAAGGCCACGCCGACCGGCCAGGACAACGCCCGCTGCGGCCAGACGGTCAGCGTGCAGCCCAACTCCGCGTACACGCTCAGCGCCCACGTCCAGGGCAGTTACGTCCACCTCGGCGCGACCGGGACCGGACTGACCGGCACCACGTCCACCTGGACGCCGAACAGCGCGTCGTACGGGCCGCTCACCGTCAGCTTCACCACCGGACCGAGCACCACGTCGGTCACCGTCTACCTGCACGGCTGGTACGGCCAGCCGGCGTACCACGCGGACGACGTCTCGCTCACGGGCCCCGGCGGCACGACGCCGCCGCCGACGAGCCCGCCGCCCCCCACGACCGAGCCGCCCACGACCCAGCCCCCGACCACCCAGCCCCCCACCACCCAGCCCCCGACGACCGCGCCACCCGGTGAGACCTGCCCCACCAAGCCCAAGCCGTCGGGCAAAGTCCTCCAGGGGTACTGGGAGAACTGGGACGGCGCCGCGAACGGCGTCCACCCCGGCATGGGCTGGATCCCCATCACGGACAGCCGGATCGCCGCCCACGGCTACAACGTCATCAACGCCGCCTTCCCAGTGATCCTCTCCGACGGCACCGTCCTCTGGCAGGACGGCATGGACACCGGCGTCAAGGTCGCCACCCCCGCCGAGATGTGCCAGGCCAAGGCGGCCGGAGCGACGATCCTGATGTCGATCGGCGGCGCCACCGCAGGCATCGACCTCAGCTCCAGCACGGTCGCCGACCGCTTCGTGGCCACCGTCGTCCCGATCCTCAAGAAGTACAACTTCGACGGAATCGACATCGACATCGAGACCGGCCTGTCCGGCAGCGGCAACATCAACACGCTGTCCGCCTCCCAGGCCAACCTGATCCGCATCATCGACGGCGTGCTGGCCCAGATGCCCGCGGGCTTCGGGCTGACCATGGCGCCCGAGACCGCGTACGTCACCGGCGGAAGCGTCACCTACGGGTCGATCTGGGGCTCGTACCTGCCGGTCATCAAGAAGTACGCGGACAACGGCCGGCTGTGGTGGCTGAACATGCAGTACTACAACGGCAGCATGTACGGCTGCGCCGGCGACTCGTACCAGGCCGGCACCGTCCAGGGCTTCACCGCGCAGACCACCTGCCTGAACAACGGCCTGGTCATCCAGGGCACCACCATCAAGGTCCCGTACGACAAGCAGGTCCCCGGCCTGCCGGCCCAACCCGGCGCGGGCGGCGGCCACATGGGGCCGAGCCTGGTCAGCCAGTCCTGGAACGCCTTCGGTGGCGCCCTCAAGGGCCTGATGACCTGGTCCGTCAACTGGGACGGCTCGAAGGGCTGGGGCTTCGGCGACAACGTCAAGTCCCTCCAGGGCCGCTGACCCCCCACCCACCCCGTCGTGCCCCCGGAGCCGCTCTCCGGCCCGGGGGCACGACGCCGTCCGGCAGGACGAAGGCCGGGCGATCACGCCTCGCGCGGCGGCGGCCACTCCTGCCGGGTGCCTGCCCGGGCTGCCCGGGCGGCGTCCGGGTGGGACGGATTCCAGAGCCGGTCGGCCTCACCGCGGTCGACGTGCTCCTCGTAGATCCGCACCTTCTGCCGCATCACGTGCAGGGTCTCCTGCAGTTCCCGGATCTGCGCCTCCACGTGATCCGCATGCCGGCGCAGCAACTCCAGCCGCTCGTGTTCGTTGCCCGGGCCCCGACGGGCCAGCTCGACGTACTGCCGGATCATCGCCAGCGACATGCCGGAGGAGCGCAGCCGGGTGCAGATCGCCAGCCATTCGAGGTCTTCCTCGTGGTAGATGCGGCGGCCGTTGGAGAGGCGGCGCACGGGGTTGGCGAACAGGCCCTCCCGCTCGTAGAACCGCAGCGCGTGAACGCTCAGCCCACTGCGCGCCGCCACTTCGCCGATGCTCAGATCCATGGGCGGCTCCCGTCACACACATCTTGATCTAGACCCGACTCTAGCTCTTAGCGTCGAGCTGCTGACCAACCGGCGATCGGAATGTGGGAGAACATGAGCGTTTGGTTTGTCACCGGTGCATCGCGCGGGCTCGGCGCCGCCATCACCCGCGAGGCCCTGCGGCGGGGGCACAGCGTCATCGCCACGGCGAGGGACGTGTCGGCCGTGCGTGAGGCCTACCCGGAGGGGCCGGAGGGCCTGCTGGCGGTGAATGCGGACGTGACCGAGGCCGAGCAGCTCAGAACCGCGGTGGAGGCCGGCCTGGCGGCGTTCGGGCGGATCGACATCGTGGTCAACAACGCCGGTTACGGTCTCGTCGGCGCGATCGAGGAGACCTCCGACGAGGCTGCCCGCGACCTGTTCGACGTCAACGTGTTCGGCGTCCTCAACACGCTGCGGGCCACCCTGCCGACCCTGCGTGCCCAGCGTTCCGGACACGTGGTGAACATCGGCTCCGTCGGTGGCTTCGCCACCGCTCCGGCGGTGGGCCTGTACGGCGCGTCGAAGTTCGCCCTCGAAGGCATCTCCGAGGCACTGCACGGCGAACTGGCCCCGCTGGGGGTCCACGTCACGGTCGTGGAACCGGGCGGCTTCCGCACCGACTTCCTCAACGGCTCCAGCATCCGGGTCGAACCGGCCGCCATCGCCGACTACGCAGCCGGCGCGGGGCCGGTGCGCGCGGCACTGGCCGGCAACGACGGCCGCCAGCCGGGGGATCCGGTGAAGGCGGCCAGGGCCGTCGTCGACCTCACCGAGACCGCCGACCCCCCGCTGCGCCTCCAACTGGGCGCGGACGCACTCGAACGCGTCGAGGCGAAGCTGGACCTGGTACGCCGCGAACTCGACCAGTGGCGCCACGTGGCCCTCTCCACCGCCCTCTGACCGCCCGTCCGCCGCACCCGCTGGGCGCAGCGTCGCCCTGGCCTGGCAGGCACCTCTCCGCCGGGGTCCCCGCCAGGCCGGCCGTGCGCACCGGGAGGAGGGCGGACACGCCACGGATCCGAGCCGGCCCCCTCCCGGCCGCCCGGGCCCCCTCCCGGCCGCCCCGGGACCCCTCCCGCCCCGGCGCCCGATGCGCATGCGCCACACGTCGTCGGGGCCCACGCTGGAGGGATGAGCACCCAGAGCCATCGGGCGGCTCGCGAGGGCATCGCGGGGCTCCTGGAGAGCCCTGTTGTCGGGATGGCCCCGTGGATCGTCTTCGGCATCCTCTCCGGCCCCGGCCGCTTCGAGATCGCGGTGGGCATCGCCCTGGCCCTGACCGTCCTCCTGGTCGTGGCCGGCCGGTGGTCCCACCCCGGAAGCTCCTGGAAGCTGCTGGAGCTGGCCGACCTGATCTTCTTCACGGGGCTCGCGATCATCGGGGCCCTGGCGGACGACGGCACCCTGCGGTGGCTGGAGACCTACTCCGGCGAGATCTCCAACCTCGCCCTGGTCGCCATCGCCTTCGGCTCCATGGCCCTGCACCGGCCGTTCACCCTCGCCTACGCCCGTGAACAGACCGACCCCTCGCTCTGGGACACCCCGCAGTTCCTGCGGGCCAACCAGGTCATCACGGGGGTGTGGGGTCTGGCCTTCCTGGCCGGCGCCCTCGCGGGCGGCTACGGCGACCTGGTTTTGCGCGAGCCCGACAACCTCTGGACCGGCTGGGTCATCCCGGTCCTCGCCCTGATCGTGGCCGTGCGCTTCACCCTCTGGTACCCCGAAACCCTCCGTGCCCGCGCACGGAAGGCGGCCGGCGAGCCGGGCCTGGAGCCGCCGGGCACGAACGCCATGCTCGCCCCGCTGGCCGGCTTGCTCGTACCGGTCGGGGCCCTCGTCCTGATCTTCGATGACGGCCCATGGTGGCTCGGGGGCGCCCTCATCGTGACGGGCGTCCTGGCCGGCAAGGCGCTGCGGGCGGACGCCTGACGGCAGCGGCCGGGCGTGCACGCGCACGGTCCGCCCCCACCACGCGCACGGCCCGCCCCCCCCACGCGAAGGGCCGCCCCGGGATCTGGTAGGAAACTTTCCTATCAGATAGCATCCCCGGCGGCGGCTTGGCGCGGCGCCCCTCCCCGGTACGCCCGGGGGCAGGGGCGTGACGCGCTCAGCGAGAGCTCTGACCCGGCCGCCGTGCACGCGTACGCCCCGAGGCGCCCGCCGTCACGGGGCCGGCCCGCGCTGCCCGCACCGGTGCCCAGCTCTCACCCTTCCCAGGCAAAGGGAGTCACAGGTATGCCCCAACCGCACGCCTCCGCCCCGTCACGCCGCACCACCACCCTGTCCCTGCTGCTCGCCGCCGTCCTGCTCGTGACCGGGGTCCTCGTCCTCGCGTCCACCGGCCGCGCCGAGGCCGCCGACCCGCTCCTCTCCCGCGGCAGGCCCGCAATCTCGTCCTCCGACGAGGCCTCCGAGTTCACCCCCGCCAAGGCCTTCGACGGCGATCCCGCCACCCGCTGGGCCAGCGCCGAGGGCTCCGACCCCCAGTGGCTCCGCGTCGACCTCGGCACCACCGCCACCGTCTCCCGCGTCCGCCTCAAGTGGGAGGCCGCCTACGGCAAGGCGTACCGCATCGAGATCTCCGCCGACGGCTCCGGCTGGACCACGCTCGCCACCGAGACCGCCGGCAACGGCGGCACGGACGACTGGACCGCCCTGAACGCCAAGGGACGCTACGTACGCGTCTTCGGCACCGCCCGCGGCACCTCGTACGGCTACTCCCTCTACGAGGCCGAGGTCTACGGGACGCCCGGCGACACCACCCCGCCCGGCACCGGCGCCTTCACCGTCGTCGCCGCCGGCGACATCGCCGCCCAGTGCACCGCCTCCAGCAGTTCCTGCGCCCACCCCAAGACGGCCGCCCAGGCCCAGCGGATCGGCCCGAAGTTCTACCTGACGATGGGCGACAACCAGTACGACGACGCCCGCCTGTCCGACTACCGGAACTACTACGACAAGACCTGGGGCGCCTTCAAGGCCAGGACGCGGCCCGCCCCCGGCAACCACGAGACCTACGACCCGGCCGGGTCGCTCGCCGGCTACAAGTCGTACTTCGGAGCGATCGCGTACCCCCAGGGCAAGCCCTACTACAGCTTCGACGAGGGCAACTGGCACTTCATCGCCCTCGACTCCAACTCCTTCGACGACCCCGCCCAGATCCAGTGGCTCAAGAACGACCTCGCCGGCACCACCAAGGGCTGCGTCGCCGCCTACTTCCACCACCCGCTCTACTCCTCCGGCGGCCACGGCAACGACCCCGTCTCCAAGCCCGTCTGGCAGATCCTCTACGCCGCCAAGGCCGACCTGGTCCTCAACGGCCACGACCACCACTACGAGCGCTTCGCCCCGCAGGACCCCTCCGGCCGGGCCACCGCCGACGGCATCGTCGAGATCGTCGCCGGCACCGGCGGCGCCGAGCCGTACCCCATCGAGAACGTCCAGCCCAACAGCCAGAAGCGGATCAGCGGCCCCTACGGGGTGCTGAAGCTGGACCTCACCGACACCACCTATGGCTGGCAGTACGTCGGCACCGACGGCCAGGTCAAGGACACCGGCCCGACCCGCACCTGCCACTGATGTACCTCGCGACCACCGGTCGCCGGGACGCGTCGCCCGCCCCCTCCGGGGCGCGGCGGCGCGTCTCCGCCACCGTCCTCGCCCTGGGCGCGGTCAGCCTCGTCACCGACGTCTCCTCCGAGATGGTCACCGCCGTGCTGCCCCTCTACCTGGTCGTCGGCCTCGGCCTCACACCCCTCCAGTTCGGTTTCCTGGACGGGCTGTTCACCGGCGCCACCGCCCTCGTCCGGCTCGCCGGCGGCCACACGGCCGACCGCGGCGGCCGCCACAAGGCGGTCGCCGGGGCCGGCTACGCGCTCTCCGCCTGCTCCCGGCTCGGGCTGCTGCTCGCCGGCGGCGCGACCGGCGGCATCGCCGCCGCACTCGCCGCCGACCGCCTCGGCAAGGGCATCCGCACCGCCCCGCGCGACGCCCTGATCACCCTCGACAGCACGCCCGACGGCCTCGGCCGCGCCTTCGGCGTGCACCGCGCCATGGACACCACCGGCGCCCTCCTCGGCCCCCTCGCCGCGTTCGCGCTCCTGTGGGCCACCGCCGACGCGTACGACGCCGTCTTCGTCGTCAGCTTCTGCACCGGGCTGCTCGGTGTGCTGCTGCTCGTCGTCCTGGTCCCCGGCGGACGGCGGCAACCGGTGGGCGGCGCGCACCGGTTGCGCGACCTCGCCGCGCCGCTGCGGCTGCCCGGCGTACGCCGGATCGCGCTCGGCGCCGCGCTCCTCGGCGGGGCCACCGTCGGCGACGCCTTCCTCTACCTGCTGCTCCAGCAGCGGACCGAACTGGCCGCCACCTGGTTCCCGTTCCTGCCGCTGGGCGCCTCGGCGGTCTACCTCCTGCTCGCCGTACCGGCCGGCCGGCTCGCCGACCGCGTCGGGCGCCGCCGCCCCTTCCTGTACGGACACGGCGCCCTGCTCCTGGCCCTCGGCCTGCTCCTCGCGCCGCTGCCCGCGGCCGTGCTCCTGGTGGGCGTCCCGCTCGCGATCGGGGTCTTCTACGCCGCCACCGACGGCGTCCTGATGGCCCTCACCGGTCCGCTCCTGCCGCCCGGACGCCGGGCCGGCGGACTCGCGCTCGTCCAGACCGCGCAGGCCGTCGCCAAGGTCGGCGCCGCAGCCGGCTTCGGGGCCGCCTGGACCCTGTGGGGACCCACAGCCGCGCTCCTGACCGCCCTCACCGGACTCACGGTGGCGATGTACGGCGCGAGCCGCCTGCTCCCGTCCGACCGCCGCCCCGTGGCCCCGCCGTCCACGCCGCACTCCCCGAAGGGTCCCTCCTGTTGACCACCGCGACC
This sequence comes from Streptomyces sp. NPDC101118, assembly GCF_044759445.1. Classification (NCBI taxonomy): domain Bacteria; kingdom Bacillati; phylum Actinomycetota; class Actinomycetes; order Kitasatosporales; family Streptomycetaceae; genus Streptomyces; species Streptomyces sp. NPDC101118. The sequence continues at coordinate 114,009 of NZ_JBIVZG010000021.1, read as the reverse complement.
GCCCCGAACCGCCGCCGCCTGTGGGCGCTGCTCCTCGGAGTCCTGCTCCTCGCCGGCGGAGCCACCGCCTACACCGTGCGCGCCGCCGGCGCCCGCCCCGACCCGGCCACCGCGACGCCGAGCACCGGCTTCACGCTCGGCACGGGCACCCCGGGCAGCCTGTGGTTCCGCGACACCGCCACCGGCCGGGTCGCCCGCCAGGACCCCGGCGCCCCCGGCGGTCGCGCGGCGCTCGGTCCCCGCTGCGACCGCTTCCACGCCGCCGGCGGCACCGCGCTGTGCCTGCAGCTGCGCCCCGGCGTGCCTGCCCGCACGTACGTCGTCGTCCTGGACCGACACCTGCGCGAGGTGCGCAGGATGAGCCTGCCCGGCATCCCCAACCGCGCCCGCGTCTCGGCCTCCGGCAAGGTCCTGGCCTGGACCACCTTCGCGAGCGGCGACTCGTACGCCACCTCCGCGTTCTCCACCCGCACCTCGGTCCTCGACCTGCGCACCGGCTACCTGATCAAGAACATGGAGCAGATCCCGCTCACCCTGGACGGGCGCCGCCACCACGCCCCCGACGTCAACTACTGGGGCGTCACCTTCGCCGCCGACGACAACCGCTTCTACGCCACCGTCGCCACCCGGGGCCGCACCCACCTGGTCGCGGGCGACCTGAAGAAGTGGGCGGCGCGGACGCTCAAGGAGAACGTCGAGTGCCCCTCGCTCTCGCCGGACGGCACCCGCATCGCCTACAAGAAGAAGGTCTCCGCCGACCCCCGCGCACCCTGGCGCCTGCACGTCCTCGACCTCGCCACCCTCCGCGACCACCCCCTCGCCGACCCCCGCTCCGTCGACGACCAGGCGGCCTGGACCACCCCAGACACCGTCGCGTACGCACACGACGGCGCGGTCTGGGCCGTCCCCGCCGACGGCACGGCCACCCCCCGCCGCCTCGTGCCGGGCGCGTCCTCACCCGTGGTGCCGAGGTGAGGTCCGGATCGCCGGATCAGGGTTCACCGCCCGTCAGGGGCGCCGAGCGGAGCGGTGCCGCGCAGCCGCCAGCCTTCCTGCGTCAGCGCCACCAGCTGGACGGCCGTCGCACGGGTGCGCAGCGGCAGCAGGCCGTCGACCGCCGCGCACACCCGTGCGGCGGTCACCGGGTCGTCCGCCCCCAGAGCGACGGTGACATGGGCGGCGGGCCGCGCGCCGAAGCGGCCCCCGTACGGGAGCAGGCCGGGCCACCGGGCCCGGAACGCCTCGACCGCCGGCTGCAGACCCGGAACGGTGACGGCGACGGAGCCCGCCTCCGTCACGACCTCCTCCAGCAGCAGGTCGGCTGCCGGAAGCCTCGCCGCCAGGGAGAGCACGCCCTCCTCGTCCTCACCTGTCAGCGCCGGTTCCGGCACGAACGGGTAGAGGAGCGAGACGTGTGCCGGCACCCCGGGTCTCACCAGACCCGGATCGATCCGCCACGCCGCGTCGAGAAGCGGGGCGGCACCGGGAAGGACGATGACGACGGCAGTGGTTCCTGGCTCTGGCACTCCTTCATCATCACAGGACCATGGCGAACCGGTCCGAACACGGCACGGGCCACGGCTGCCCGGCGTTCTCTCCCTCTCCCGGACTTCCCTGTGGATCAAGGGAGTTGAGCCTCCCGCACCGTGCGGGTTGAATGACCGCGGGGAAGCCACGCGCCCGAGGGGGTGCGCCAGGGGGGGAGGGCAGGGCATGCGCGGCCGGTTGCTCGGAGGGCGGTACCGCCTCGGGAAGCGCCTCGGCGCCGGTGGGATGGGCGTGGTCTGGGAGGCCCACGACGACCTGCTGCACCGGACCGTCGCCGTCAAGGTCCTGCCGGACACACCGGAGACGCCCGAAGCGCTGGCCCGGCTGGAGCGGGAGGCCCGAGCCGCCGCCGGGCTGTCGGAGAACCGCCACGTCGTGACGGTCCACGACTTCGGCCGCGAAGCCGGCACCGCCTACGTCGTGATGGAGCGCGTACGCGGCCACACCCTCGACGAACTGCTCCGCAGGTGGGGGCCGCCGGCACCGGCCCGAGCCGTGGAGTGGACGCGCCAGGTGTGCGTCGGCCTCGCCGCGGCACACGCCGCCGGGGTCGTGCACCGGGACGTCAAACCGTCCAACGTCATCGTGACGCCGGACCTGAGCGTGAAGATCCTGGACTTCGGCATCGCCTGGTTCCATCCGGCACTCGGCCTGGAACGCCTCACCGGCGGCTCCGCCATCGGCAGCGCGCCGTGGATGTCTCCCGAGCAGATACAGGCCGGACGCATCGACCACCGTACCGACCTGTACTCGGTCGGCTGCCTGCTGTTCGAACTCCTCACCGGCCGGCCCCCTTTCGGCGACAGGCAGTTGCACTCCCAGTTCGTGGCCCACGTGACCGAGGCGCCGGTCGCTCCGGGAACCGTACGCGCGGATCTGCCGCCCGTCCTCGACGAGCTGGTGCTCGCCCTCCTGGCCAAGTCACCCGACGACCGGCCGCAACGCGCCGCCGACGTGGCGGCCCGGCTGGGCGGCATCGCGGGCGAGCTGGGCGCCGCGGCGACCTCGCCCCACCCGCCCGGGCCGCCCTCCGTCCCCGCACCCCCGGCCGCCGCCGCGACGGAGCCGCTCACGCCCGCGCGGGACGCGGCCCCTGCCGGGCGACCCACCCGCACCCGCACCCGCACCCGGATCCGTGCCGTGCCGGTGGCAGCCGTGGCCGTGGTCCTGGCAGCCGGCCTGACGACGGCCCTCGTGTGGATGGACGGCCGGAACGACCCCTCGGACACCGGGAGAGCGGGCTCGGGAACGACCGCCGGCCGCCCCACGCCGTCGGACTCCGAGACGCCGAGGCCGAAGCCGGAGCCGGGCACGAACACGAGCGTCCGCTTCCCGCGTACGGCGGCAGTGACCGGACCGCTGCAGAACGGCTGGCGCACGGTCCACGAAGAGGCCCGCCGGTTCACGATCGCGGTCCCCGCCGACTACGAGCGCACGGAGGAGAGGGCCGGAGTCCTCTACACGGGTCCGGGCTCGCAGATCGTCGTGACCGTCTACCACGAGTTCGACATCACCGACGAGGTCCAGGACGACCTGCGCGACCAGCTGAAGTGGTACCAGGAAGGAGCCGACGGAACGATGACCGCCGTACGCAGTGACGGAGTGCAGCCGGCCACGCTGCTCGGCGTGCCGGGCTGGACCTTCGAGGCGACGTACCACAAGACCGGCGCGGACGACCCCGGCTCCAGGCACCGCCGCATCGAGCTCGCCGCAACGGACTCCGCACGCGAACAGGTCTACTTCCGGGTGGAGTTCCCCGACGTACCCGACCAGCGGACGAGGGCCATGGGCGTGCTCGCCGCCATGCGCGAGCGGATGGTCCTCCGGCAGCGCTAGGCACGCTCCCCGACCTGGGGTGCAGCACCTGATGTCACGTTTCCCGCGGCGCGTTTGTCCCACGTGCGAACCGTCACGACCGCGGCACACACGCCGCGCCACCAGGGAAAGAGCACGCATGGAACTGAGCGTTCACACCTTCGTCAGCCTCGACGGCGTCATGCAGGGCCCCGGCGGCGTCCAGGAGGACCCGTCGGGCGGCTTCGACCGCGGCGGCTGGCTCGTACCGCACACCACCGAGGGCCAGCTCGAGCCGGTGGGGGAGTGGTTCGGCCGGGCCGACGCGATCCTCCTGGGGCGGACCACCTTCGAGATGATGCGCACCTACTGGTCGCAGGTGACCGACCCCGACAACGTCGTGGCCACGGCCCTCAACACGGGGCAGAAGTACGTCGTCAGCAACACGCTCACCGATGCCGGCGCAGCATGGGGCAAGACCACCGTGCTGCGCGGCGAGGACGTCGTCGAGCAGGTGCGCCGGCTCAGGGAACAGCCGGGCGGCGAGCTCCAGGTGCACGGCAGCTGGCAGCTCGTCCGGACCCTCCACGACGCCGGGCTGGTGGACGTCCACCGCCTGATCCAGTTCCCCGTCGTCGTCGGCGCCGGCAAGCGCCTCTTCGACGGGGGCGCCGTCCCGTCCGCCTACCGGATCACCGAGTCGCACGTGGCGGCCGGCGGCTCCGGCGCGGTCGCCCTCACCCTCCGCCGCACCGCGTCGGGCACGACCGGAGCCGGCGAGTTCGTCGTACGCGACGGCAGGGAGAGCACGGCGTAGGAACCGGCAGCGAGCGGGAGGGACCAAGGGGACCCTGCACCGACGGGCCGGTCACGGCCCGTCGGTGCAGCCGGGGCCCCTCACACTGCAACGCCCGCACGGCCGGGCGTCCTTCAGGGGCGGGTGCCGAAGGGGCCGAGGACCTTGTGGTCGAGCCGCAGGGATTCGACCATGGTCCAGGCGTTGTCGTAGGTGAAGACGTCGGCGCCGCCGAGCCGGCTGGTCCAGGCCGGGGTGACGGCGTCGGCCGTGGTCTGGGTGAGGATGTCGAGGTACTCCTTGAACACGGCCCACGCGTTGCCCGGGTACTTGGCGAAGAGGTAGCCCACGTCGACGAATTCGGTGATGGCCTTCCTGCCGTGGTGCTCCAGGTCGCGCAGGTACTCCTGCTGGATCTCGACGTCCTGCCGCGTACCCAGCCGTGTCAGGTGCCCGCCGATGAAGGTCTTGAAGTCGAACTCCAGGATCTGGTCGTGCGCCTTGAGCCAGCCGGGGATGTTGGTGGACACGACGAGGTTCCTGAACGGGACCCAGCCGGGGTAGACGATGTCCGCGACGTTCAGGACCTTCTGCCGCGGCGCGTGGACGAACAGGTTGTCCTGGCTGTGGTTGGGTCCCTTGTAGTGGAGCTCCAGGACCTGGTCGTCCACCTCCAGGCGGTAGCTGCCGGAGACGGTGCGGGTCGGCAGCGGCGGCCGGCTGGACTCGGGCACCTGTCGGAGCAGGTGGGCGGTCTGCTCGTGGGCGATGATCACCGGCTTCGGGACGCTCGCGTCGCGGAGCTTGTCCGCCGCGCCGATGTGGTCCGCGTGGTAGTGCGTGTACACCAGGTGGCTGATGCGGGCACCCGGTGCCACCTCCTCGATCGCGCGGAGGATGTTGCCCCCCAGTGTCGGGGGAGCGTCCACCACGATGACCCGCTGCTTCCTGCCGTGGTGCCGTTCGGTCACCAGGAACATGATCTGGTAGAAGCCGTCCGTCAGCCAGTACAGCCGCTTGCCGATCTCCTGGACCAGATAGCCCTTCGCGGGGATCTGCGGACCGATCGCGGTGGGTGGAACGGGTGCGTACGCGCCCGGTGCGGCAGCGGCCGCAGCGGGGTTCGCGAGGACGGACTGGAGCGCGGGTACCGACGCTGCCAGTGCCGAGTACCTCAGGAAGTCGCGGCGGCTGGCCGGGTCGTGAGCGACGGGGTGAACGGGTTCCCCGCCAGGAGTCTTCGTCATGGCCTCTCCCAGGAGCGTGCGTCCGAATCGAGGGGTGTGGCAGCCCTCCTGCCTCGGAGCAGCCCGCTGCAACCCGTGGCCGACGCAGACTGGAAGGGCGGGGCAAATCTAGGTGCCCTCATCGTGCTGGACCGATGAGCCACGCAGAGCCGCTGCTCCGACCTGCGCAGCCAACGCGGATCCACCACACCATCGGACGGCACGCACGGCGGGGCGACGCGCCCCCCGTGCGCCCCCGCGCCCCGGCCGGCTGGCCGGGGCCCGTGCGGGGTGGCCGGGAGGGACCCGGGCGGGGACCGGTCAGCCGACTTCGCGGATGCCTCGGGCCGGTGGTGCGAGCAGGGCCGTCGTGCCGGCCTCGGTCAGGTCTTCGGCGTGTGGTGGCAGCGGTGTGCCGGCGCGGAGGTGGCGGCGGACCACTGACAGCGGGAGGTCGATCAGGGCCAGGGTCACCCGGTCGCGGCCCTGCCGGTCCCCGGCCGGGATGCCGAGGGCGTCGGCGAGGGAGGCCAGGGTGGCGAAGACCCGTGCGTTGCCCGCGTCCGCGCGCCGCCGGTGCTCTTCGGACCAGTCGGCCCGGCCGAAGTCGGCCGGGCCGTAGAGGAGGAGGGTGGCTTCCTCGGGGTGTTCCCGGCTCCACTCCACCACGTACCGGGCGGCGCCGGACGCCGCCCGGCGGGGGTCGTCGGCACCGTCGAGGACGGCGAAGTAGCCCTCCTGGAAGCGTTCCACGGTCCGCAGCCACACCTCGGCGAGGAGCGCCGGACGCCCGGCGAAGCGGTGGTAGACCGACCCGCTGGGCGCTCCTACGGCCTTGGCGACCGCCGCCATGGTCACGGCGCCCGGGCCGCCGCCCGCGGTGAGGCGCACGGCGGCGTCGAGGAGCAGATCGGAGTCGAAGCGGGGTGGTCTCGCCATGAAACAGAGAGTACCCTCCAATTTATTGGAGAGAGCCCTCTAAAAGTCTCCGGGGGCGAGCCATCAGCGACCTCGGCGGCAGGGCGAACCAACCGGTGAAGGGAGGACGCATGGGCGTCCACAACGTGCACGAGCGCCTGCTGGTCGCGCCGCAGGACGAGGTCGGGGCCCTGGTCGACACCCTCGCCGACGGGGACGACGACCGGCTGTGGCCCGGCCGGGCCTGGGCGCCCATGGTGTTCGACCGCCCGTTGGCCGTCGGCGCCGTCGGCGGACACGGCCCCGTGCGCTACACCGTCTCCGGCTACGCCCCGGGGCGCTGGATCCGCTTCGCCTTCACCGGACCGCGTGGCTTCCACGGCTTCCACGAACTGGCCGTGCTTCCCGCGGGCCCCGAGCGCACCGTGCTCCACCACACCCTCACGATGTCCCCCCGGGGCCTGGCCCGCCTCACCTGGCCGCTGCTGTGGGGGCCCCTGCACGACGCCCTCCTGGAGGACGCCCTCGACCGCGCCGAACTCGCGTGCAGCGGAGCCGTGTCCCGACCGGCCCGCTGGTCGCCGTACGTCCGCCTGCTGCGCGCGCTGGTCCGGCGCACCCTGCGCCCCCGCCGCGGCCCGACCGCCGCCCCGGCGCCGGCAGCAGGGGATCCCGCACGTGCCGAAGCGGTTCGCCGAGGGGCGTGGCGGGCAGCACGGTGACGGAGCCGTGGTGGATGCCGTCCACGTCTAGGGCGCCCACGAACAGGTCCGCCCGGCCGGCGCGGTTGGTCTCGCCGTAGGCGCCGAGGGCCAGGTCCGCCCGGCCGTCCCCGTCGAAGTCGCCCGCGGCGAGCCGCGCGCCCCAGACGCGGGCGGTGTTCGTCGTCGGGGGGACCGTGAGCGCGTCCGGGTCGGCGAGCGCGATGGCGCGGCCCAGACCGGCGGGGGAGCCGAAGAGCACGCTGACGGCGCCGCGGTCCCCGTCCGTGAACGGGGCGCCCTCCCGTCTACGACGACCCGTACGCCCGCGCCGCCGCTCTCGTCCACGATCTCCACGCCCCCCGCACAACCGTCGCCCGGATCGCCGAACTCCTGAAGTCCTGGACGCCGTAAGCGCACGAGCCCGACGACGAGGCGCGGTGCACGGCACGCGCCCCCACAGCCTGCTCCACGCCCGCCCCCGGGCCCTCGCCACAGCCTGACCGGATCGCCGTCCTGGGCAGGGAACTTCGCCGTTGCGGTGGTCGCCGGAGGACGCGGCAAACACAATGAACCGGGCGCGACCGGGAGGGGCTGGGCGGATGGCGGACGACGACCCTTTGAACGAGCTCGGGCGCAGACTGCAAGAGGGGCGGCAGCACCGGAACCTGCAGGTGGCCCAGGTGGAGCGCCTGTCAGGGCTGTCGCACACCACCGTCAGCCAGTCGCTCAACGGCCGTACGCTGCCCAGCGTCGCGACGCTGAAGGCCCTGGCGAAGGTCCTGCACCTCCCTCTGCCGGAGCTGCTCGAGTTGCGGGAGCGCGCGTTACGAGGGGACGCCGACGGGGTCGACGCGTGCCCGTATCCCGGCATGGAGCCGTTCGGGCCGGACCGCGCCCACGTGTTCTTCGGCCGCGACGAGCTGATCGCGAGACTGCTCACGGCCCTGGAATGGCGCCGCCGTGCCGGCGGGATCCAGCTGGTGATCGGGGCCTCCGGAGCAGGGAAGTCCTCGCTGCTGCGGGCCGGGCTCGTCCCCAGACTCCTCGGCGGCGCGCTGGACACCGACGGCGCCGGGGTATCGCCCGTGGTCGTCACCCCGACCGCCGACCCCGGCGCGGTCCTGGAGCGCTACCTCCAGGAGAACGGCGACACCACTGCGGCATCGGCATCGGCATCGGCATCGGCCGCGGCGTCCGGCACGGGCCTCCCCACCGGCCGGGAACGGGTCCTCGTCGTCGACCAGTTCGAGGAGGTGTTCACCGAGTGCCGGGACGAGGGCCGGCGGAGGCGGTTCATCGACGCGCTCGTCGCGCTGGCGGCGCCGGGCCCCGGCGGGGCCCCGCCGGCCGTACGGGTCGTCGTAGGGCTCCGTGCCGACTTCTACGCCCCCTGCCTCGACCATCCCGGCCTCCTGGCCGCGGCCTCCGACGACCCGATCACCGTGGGCCCGCTGACCCCCGCACAACTGCGAGAGGCCATCACCGAGCCCGCGGCGAGGTCCAAACGCCCCTTGCACCTGGAACCCGGCCTGGCCGAACGCCTCCTCGCCGACCTCGGCACCTCTGACTCCCACCCCGACCCCGAGCCGCACGACCCGCACGCCGGCACCGTCCAGACCGGTGCCCTCCCTCCGCTCGGCTACGACGCCGGCCGGCTGCCGCTGCTGGCCCACGCGCTGCGCGTCACCTGGGCCCAGCGCACCGGCGACACCCTCACCCTCCGCGGCTACGAGCTCACCGGTGGCATCCGGGGTGCCGTCAAACGCTCAGCCGAGCAGGTGTGGAACCGACTGGACAAGCCCGGCAGAAAGGAGGCCGAGGCGCTCTTCCTGCGGCTGATCAGGGTCGACCGGAACCCGGCAGCGGACTCCCGCCGCCGGGCTGCTCGGGCCGTCCTCTTCGCCGCAGCCAACCAGCCGGAGGTACTGGCCGAGGTCGTCGACGCCTTCGTCGCCGCGCGCATGCTCACGCAGTACGAGGACACCGTGGAGATCACCCACGAGGTGCTCCTGCGGTCCTGGCCCCGCCTGCGCAGCTGGGCGGACGCCGAACGCGACCGGGACCTGGTCCACCAGAACCTGGAAGAGGCCGCACACGCCTGGCTGGAACGCTCCCGCAGCCCCGAACTCCTCTACCGGGGCAGCGTGCTCGAAGCGGCCCGGCGGGGCGTCGCCGCAGCCGGAACCAGGGTGGGCCCCACCACCCCGGCTGCTGTCTTCCTCGCCGCCTCGACCCGCCTGCACCGCCGGACCAGGGCCGTGCGCAGGGGCGCGGTCGCCCTCCTCGGCGTACTGGCCCTCCTGGCGTCCACGACCGCCTGGTACGCCCTGCGTCAGCGCACCGCCGCACAGGACGAACGGGACCGGACCGTCGCCGCGCGGATCGCCTCCGAGGCCGACCGGGCCCGGTCGGCGGACGTCGCACTGGCCGCACGCCTGGACGTCGCGGCCCACCGGACCCACCCCACCGACGCCACCCGGGCGAAGGTCCTGTCGGCCGCCGGGAGTCCGCTGCCCCAGGTGCTGCCGTGGCGCCTCAACCGTGAGGACAGGCTCGCGTTCGCGGGCGACGGCACCACCCTCCTGGCATTCCGCAGCATCCAACTGGCCGATCGAGAAGGTGTCCTCGCCTGGCGCATCGGGCGGGACCGGCCCGGCGAAGGACGGGAGCTCGCCCTCCCCGAGGACTGGCTCCCCGTCCGCTGGACGAGCGTCAGCCCCGTCCTCCCCCTGACGGCGGTCCGCGACGGCAGGGGCCGCACCGGCCTGTGGGACATCCGTGACCCGACCCGACCACGGCTGCGTGCCGTCCTCCAACCGTCGGTGATCGCCGTCCACTTCGCTCCGGATGCCGCAGTCATGGCCACCGTCACCGACGTCGTCCCGAACACCGAGGGCATCCTGGACGCCGACGACACCCGGGTACAGCTGTGGGACATCGCCGACCCGACCCGGCCCCGGCCGATGAGCGCGCCGTTCGGGACCCCCGGCATCGTCCACAAGACGGTGGGCCTCGCCGACCACGGGCGGACCGTGGCGACTTGGGCAGGGAACGGAGTGCAGCTCTGGCACGTCGCCCCAGGCGCCAGGCCCGATGCGTCACCGGAGCGGAAAGGCAGGTTCGCAGGGCGGAGCGCGAAGGAGCTGTTGGGCACGAAGGGTTTGCAGAAGTTCGTCCTGCGTCCCGACGGGCAGACGCTGGCCGTCCTGATCGGCAGCCGCGCCGAGCTGTGGCGACTGGACGGAGGCGAGCCCCAGGTCGTCCCCGTGGGCGATCCGGCCACGAAGGTCGGCACCCTCGCCTACAGCCGGGACGGAACGTGGCTGGCGACCGCCGACGAGCAACGGCACACCGTGCAGATCTGGGACGACGCCCTGGTCCGGCCCGGCGCAGCCATGCCGCCCCTCGTCGGCCACACCGCCTCGATCGAGGCGCTGGCCTTCGCCCCTGACGGGCGGACCCTGGCCGTCAGGGACGAGAAGGCAGTACACCTCTGGACGATGCCCGCGGGCATACGCACCAAGGCGGGTTACCGGTCCACCGAACTCCTGGCCTACCGGCCCGACGGGCGGCTGCTGCTCTACCTGGGGCGCGACCCCGTCCTGTGGGACACCACCAATCCGCTGCGCCCGCGCTTCGTCACCCGGCTGGGCACCGAGTACGCCCAGAGCGCCGCGTTCGCCCCGGACGGAAACACCCTGTTCACGACCACAGGCACGGGCGAGGCCGAGATCTGGGACGTACGCTCGCCACGCGCCCCGCGCCGCATCGGACCGGCCTTCAGCCCCGGCCGGGAGCACGAATCCTTCCTCTCACCGGAGCGCGAGCTGTCCCTCTCGGCGGACGGCCACCTGCTGGCCGTCACCGCCGCGGAGACGCTGAACCTGTGGGACGTCAGCGACCCTCAGCGGCCCCGGCTCGTACGCCGCACTCCGCAGACCCGCTGGGCGGTCTTCGCCCCCGAGGGGCGCACGCTCCTCACGGCGAGTGCGCTCGGCGTGCAGCTGTGGGACCTACGGGATCCCATGGCCCCCAAAGCCGTGCGGGGCTTCGTCCCCAGGATCGAGAACGAGGCCGTGGACCTGGGGCGCCCGGTCTTCGACACCCCCTCGCGGGTCCTGCTCGTGCGCAGGTCCCCGGTGGAAGCGGAGGCCGGCCTGTGGGTCTGGGACAGCTCGCGTCCTGCCTCCCCGGAGAACCCGTACGCCGTACCGGTGGAGCTGACGGGACCGGTGCACTCCGTCGCCGTCCGGCAGGGCCTCGTGGTCATCGGCGGTGCCGACGGCCTCCGTCAGTGGCGCCTCGGCGACGCGCCCGTCGGCAACGACGGCGCGCCCCTGAGGGCCAGAGGCGGCCCGATCACCGGCCATACGGGCGCCGTCCGGAACGTGTACTTCGCCCCGGGCGGGGACATCCTGGCCTCGGCGGACGGCACCGGCGTGCTGTTCCGGCCGCTCGACACCGACGAAGCCGTCCGACGCATCTGCACGGCCACCGAGGGCGCCCTGCCCCCGGACCAGTGGCGCAGTACCTTCCCGGACCTGGACCGCAACCCGGGATGCGGCTGACGGAGGTGCCCCTCGGCCCGTCCGTGCCTCCGGGCCCGGTGAGACCACCCCGCGCATCGTGATCACCAGCACGGGGGGTCATGTCCGGGCCCGGAGGCCGGAGGCTACTTGCCGGTGGTGGCCGTCACGTCCGTGGTGCCCGCGAGGCCGCCGGGGAGTTCCTTCCACGCCGTCCAGGTGCCGGGGCCGCTCACGAGGATGGAGCCCTGGACCCTGCCGGAGGCGCCGACCGTGTAGACGTGGACGTTCTTGCCGGACGGGGTGCTGGTCACGCGGGTGAGGCCGGTGCCGCCGGCGTCGGTCCATGCGGTGTTCCAGCGGCCGGCGTCGTAGTTGCCGTACTGGGTCCAGAGGCCGCCGTTCCCGCCGACGATCTGGAGCTCGGTGTTGTTGCCGACGAGGCTGGCGGCGATGTCCTTGACGCCGGCGGCGCCGCCCGGGAGCTCGCCCCAGCCGGTCCAGGAGCCGTTCTGGGTGTTGAGGTCGCGGCCGTAGACGCGGCCGTCGGCGACGGCGTACAGGCGCACCGTCGTGCCGGCGGCGACGCTGGTCAGGCCGGTCAGGCCGGAGGACGCGATGTTGGCCCAGCCGGTGTTCCAGCGGCCCGCGTTGTAGTCGCCGACCTGGGTGTGGAGCGAACCGCCGGAGCCGGCGATCTGGAGGTAGACGACGTTGTTGACGATCGCGGCGGTGATGTCGCGGGCGCCCGCGGCGCCGCCGGGGATCTCACCCCAGCCGGACCAGGTGTTGGTGCGGGTGTCGAGGTCACGGCCGTAGACCTTGCCGCCGGCGATGCCGTAGTAGCGGATGTGGTTCGTGGCGGTGACGCTGGTCAGACGGGTGACTTCGACGCCGCCGACCTGGGCCCACTGGGCGTCGAAGGCACCGGTGGCGAGGTCGCCCTTCTGGCTGAAGAGAGTGCCCTGGCTGCCCGCCGCCAGGGAGACCTTGGAGGGTGCGGCCACCGCGGTGGCGGAGACGTCGTTCGCGCCGGCGAGGCCGCCGGGGAGTTCCTTCCAGGCGGTCCAGGTACCGGGGCCGCTTTCGAGGGTGGCGTTGAGGACCTTGCCCGAGGCGCCGACCGCGTAGACGTTGACGCTCTTGCCGACGGGGCTGCTGCTCAGACGGGTGAGGTCGGTGCCGCCCGCCTTGGTCCACGTCGTGTTCCAGTGGCCGGCGTCGTAGTTGCCGTACTGCATCCAGACCGCGCCGTCGGCGCCGACGATCTGCAGCTCGACGTTGTTGCCGACCAGGCTCGCGCCGATGTCCTTGACGCCGGCGGCGCCGCCGGGGAGCTCGCCCCAGCCGGTCCAGGAGCCGTTCTGGGTGTTGAGGTCGCGGCCGTAGACGCGGCCGTCGGCGACGGCGTACAGGCGCACCGTCGTGCCGGCCGTGAGGCTGGTGACGCTGGTGAGGCCGGAGGCGGAGACGTTGGTCCAACCGGTGTTCCAGCGGCCCGCGTTGTAGTCGCCCACCTGGGTGTAGAGGGAGCCGTCGGCGCCGGCGATCTGGAGGTAGACCACGTTGTTGACGATCGCGGCGGTGATGTCCCTGGTGCCGGCGGCGCCGCCGGGGATCTCGCTCCATCCGGACCACTGGCCCGTGCGGACGTTGAGGTCCTGGCCGTAGACCTTGCCGCCGGCGATGCCGTAGGCCCGCAGGTACTCGCCGGAACGCACGCTGGTCACACGGGTGATGTCCTTGCCGTCGGCCTTGGACCACGCCTGCCCGTACTCCCCGTAGCCGAGGTCGCCGGACTGGCTCCACATGGTGCCGCCACCGCCGGCCAGGACCGACACCTGCGAGCTGTTGCGGGGCGCGGCGACCTGTGCGATCCACGCACCGATGTCGTCCACCCGGGTGTCGTAGGCGCCGGCCTTGGAGCCGTCGCCCCCGTCGAGGCAGGCTTCCTGCCAGGAACGGCTGGTGAGGGCGGCGACCGTCGGCTTGCCGTTCTCGGTGCGCAGGGCGGGTGCGCCGGCGTCGCCCTTGCAGACGGAGTCCACGCCGGCGGTCTTGGCGGCGAGGTCGAAACCGGTGGCGTCGACGGCGCCGACGCCGAAGACGGCGGTGTGGACCTTGCTCGGCGCCCACTCGGAGGCGGTGCGGCCGAAGGCGGCGACGGTCAGCTCCTCACCGGTGGTGGGGGCCTTTGACGACAGCGGGGCCGGAGTGATGCTGAAGGCGGGCTTCTCCAGGCGTGCCATCACCAGGTCCCGGTCCGTACGCGGCACGAGCTCGACGATCTCCGTCGTGTGGCCCCCGGTCGTCGCCAGGTCCGCACGGCCCACGGTGAGGGTCGTCTTCTCCTTCGGTGCCCCGGCGGCGACCGTGTTGTCCTCGGCGGGGTTGTCGGCGAAGCAGCTCTTCGCGGCCAGGACCCAGCGCGGGTCGATCAGTGTTGCGGAGCAGAACCGCTTGTTGTCCCCGATGGCCAGCTTGCCGGTGAACGCGTACGTGTTGTCCCCGGAGGGCTGCGCGGCCGCGGCCGAGGAGCCGGTGATGCGCATCTCCAGCAGCACGGCCCGCTGCGGGTCGGCCGGGTCGGCCTCGCCGAAGCCCTTGGAAGTGTCCTTGGGGACCGTGAGGCTGGAGGTCTCGCCGGCGATGGAGATCTTGGCGGCCAGGTCGCGGTCGTTGGTCTCGATGCGGTAGGCGCGGGGGATGTTGACGGCGAGGTAGCCGGTGTTGGCGGCCTTGAAGCAGATCCTGGAGTCGTTGGTCAGCAGGTTCCGCGCCCAGACCATGATCTGGTACGGGCCGGAGCACGAGGTGTGCGTGATGTTGCCGTCACCGGCGATCAGATCGGCGCCGGTGACGGCCAGGACCGAGGAACGGAAGGGGTAGGCGGCGTCCTCGACGGCGAACGGGGCACCGGCGTTGGCTGCCGGCACGGTCTCGGCGGACGCGGGCAGAGCCGGTCCGGCGATGGAGAGGGCGACGGTGAACGTGGCTGCGGGCAGCCACCTGTGAGTACGCACGAGTTGCGTGTTGCCTTCCAGGGAAGTCCCCCAACGCGCTTGGCGCGTAGGAGGGATGGGCTCAATGCGACCGCGCCGCGTCGATGCGGACGGTCGTGATCGCCTGGGGGGCCGCCGCGCAGCATACCCGCTCGAACGGGTGAACGCAGAACGCTCCCGAACGACCCAAGTGGCCCATCTCACAGAGCGGTTACGGACGCGCAGTGTCGATCCACCCGGAACGCCTTGCTCGCGGCCGAAAACACTTCTCTCGGCTGCCCGCCCTCTCAACTGCACTGTTGAGCAATCGTGTTGTGTCACCCGGGAGTCTGCGTAAAGGAAACGTAAACAAGCCCCCGGGGTGTGCAACCATTCAGGACGCGCGCTGATCTTCAGTCGTGATCATCAGGAACTGTGCCGGACCCGGTCCGGAACGGGACCCGCCTCCTCCGGCCTGGGGAAGCCGATTCGAGGAGGGCGGCGGGTCCCGTCCGAGCGCAGGCAGCACGGCGACGACGCCACCTGGCAACCCGGAGGAAACGGGGTGCCGGGCCTGCCCGCGCAAGGACTCACCACACCACCACAGGGGGAACTTTCGTGCGCCATGATCCAGCAGCGCGGAACAGGGTGTGGGGGAGGCGAACCGCGGCAGCCCTCAGGGCTGCGCGTGGCATGCTCCCACTCGCCCTGGTCGCGGGCCTCGTGTCGGCCGCGCCGGCCGTCGCCGAGGATTCCGTTCCACAACTGACCGAACGCCAGCAGGCGTTGCAGTCGTGGAGAACGGGCGGTCCGGCCGTGAAGTCCGCCGCGGGAGCGGCACTGTCCGGTTCGGACGACCAGGTTCGTGCGTACCTGGAGGCGGGACAGAAGGTCGCCGGGGACCTCGACCTGCGTGAAGCGGCGCTGCAGCTCGTCACGGACGCGGGCCCGGGCCTGCGCGAGGCGGCGCAGGCCGCGCTGGCCGGGACGCCGGAGCAGCTGGCCGCGTTCATGAAGGACGGCTGGAAGGCGCCGCTGGCGCAGGACGAGCAGGTCGAGGCGGCCCGGATCACCGAGGGTGGTGGCGCGGGTCTGCGCGAAGCCGGTGACAAGGCGATGCGCGGGACGCCGGAGGACATCCGCACGTTCCTGAGCGAGGGCCAGTACCGCCGGCGTGACGACGACGCCCGCGTCCGCGTCGCCCAGCTCGAGGCCTCCGGCGGACCTGCGACCAAGCGTGCGGCCGCATCCGCGCTGAAGGGCTCGATCGAGGACGTCCGGGACTTCCTGACCTACGGCCAGCACATCGCCCGCGCCCAGGACCGGGAGCACGCCACCATCACCGATCTGGCCAAGCAGACGGCCGATGCGGGGGCGGCGGCGGACAAGGCGAAGAAGAGCGCGCAGGAGGAGGCCGAGAAGGCCAGGAACGCCGCTCGTCTGGCCAAGGAGGAGACCGAGAAGGCGGCCGCGGAGACGCAGGCCGCGCAGAACGACTCCGTCAAGGCCAAGGACGCCGCGCGCCGGGCGGCGGAGTCGGCGCGCCGCGCCGCTGCCGCGGCGCAGTCGGCCATCGCTTCGGCGCGGGCGGCGAACGCGGCCGCGCAGACCGCGGCGATCGCCGCCCACAACGCCTCCACCGCGGCCCTGTACGCCTCGGAGGCGGCCACCAAGGCGTGGCAGGCGGCCGCGTCGGGCAAGGTGAACGAAAAGGTGGCCGCGGACGCGACGGCGGCGGCGACCCAGGCGGAGAAGATCGCCGACTCCGCGCAGGCGATGCAGAAGACGCTCGCGGAGGCCATCACGGCCCTGCAGGCCTCCCTCGCCGCCGTGAACGACATGAACCTGGCCGCCGGCAGTGCGGTGGAGTCGGGCGAGTGGGCGCAGAAGTCGGGCCTGAGCGCCGAGGAGGCCGAGGCCGCCGCGGACTCGGCCCGGCGTCACGCGGCCGAGGCGAAGCGTGCCTCCACCGCCGCCCAGAGCCATGCCTCCGCTGCCGCCACACAGGCGGGCCAGGCGGCGGCCGCCGCCCGCTCGGCCGCCGCGCACGCCCGCAGGGCCGCCGAGGCCGCCCGCCACGCGGCCGACTACGCCAACGACGCCCAGAAGGCTGCCACCCAGGCCAAGGCCAACGCCGACGAGGCCCTCAAGGCCGCCGGCATGGCCGACGCCGCGGTCAAGGAAGCCCAGCAGGTCCAGGAAGCGGCCCGCGCCACCGAGGCCGAAGAGGTCGCCGCCCGCACCCGGACCCAGGTCAACCACGCCCGGGACGCGAAGGCGAAGTACGACGCCGGAAAGGCCGAGGCCGCCCGGATCCAGCAGGAGACGGTCGAGCTCGCCAGCCGCTTCAAGACCCTCGCCGCGCAGGCGGCCCAGCCCGGGGCGAGTGCGGAGCAGATCGCGGCCACGGGCCGCAAGATGGCCCTGACCGCTCTCGACATCCGCGGCCCCTGGGGCCGGTCCGCCGCGGAGGCCGCCCTCACGGGCGACGACGCGACGGTCGTCGAGTACGTCCGCAGCGGCTGGACGAAGGCCGACGAGCAGGACGACCGCGAGACGGCCTTCCAGCTTTCCCAGGCCTCTCCGCTCGAAGACGTCCGCACCGCCGCAAGCACCGCCCTCGCGGGTGACGCGGCAGCCATCCACGCGTTCGTGGTCACGGGCCAGTACCAGGCCGCGGCCGCGGACAACCGCATCGAGGTCGCCCGGATCGCCGAGGCCGGCGGCACGGGCGTCAAGGAGGCCGCCAAGGCCGCCCTGGACAGCGCCGACCCGAAGGCCCTGGCCGCGTTCCTGCTGTCCGGCCAGCACCAGGCCCGCATCGAGGACGACCGCGTCACCGCCGCCGCCCTTGCGGAAGGCGGCACCCCCGAGGTCAAGGCCGCGGCCGAGACCGCTCTGGCCAGCCCCGACACGGACCTGCGCGCGTTCATCGAATCGGGCCGGCACCGGGCGCAGCGACGCGACCAGCTGAATGCCGCCCACGTAGCCCAGATCCAGGGCATCATCGCCGAAGCCGGACAGATCGCGGCCAAGGCCAACCAGGACGCCTACGACGCGGCCAGGATCGCGGCCACCGCGCAGGGCTACGCCGACCAGGCCGCCGGCCACGCGCAGACGGCCGCCGACTACGCCGCCAAGGCGGAGGGCTTCGCCGAGTCGGCGAGGAAGTCCGCCGACAGCGCGGCCGCGTCCGCCTCGGCGGCGGCGGCCTCCGCCGCGAAGGCCCGCAGTGCCGAGGCCGACGCCGCGCGCAGTGCCCAGCGGGCCGGCAGCTCCGCCGCCTCCGCCCAGGGCAGCGCCCTCGCCGCGGCCGCCTACGCCGCCGGCGCCTACCAGGCCGCCGAAGAGGCCTACACCTCGGCCCGCAACGCCGGCATGAGCGCCGCCGAGGCGCGCGGCAAGTACGAGTCGACGGTCCAGCGCTTCATGCACGACCAGTACCTCAAGGCCGAGCAGGAGCGCCTGAAGGCCGAAGCCGCGAAGAAGAAGCGGACCTGGCAGCAGTGGCTCACCTACGGCACGGCTGCCGTGAGCTTCGTGGTCCAGGGCCCCCTGGGCCCGGTCATGATCCTCGCGCCGGAGTTCGGCGTCCACCCGATGGACGTCCTCCACGTCACGCTCGACGTGGTCGGCCTGTTCCCGGGCCTGGGTGAGCCGGCGGACCTGGCCAACTGCGGCCTCTACGCGCTCGAGGGAACCCTCGAGCACTTCGTGCCCACGGGCCGCGAGGGCATGTGGCTGGACGCGGGCCTTTCCTGCGCCTCCGCGATTCCGGTCTTCGGCTGGGGCGCAGCCCCGGTCAAGGCCGGCCGGTGGGCGGAGAAGTACGGCCCGAAGGCCAAGGAACTCTTCGACAAGCTCGCGGACCTGTGGAGGAGGGCGCCCGACTGCCCTCGCGCGAACAGCTTCCCCGCCGGCACGCCCGTACTGATGGGTGACGGCTCGACCAGGCCCATCGAGAAGATCGCGGCCGGAGACCTCGTCCGGGCCACCGATCCCGAGACCGGGACCACCGGGCCGCGCGTCGTCGAAGCCACCATCTACACGCCGGACGACCGCGAGTTCACGGACATCGAGCTGCAGGGCAACGTGTCGGCCGCCCCGCTGACCTCTACCGACCACCACCCGTACTGGGTGGAGAACCGCAAACGCTGGACCGACGCCGCCGACCTCCGCGTCGGCGACGCCCTCCGGACCCCCGTCGGCACCACCGTCCGGATCGGCAAGGTCAGCCACTGGAAGGGCCTCCAGCCCGCCTACAACCTCACCGTCGACGACCTCCACACGTACTACGTCCTGGCCGGCCCCACCCCGGTCCTCGTCCACAACACGAACCCCCTGGTGAACTGCGGTGACCAAGTGGTCCTGGGCGTGAACCGCGGCGAGGGCGGAGACGCCCTGCGCGACACGCTGAACGCCCGGGACGAGGGCGGGTCCTGGTACACCTTCAACGACCGCGAAGGCTGGGGAAGGCCCAGGGATCCGGACGATCGCACGAGCCGACCGCTGTGGATGGAGGCTGTCGAACAGGCAGCCGTCAATCCCTCCGTGAAGATCTCGTTCTCGCTGGACCACCTCCTCAATGACAAGCTGGAGGAGTTCGCGACCGCCGAGGACGCGTTCAGGTTCACCTGGGCTCGAGGGCGTGGGCTCGCCACGAAGACGTGGGAAGAGCAGGCGTCGAGCGGGAACCAGACGGCTTGGGAGCTGGGCGTCGTCATGAGGCAACTCACGCCGGGTTCGATATCCGACAGGAAGTGGAGCACGGTCCAGTTCTACTGGAAGGGGAAACGGGTGGAAATCCCGGACCCGTTCGAGGAATTCCGGTAGGAACGTGATCTGACGGGGTTGGGCTCTCGGGTGAATCCGGAGCCCAACCCCGCTTGCTTTGACCGAGTGTGTTGAGATCGAATTGTCTGCGGTGCATCGAGGAGACGTCATGAAGGATGCGGGGGAGGAGCCGGATCCCGGTCTGTACCCGGAGCTGGCGGCCGAGGACGGAAGTCTGGTGGCCGCACTTCGGGCGACGTGCCACCGGCTGGGCGTCGAACTGCCCGGTCTCGGCGAGACGTACCCGCCGGAAGGCCTGTCGTCGCACTTCGCTGCCGCCCTGAAGACGGAGTTCGGCGATGTCCGACTGGAACTGCGCCCCGAACACCGCGAGGTGGCCGTCACGATCAGCATGCCCCTGGTGGGTGTCGCAGGCTCCGGTGCCACGGCATCCCTCGAATCCGCAGTCCGGATCGCCGAGGCCTGGAGGGCCGGAATTCCGCTCGCCGACATGACCGCGCAATGGGGTTTCCTCACGGTGTCCCCCGAGGCGTTGGCGCACGATCAGGGGAAAGCGGTGGAATACGAGTGGGCGAGGGTCCGGGCACTGTCACCCGGCCTGATCGACCTGGATCTGGTGGAGGCGGCGTACGCGACGCCGGAGCTGCGGGCGTTGTTCCCCATGGTCGCCCATGGCTCCCTGCAGTTCCGGCGGCGCACCATCGCGGCACCCGGAAGCGACATCCCCAGCCTCTTCCCGGCGTGGGGTGGCGGCTGGCTGGTCACCGGCCTGCCCGGCCCGGGGCCTGCCCGGCGCACCGCCGATACGGCCGGAGAAGCAGTCGGCATCGTGGTGGCAGGACTGCCGGAGGGCTGCGGCCCGGCCGTCGAGGTGATCCACGCCGCCCGACACGGAGCGTGAACAGACGGGACCCTCAGGGCGCGTGACGGGGCCAGCACCGTGGACGAGCCGGCCCTGCACGGGTCTTGGTGCCGGATTACTTGATGCCGAACGAGACGGCTTCGAGGTTGAGGGCCCGGCCCTCGGTGCCGAGTATGAGGTCTTCGCCGGGCTTTCCGGGGTTGTACTGCCAGCCGATGTTCTGCACGTGCGCCCATCCGTGCAGCACGTCGCCCGCGAAATTGATGGCGACGGCTTCCAGGGGAAGTGCCAGCCCGGTCGTGCCGACGGTGATTATCTGGCGGTTCTGCGGTGTCGCGCACTGCTGCGGGGTGGCGTACCAGCCGATGTTCCTGACGTGGCCCACGGCACAGTAGTCGCCCCATTCGCCGACCTCGGAGACGTAGATCTGCAGGGCTTCGATGGCCTTGTTCTGCCCGACGGTGCCGACGTAGGTGCCGATGCCGTTGCAGGACCACTCGCGCCAGCCGAGGTCGGCGACATGGGCACGAACGCAGACGGTCTTGCCACCGGAGGCTTGGACCGCGCCGGGAGAGGGGAGGTCTCCGGACCCGGCCGAGACCGTGCCGACGGGGCTCGGGGGGACTTCTGCCCGGGCGGTGCCGGCAGCGGTCAAGAGCGATGCGGTCACGGTGCAGAACACGAGCAGGGAACGGGGGCCGCGTTTCACAATTCTCTCCCTGGAGAGCAGATCTGATGGAACGTCGAAGACTACAGGGACATGATCATTTGCGCGTCGGCCCCCCGAGGGGACGCAGGCTGAGCAGACAGGACCCAGCTCCGCCCGGGAGCCGGAACGGCGCGGAACGTCCGCACGACCCGCTACTCGGTGCGCAGCGCCGTGGCGGTTCGGGCTCCGGCGGCCCAGCCTGCGGGCAGGAGCGCGCCCAGGGTGGCGATGAGTGCGCCGCCGAGTGCGAGCAGGAGCAGTTCTGGCCAGTCGTAGACCGCGATGACGGAATCCGGGAGTCGGAGCCCCACGCTGTCGGCCATGGCGGGGATGACCCAGCCGTGCAGCGTCACCCCCAGAGGTACGCCCAGAGCGCCCGCGACCAGCCCGGTCACGACGACGGAGGCGGTGACCATGGCGATGGTCTGCCGCGGGGTCATGCCGAGCGCCTTGTGGACCCCGAGTTCGCGGACGCGCTCGCGGGTGTCGAGCAGTACGCCGTTGAGCACGCCGAGCGCGGAGACGGCGACGAGCACCAGCGTGAGGATCAGGGACAGTGCGTTGAGCGTGACGGCCATCTCGCTGCCGGCGTCCGGCCCGCCGGCCCGCGCGGTGAGCCCCAGCGGAGCGAGGTCCTCGTTCAGCTCGTCGACGTAGCCGGTGACGTCGGCGCCCGAGGCGACCGCGATGTGATGGCTCGTCCCTGTCAGGCCGCGGGTCGTGGCGGGGGCGGTGCCGGTGCCGACGAGGGACGAGGCGTCGGTGAAGACCTGCATGCCGTCCTTGCGGGGGTCGAGGACCTCCCCGACGATCCGGAGCGTGACCGGCTCGGCCAGGCCGTTCAGCGTGATGGTGTCGCCGAGGCGGGTACCGGTGGCGGCCAGGAACGGGGTGGGGACCGCCGCCTCGCCGCGCTGGGCGATCCAGCGGCCCGAGACCATCGTGTAGCCGCCCCACGAGGCGTCGCCGGTGAAGGCGACCACGTCGACGGTACGGGTCAGGCCGCCCACGCCCGCCCGTACCGTCGAGGCGCTGTAGTGCTTCCCGGTTCCGGCGGCGTCCTCGATGACCGCGGCCACCGCCGTGGGGTCGGGCCCGCCCTGCTTCCCCCGGCCGGGACCCGCAGGTCCGGAGTCCGCCGACGGCGCGGGCACGGTGACGTCGGCGCCGTCGTGGGCCCGGGCCCGCACCACCTCGCCGAGCGAGGCGCCCATCCCCACGGTGAACGTGACGGCGACCGTACCGAACACGACCGCGGTGCCCATCGCCAGCGTGCGTGCGGGCCTCGCGAACGGCCGGGCCAGTCCGAGGGCGACCGGCCGAGGCAGCGGCAGCCGGCCGGCCAGACGGGCCGCCCGCCGGCCGCGGCCCACCACCGCCGTACGCCCGACGGCGAGCACGTCGACCGTACGCAGCCGGCCGGCCCGCCACGCACTCGCCCACGCGGCCACCGCCACCAGGCCCAGCACGCCGCCGGTCACTGCGAGGTCGACCCAGGGGACGACGGCCAGGGACGAGGTGCCGTAGACCTCCTCCGCCTCGGCGAGCACGGGCACCGCCAGCAGGTGACCGGCAAGGACGCCGAACGCCGTGCCGACAGCGGCCGGGACCAAGGCCTGGCCCGTGTGGGCCCGTACGACCTGGGCCGGGGTGAAGCCGAGGGCCTTGAGGATGCCGATGCGGCGCGTTCCCGAACCCACGGCCGAGGCAACGACGTTACCGACGACGAGCACGGACATCACCAAGCCCAGCGCCCCGAACGCGACGAGGAACGGTACGTACAGGGCGGTGTCGCGCTCCGCGGACTTCTTGACGGTGAGCCAGGACTGGTCCCCGACGGCCGCTCCCCGCGGCAGGGACCCCGTCACCGCCGTTCGGCCCGCCGCGACCTGCCCGTCGGTTGCCGCGGCGGTGAAGCGGTAGAGCATCTGGTAACCGCCGCTGCCCGGCATGACGAGCGCCGGCATCTGGGACGGAACCACCCAGGCATCGGCGGTCTGCGTGACCGAGCGGGCCACACCCACCACCGTCAGGACCGGCCCGGCGGGAGGACGAGCGAAGGTGAGCCGCTTGCCCAGGGCCGGGACGAGCGGGGAGTCGGCGGACAGCACGATCTCGCCCGGGCGCGTGGGCCACCGCCCCTCGAGCACCGTCACCTCGTCCACGCCCCGGCCGGGATCGCCCCTGCCGACCACGGTCACCGGCCACCCGGGGCTCGCCCCCTCTGCCCGCGGGGTGACCGTCGCCGTACGGAACGGCCCGGCCGCACCGCTCACCCCTTCGGCATCCCTGGACTCGGACAGCTGCCCGGGCCCCACCTTGCCCGCGTCGAACCGGACGGACAGATGCGCGCCGTGCTGCCTGGCGAACGCCTCCTCGAAAGGCGCTCCGGAAACCACCAGCAGCGATCCGCCGAGCACGGAAGCGGCCACCGCCGCCATCGCGGCGAGCCCGATCACCAGCGTCTGCACCCTGCGCCGTCCCACCCCCGAGCGCACGATGCTGCCGAGCGCGCTCATCCGATGGCCTCCGTGATCCGTCCGTCGGCGATCCGGACCGCACGGTGCGTGCAGGACCGGGCCAGAGCCAGGTCATGGGTGACCAGGACGACGGTCTGGCCCCCGGCGTTGAGGTCGGTGAGCAGCCTGCTGACGTCCTGTCCGGCGACCGAGTCGAGGGCTCCGGTCGGCTCGTCGGCCAGGAGCAGCGGCGGCCGGTTCATCAGGGCCCGGGCCACCGCGACGCGCTGGCGCTCGCCGCCGGACAGCCGGCCCGGGTAGGCGCGGGCGTGCCGGTCGATGCCGAGGGCCTGCAGGAGTTCCGCGGCCCGGCGCTCCGCCCCGGCACGAGCGGTGCCCGCGAGCCGCGCGGGCAGGAGGACGTTGTCGGTGACGGTCAGATCGTCGAGCAGGTTGAAGAACTGGAAGACCATGCCGACCTTCGACCGCCGGTAGCGGGCCGCCCCGGCCTCGCCCAGGCGGTCCACGCGCACCCCGTCCACGGTCACGGTCCCCGTATCCGGCCGGTCGAGGCCCGCGATCAGGTTGAGCAGCGTGGACTTGCCGCTGCCCGAAGGTCCGAGGATCGCGACGGCCTCGCCGGGCCGCACGGTCAGCGACACGTCGTGCAGTGCGGGCGGGCCGTCGCCGTACCTGCGGCTCACCTCGCGCAGTTCGATCACGGGCATGGTCATGAAAGGGCTCCTCGGTCTCGGACACCGGACCCGTCGGACGCTAGGAGCGGGTCCGGCCCCCGCGCGTCCCCCGCCCGAACCCCGTGCCGTACCGCACCGGGACGACCTGCCGGAGCGTCATCCTTACGATGTAGGCGCCCGATGCAGACGAAGCGCCGGGAACAGCCGCCGAGGAGGACCCCGGGCAACCGGACGGCGGCGACAATGAACCGGTGACGAACGCACGCACGATCCTGGACCGGTTGCGGGCCCTGGCCCGCGACGTGGCCCGCGACGTCAGGCTCCCGACCGGTCCGCCGCTGCGGCCCAGCCGTCGCGCCTGGCGGTTCGACGTGCTGCTGGCGCTGGCCCTCGGCATCACCACCGTCTATTACGGCATCGACAACGTGGGCAACGTCGTGGTCCGTGAGGTCGCACCCGGCGTGGAGTACGCCGTCCCGCGCCCGTCGGGCCCCGGCGGCATGGCCCTCATGGTGACCCTGGCGGTCACCGCCTCGGCCGCCCTCGCACTGCGGCGCCGCTTCCCGCTCGCCGTGCTGTGCCTCGTGACGGTCGCGGTACTGGCGACACCGCAGAGCGTCCTGCGGCTGACGTTCTACGCGTTCGTGATCGCCGTCTACGGCGCCGCCGTGTACAGCCCGTACCGACTGGCGACCCTGGGGGCGCTCCCGGTGGCGGTCGTCCTGGTCGGTACCTCGGGGAACGCGGTGACGCCGGTCATCCCCAACGAATACGTCGTCCTGCTGACCCTGGTCCCGATGGCAGTGGCCGCCCTCGGGCTGCGCACCTGGAAGCTCCGGACCGCCGAAGGCCGCACCCGGCTCTCCGCCCTGGAACGCGAACAGGCCGAGACCCTGCGCCGGGCCGTCGAGCACGAGCGCGCGCGGATCGCCCGCGAACTGCACGACGTCGTCACGCACAACGTCAGTGTGATGGTCATTCAGGCCGGAGCGGCCCGCAAGATCATGAACACCGCTCCCGAACAGGCCGAAGAGGCACTGCTCGCCGTCGAGGCCGGCGGCCGGGCGGCCATGACCGAACTCCGGCACGTCATGGGCCTGCTCACCATGGCCGACGAGCGCGAGGCGACCGGCCCGGCCCAGGACTTGGGGGACCCGGGCGCGGAGCTGGCCCCGCAGCCCGGCCTGGACCGGCTGGACACGCTCGTCGGGCGGGTACGGGACGCAGGCCTGCCGGTCGCCCTGGCCGTGACCGGCGTACCCCGCGCAGTCCCGCCCGGCACGGAGCTCGCCGTCTACCGCGTGGTCCAGGAAGCCCTGACCAACACGATGAAGCACGCGTCCGGGGCCACCGCCTCCGTGACCGTCGCGTACGCACCGGACGTGCTTCGGGTGGAAGTCACCGACACCGGGGGACGGCCTGGCGCGGGCTCCACCACCGGGGACGGCCGGGGCCTGATGGGCCTGCGCGAGCGACTCGCCGTCCACGACGGAACCCTGACCGCCGGCCGGCGTCCGGCCGGCGGCTACCGGGTGGAAGCGCTGATCCCCCTGGAGGCACCGTGACCGAGCAGCCGCCGCGGGTGCTCCTGGCCGACGACCAGACCCTGGTGCGCACCGGGTTCCGGATGATCCTCGGTGCCGACGGCATCGACGTCGTCGGTGAGGCGACCAACGGGACCGAGGCGATCGAAGCGGTCCGCCGTACACGTCCGGACGTGGTCCTGATGGACATCCGCATGCCCGAAACGGACGGTCTGGAAGCCACCCGCCGCATCCTCACCGGAGCCCCCGGCGAACCCCGCGTCATCATGCTGACCACCTTCGACCTCGACCGCTACGTCTACGCGGCCCTGTCCGCCGGCGCCAGCGGCTTCCTCCTCAAGGACGTCACCCCGGAGTACCTGGCCGCAGCCGTCCGCACCGTCCGCACCGGGGACGCCCTCCTCGCGCCCGCCATCACCCGCCGGCTCGTGCAGCGGTTCGCCCGGCACGGCAGTGACACCGCCGCCCTCCACCGCGACCTCGCCTCGCTCACCCCGCGCGAACTGGAGGTCCTCGGCCTGCTGGCCCGGGGGCTGAGCAACGCCGAACTCGCGGCCCGCCTCCACCTGGCCGAGGCGACCGTCAAGACCCACGTCGCCCGCATCCTCGCCAAACTCGGTCTCCGCGACCGCGTCCAGGCCGTCATCGTCGCCTACGAAACCGGGCTGGTCGGCGTCGGCGCACGCGGGGCCGCGCAGGCCGCGGACGAGCAGGCGTGAGACCGACCCGACGCATGCCCCCGCGCCACTGCCCGACGCCCACTGCCCGTGCGGTCCGGGGACTCATGCCCCCTTGCGGAAGACGAGGACCTCGGTGGAGGCGAACCCCAGCGGGGCCGGAAAGCCGGCCTCCAGGGCACAGCCGAGGGTCGCGAAGAGGTCCACGCACACCTGACGCGGCATGGCCGCCGGGTACGAGTCGTGCCCCGCGCCGCCCTTCGTCGCCCAGGCACGCATCGTCGCCGGGTCCAGGCAGGTCTCCGTCATGACGTCGAAGACGATCCGGCCGCCGGGGCGGACGACGCGTGCCATTTCGAGGAAGTAGCGCGAGGCGCTGAGGAAGGTCACGGTGTTGAAGACCTTGTGGGCCTGGACGAGGTCGACGCTCCCGCTGGGTGTGGGGGAGAGGCTGCTGCCGGAGGTCGGCTGGACGATGACCCTGAACGTGTCCGCGAGGTAGCCGGCCCAGGGCGCCGCCGTCTCGTAGATCTCGTAGCGGCCCGGCGAGCACTCCTTGAGCGTCTTCTCCAGGTACCGGCCCGATCCCGGACCGATCTCCAGCACCGTCTCCGGGGCGGCGGCGAAGACACCGAGCGCGCGCAGTTCGTCGATGGTGGACTGGGTGGCGCCGGGCGTCCCGTTCATGACCTCGTCGATGTAGTCACCGACCGACAGGCCGGCCGACTTCGCGGCCCGCATGGTGGCCTCGAACGGGAGGAAGTCGTCCACTCCGCCACGGTTGTTGGTGCTGCGCACGATGTCGAAACCGGTACGCCCCAGGAGTCGCTTGAGACCGGACTTCACTGCTGCCCTCATTCGGCATGACCTCCGAGGTCGTTTCCCGCGGGGAGCGCTGTCCGACGGTGACCGGGCGCAGGGCTCATGCGCCCGCCGGGCAGGGGGCTTGCACGGCCACCGCCTGCGGAGGTCGGCACAACTCGACCATCATGACCGAAACCGCCACGCCGTGTTGGGGAATGCGGCATTCCGAGGCCGATGGCCCCCGTGCGAGGTTGCAGGCCTGCGCGGGCGGGCCGACGCGACGCACGCGCCCCGGCGGGGACGGCGTTGCGGTCCGTTCATTGTTGAGGTCGGCCTCCAGGGATGCCTGCCTGAGCGGCTCAACCGCTGCCGCCGGGACCGCCGCCCCCGCGGCACCGCCAGTCCCTCGCCTGAAGGGCTGCGCCCGCCGCGGTGGGGGCGCCGGAGATGTCGAGGACGCGCGGCAGCCGCTGCGGTCTCCCGAGCAGTCCGATACGGCTCTGCGGACAGGGGGAGTCGCATTCAGGGCCGCTGGCCTTGGGCCGTGCCGGTCGTGTGCCCGGCTGATCGGGGGACCTGCACGCCGCGCGGAGCGCTTCTCCCACCCGGCACGGGCATGGGTGGGGGAAACGAAGGAGACACCTCATGCCGCTCTATCTATCGAGGTTCAGCTACACGCCGCAGACCTGGGCGAGGCTGATGGGGCACCCCGAGGACCGTGCAGCAGCCGCGCGGTCGTACATCGAGTCCGTCGGCGGGAAGCTCCACGGCTTCTGGTACGCCTTCGGCACGCACGACGGCTACAACCTCTGGGAGGCACCGGACAACGTATCCATGGCCTCGGTGGCCCTGGCGATCAGCGGGGGCGGCGCGCTCAGCTCCTTCGAGACGACCGTTCTCCTGACCGTCGATGAAACCCTGGACGCCCTCGCCAGAGCCGAGCAAGTCCGGTACCGAGCTCCAGGGGCCGAACGGTGACCAGCACCTGCCGGGGTACCTGACCTGGTTCGACCCCTGCGCCCTTTCCGCCGCGCCCGCGCGGAAGGCGGGCGGGCCGTGCGCGAGGGGGGATGACGCGCACGGCCCGTCCGGGGGAGTCGCTCACACCCCAGCCGTGAGCGCTTCTGTCCCGGACCGGCGGCCTCAAACAGGGGAGCCGGCCAGGCGCGGGGACTGGTCTCTGGGCGCGCCGGCGGTCAGCGGGTGCGGCGTTGTTCGTTGCTGTCGGTGCGGAGCCGGTCGGTTTGGCGGATGAGGGTGTCGATGCGGTCGGCGAGGCCGCGGTGGTGGGGGCGCAGGTGGGGCGCTGCCTCTGCCAGTGGGCCGAGCAGGGTGGCGGGGTCGGATCCGCCCAGGGCGCGGCGTACCCGCTCGACGGAAACGTGCCCGGGGGCGTCGAGGCCGGTGACGGCGGTGACCTGTCCGGCGAGTTGGCGCAGGTCGGCGGCGTGGTCGCGGGCCCAGGCGTTGACGGTGCGCTGGGCGGCGCGGCGGTCGCGGGTGGCCTGGACCCGTTCCTCGCCGGTGGCGCCCTCGGCGCCCGGGCGCAGCCGCAGGTAGCGGCGTTCGGCGGCCTGGCGGCTGGCCACGCCGAGGGGGCCCGCGAGGTCGGCCCAGCTGGCGCCGGCGGCCCGGGCCGTCTCGATCAGGCCCGACTCCCAGCCGGCGAGCTGTTCACGTACCTCTCGTAGCAGCATCAGCGCGGCCAGGGCCTGGCGCGGTTCGGCGGTCGTGGTGCCGGCCGCGTCGTGGGCGTCGCGCAGTTCCCGTTCCACAGCGGCCAGCGCGGTGGCTGCCGCGAAGAACGAAGCCGGTGAGCCGACGGGTGGACCGGCAGGTGATGAAGCACGGGTCATGGAACCTCCACAAGGTCGGCAGCGGGGCATCGGCGGGCACGGCACATCCGCGTTCCCGGGCTCGTCATCCATTGGATGCCAGACTGGATTGTCATCGTTTCGATGACATGCTAGAACAGAAGAGCCTGAAGCGCACTGGCACCCATTGCAGACACATCAGGAGGTTTCCATGCTGATGCGCACCGATCCCTTCCGTGAGCTCGACCGGCTCACCCAGCAGCTCATGGGCCCGGGCACGTGGTCGAAGCCGTCCGCGATGCCGATGGACGCATTCCGCGACGGGGACGTGTACGTCATCGCCTTCGACGTGCCCGGCGTCGCGAAGGACGCGATCGACATCGACGTCGAGCGCAACATGCTCACCGTCAAGGCCGAACGCCGGCCCACGGCGAGGTCGGAGCAGGCCCAGATGGAGCTCTCGGAGCGTCCGCTGGGCGTCTTCTCGCGGCAGGTCATGCTCGCCGACACCCTCGACACCGAGCGCATCGACGCCGAGTACGACGCCGGCGTGCTGACCCTGCGGATCCCGATCGCCGAACGCGCCAAGCCGCGCAAGATCGCCATCGGCGACGGCAGCCGCAAGCAGCTCAACGCCTGACCCCGCTGCCCGCGCGCCGTTCCGCGCCGCAGCCGCACCGCCGGGCTTCCTGGTCGGCGGTGCCACCCGGCGGAGGACGGGAGTACCCCCTCCCCCCGCTCCCGTCCTCCACCACCGCCGTCCCTCGCCCCCGCCCCCTGCGCCCCGCAGCGCGCGGGGCACGGGGCACGGGGCGCAAGAGCACGCCGGAGGAGGAACCAGCGATGACCCTGCGATGGGACGCCTTCATCCGCAGCGTTCAAGAACGCGGCGAGTACCCCTCCCAGCAGGAAGCCGACCGCGCCGCGCGCGTCGTCCTCGCCCTGCTCGGTGCCCACCTCGTCGGCGAGGACCGCGCCCAGGTCGCGGCCCGCCTGCCCGAGACGTACGCCCTGATCCTGCTCAACCCGCTCCAGGCCGCCGAACCCCTGGACGCGCAGCGGTTCGTACGGGCGACCGCCGCCTGGATCGACGGCGCGACCGAACGCACCGCCGCCTGGGACGTCAGCGCCGTCCTCAGCGTCGTCGCAGACGCCGTCGACGAAGACCTCCTGAACCGCGTCCTGCTCCAGCTCCCTCCCGGCTACGACCTCCTCTTCGGCCATCCCCAGACCACCTGACCCACGGGACAGCACAATGGATCACGGCGTGGACGCCGGCGGCCCGACCGGGGACGACGGCCTGAGCAGTGAGCCCATCGAGGTGGCGGCCCTCGACGGCACGATCGTCATCCGCCTGCACGGTGAGATGGACATCGCCCGCTCCGAAACCTTCCGACTCACCCTCCGCCGGGCCCTCACCGCCGGAACGACATCCCGGCACGTGGTGGTCGACCTTCAGCACCTGACGTTCTGCGACTCCGCAGGCCTGCATGCCCTCCTCGACGCCCGCACGCAAGCAAACCGCCTCGGGCACGAGCTCTACCTCGCCGCGCCCCGGGAGCAGCTCGTGCGGCTGCTGGAGCTCACCGGGACGCTGCCGCTGTTCGCGGTCAGGCCCGCGCCACCGTTCTGACCCCGGAGCAGGTCCGGCGAACGGGCTCCACCGGGGGCGGTGACCGGCTGACAGGCCCGCGCCGCCTCAGGTGTTGGCGGCGCCATAGTGCAGGACGTCGCCTTGCGGAAGCAGGTCCCATCGCCTCCGCGGATCGCCACACAACCGCAGACGACCGGTTGGCCCGTCGGCAGGCGGACCTGACCGTGGAGATGCCCGAACTCGGTCAGTGACCCGACTGTGCACGGCACGGGATCCTGCTCCTCGGGTTCACGGTCGCTCTGGCCGAAGCACCCGTGAACGTCCGCGGCGGACCAGACAGCACTCAGGACGGCTTGAATCCGGGCATCGTCACTCGACCCGACCTCTATGGCCAGCTCGTAGTAGCCGCCGGACCGGCTGGACTGGTCCCGGAAGGCGGATGGACTCGTCATGGCGTGATCATGTGGCACGGCCGTCCCCCAATGCCACCCGCGTTCCGGCGCGCGCCCGGACCACTTGAGCTGACCGCTTGGGGGAGCCGCACCCTCGACGGGCGGTTCCTAGTGTGCGGCGAGCCTCTCCACCAGCCCGATTCCGCGCGCCAGCAACTCCCGCTCCTCGTCGGTCAGCTCGGCCTCGATCGCCCGGGCGAGCCAGTCCGCCCTGCGCTCGCGCTCTTCTTCCAGCAGGGTCCGTCCGGCAGGGGAGAGTTCGACCAGGCTCTTGCGGCCGTCGGTCGGATGCGCGCGACGCGTGAGCAGTCCCTGTTCCATGAGCAGGCCGACGGCCCTGGCCATGGACTGGGGGCGCACCCGTTGGTCGGCGGCCAGTTCGCTGGTCGTCATCGCACCGCTGCGGTCCAGGGCGCCGAGGACGGACGCCTGGCCGAGCGGCATCTGGTCCTCGAGCTTCACGCGCCGCGTGAGCTTTCCGAGCGCGGTACGCAGTTCGGCCGCGACGGCGGCGGATTCCGGAAGGGGCATGCCCGATTTTAACGCAGCGTACCTGTGCAGGGGGACTGTTCAGTTCTGCTGTACAGCAAAACTGAACAGCAGAACTGCACAGCCTTGCTGTAGAGTTTTGGCTGCCGGGCCCCGCGTCAGCGCCGCCGCACCAGAGCCCGGCACGTATGCGACAACGGGGAGGACCTTCCATGACCGCCATCACCTCGATCACCGGCCGACGCGTACTCGACAGCAGGGGCAACCCCACCGTCGAAGTGGACGTGGAACTGGCGGACGGATCCATCGGCCGGGCCGCGGTGCCCTCCGGCGCTTCGACCGGTGCCCGCGAGGCCGTCGAGCTCCGCGACGGAGACCCGGCCCGATGGCACGGCAAGGGCGTCGACCGGGCCGTGCGCCACGTCAACACGGAGCTCGCCGCAGCCGTCGTGGGCCGTGAGGCAGAGGACCAGGCCGGCCTCGACGCGGCCCTCGTGGCCGCGGACGGCACCCCCACCAAGTCCCGGCTCGGCGCCAACGCGATCCTCGGGGTGTCCCTGGCCACCGCCAAGGCGGCCGCCGCCGCCCACCGCCTGCCGCTCTACCGCTACGTCGGCGGCTCCGGTGCCCGCCTGCTGCCCGTCCCGATGATGAACATCGTCAACGGAGGCGCCCACGCCGACAATCCCCTGGACTTCCAGGAGTTCATGATCGCCCCGATCGGCGCCGAGACCTTCGCCGAGGCCGTGCGAATGGGATCGGAGATCTTCCACACCCTGCGCCGGGACCTCCTCGCCGCCGGGCACTCCACGGGCGTGGGCGACGAAGGCGGCTTCGCACCGGCCCTGCGCACCGCCGAAGAGGCCCTCGACTTCGTCGTGGCGGCCGTCGAGCGCACGGGCTACCGGCCGGGCACGGACATCGGCCTGGTCATGGACCCGGCCTCGTCCGAGTTCTTCCGCGACGGCGTCTACGACTACCCAGGCGAGGGTGTCCGGCGCACGCCGGCCGAGCACGCAGACCACCTGGTCAAGTTGATCGACGCCTACCCCATCGTGTCGATCGAGGACCCGATGGCCGAGGACGACCTGGCGGGCTGGCAGGACCTGACCGCACGGGTCGGTGCGCGCTGCCAGCTCACCGGCGACGACGTGTTCTGCACGAACGAGGCGATCCTGCGCGAGGGCATCCGCTCCGGCGTCGCCAACTCGGTGCTGGTGAAGGTCAACCAGATCGGCACCCTGACCGAAGCCCTGGCCACCGTCGACGCCGCCCACCGGGCGGGCTACACCGTCGTCATGTCGCACCGCTCGGGGGAGACGGAAGACACGACGATCGCGGACCTGGCGGTGGCCACGGGCTGCGGCCAGATCAAGACCGGCTCGCTCTCACGCTCCGACCGCACGGCCAAGTACAACCAGCTGATCCGCATCGAAGAGCAGCTGGGCGACAGCGCACAGTACGCGGGCGCGGCGGCCCTCCGGCGCTAGCCCGGCCCCGGGGGCGGGTACCGGCGCCGCCCTGGTCGGGCTTCCCGGCATCTTCCCCGCCGCGAACGAAGCGCGACCCCTCCGGATCGGCGTCCTGATCGGCACCAACACCGACCTCACCGCCCGATGGCTGCGCGCGCCCCGGGCGGACGGATGAGACCCCCACCAGAGCGGTGCCGTATGTGGCCGGATTCCGCTCTTGTCGCTGCCGGGTGGGGACCATAC
Organism: Streptomyces sp. NPDC101118; assembly: GCF_044759445.1. Classification (NCBI taxonomy): domain Bacteria; kingdom Bacillati; phylum Actinomycetota; class Actinomycetes; order Kitasatosporales; family Streptomycetaceae; genus Streptomyces; species Streptomyces sp. NPDC101118. Next base: position 80,908 of record NZ_JBIVZG010000021.1, on the reverse strand, counting down.
CGTCCCCAGGCCCCTCACACGTCCGCCCAGCAGCCGGGAGGAAATGCCCCGATGGACGTCATGACCGTCCTGCCGCTGATCGTCGTCCTCGGTCTCCTCTGGTTCGTTGTCCGGACCGTCCGCCGACGGGAGCGGGCCGCGGCCGAGCAGGCGCGACGCGAGCAGGCCTTCCTGGCCTCGCTGCCCCCGCGCACGGTGCGGGACGAACGGACGGACGCGCTGGCTCTCCTGGCCCTGGCGAGGCTGTGCGCACTCACCGGGAACACGCCGGGCACGTTCGCCGACATGTCCGGCTACTTCCGCGAACAAGGCTGGAACAGTGCCGACGTCCTGCACGTCATGGGACGCCTGGAAGACCTGGGCTTCGCCCACCAGGTGATCACCGCCACCCACCCGATCAGCCCGTACCGCTACCGTGCGACCGCAGAAGGCGTGAGGAAGAACATGGACCGCTACGGCACCGAGCCGGCCGCCCCCGGCATCGTCATCAACCAGACGACCACGACCGGCAACAACAACGCGGCCGCGGCCGCGTCGGGCGCGGGGGCGGCGCACGCCTCGGCCCACCAGACGGCGGCCGCCGCCCGGTACGAGGACCTCGCCCGCACCCTGCGCGAAGAGGCGGCGGACGCTCCCCAGGAGCAGGCCGACCCGGCCGAGAGCCACGCCGACGCCCTGGACGCCGCGCTGGCGGCCGGTGACGAGGGCGCCCGGGACCGGGCGGTGGACCGGGTCCGGCGCTTCCTCCTCACCGCCGGCCCCGGCTTCGAGGCCACCCGGCAGCTGCTGGCCCTGCTTTCCGCGTAGGCAGGCGGGAGACCCTCCCGCGGCTCACGTGCTCCCTAATCGTGTTGACGGCGCCCGGCATGCGGTGTTGGAGTCCCCGTGTGGACAGCATTCCCGCCAACCGGCGGCTCTGGAACCGGATCAGCAGCGCCTACCAGCAGGAGCACGACGCGCGCATCGGCGCCACACCCCGGCTGTGGGGCATGTACTCCATCCCCGACGAGCGCCTGCACGCCCTGGGCGACGTCGCCGGCAAGCGCGTCCTCGAACTCGGCTGCGGCGCCGGCCAGTGGTCCAGGGCACTCGCCGCCGAGGGCGCCACCGTCGTCGGGCTCGACCTGTCCGAAGCCCAACTCGCCGCAGCAGCAGGCGCGATGGGAGACACCCGCTACCAGCTGGTGCAGGGCGCCGCCGAACAGCTCCCCTTCGCCGCAGAAAGCTTCGACCTGGTGTTCTGCGACTTCGGCGGGCTCAGCTGGGCGCCGGCCCACCTGGCCGTCCCGGAGGCCGCGCGCGTCCTGGTCCGGGGCGGGCGCCTGGTCTTCAACGTCGCCAGCCCATGGTTCGAAGCGTGCTACGACGAAGCCGCGAGCCGCGTGACCCCGACGCTGCAGCAGGACTACTTCGGCCTGAACGCCATCGCCGAAGGCGACGGTGCAACCAGCTACCAGCTCACTTACGGCGACTGGGTCAGGATCCTGCGCGGCGCGGGCCTCGTCATCGACGACCTCATCGAGCCGCGGCCCGGACTCGGGACACCCAACGGCTACAACGAAACCGACCCACCCGACTGGGCACACCGCTGGCCGGCGGAGCTCCTCTGGGTGACCCACAAACCGTGAGCCGACCTCGGCCACAGCGGCCGGTAGCCCTTGCGCCTGCCAAGTGAAGTCGACGGAGGCTCAGCGGTCGCGGTGCCGGCCGCTGGGTTCGGCGGTCGCCACCAGGACGAGCGCGAGGCCAAGGGGGAGCAGAACGAGCAGCATCAAGGTCATGACCGCGCTCTTGCCCCGGAACGAGCCGCCCATGCGGCGTTGTGGGTTGGCGGTTGTCTGTCAGGAACGGGGGATGAGCGACGTGCTGCCGGGCGGCCCCGTGCCGGCGTCGGATGCGGTGGTGGAGTGGGCGCGGCAGGCGGGCTTGGTGGTGGGGACGCGTGAGGTGCTCGACGTGCTGGCCGGCCTTGCCCGCCTCCCGGATGTGCGCGTCCGTCCGGCGGGATGCGTGGGAGGAGCCGTCGTCATCACCCACCCGAAGTAGCGCAGCCCTCCCACCCGCTTGCAGACGTCGCCACGGCGTCCGCAAGCGGCTCAGCCGCGCCTGGCACGACGGCCTTGGCGGTGGCCGTGGCGGAACTGCAGACGTGGTTGCCGTTGGTCGGGCGGCGCACAGGCATCGGATTCACCTCCCCGACGCCGTCATCGAAGCCGTGACGGTGTTCCCGCAAGGCCGTTGTCCGGAGTGCCGGAGCGTGCGGCGGAACAGTTGCCGTTGTGGGCTTCGGGTGCCTCGCAGATCCCTTGCCAGGGTGAGGCGGGGAACGATCGGTCGGATGGCTGTCGGCTTGTGGCTGACGCGGCCGTCACGTCGGGAAGGGAATGGACGAGGGATGATGGGCACCGACTGGCGCAAGCGGTCCGTGGTGGTGACGGGTGCAACGCGAGGCATCGGGCGGGGCATCGCGGAGTTGTTCGCCCGCCGCGGGGCGGCCGTGGTGGTCACCGGCCGGGACGAGGCGGTAGCCCGTCAGGCCGCCGACGACATCGCCGGCACCTCCGGGGGTCGCGTGCTGGGCCTGGGCGTGGACCTCCGGGATGCGGAGGCGATCGAGGCGATGGCCGCCGAGGCCGAGCGCCGCCACGGCCATGTGGACGTGCTGTGCGCGAACGCAGGGATCTTCCCCGAGAAGCCCTTGCGGGAGATGAGGGCCGAGGACGTGGACGACGTCCTCGCGGTGAACCTGCGGGGCTCGATCCTGACCGTGAGGGCGTTCCTGCCGGCGATGGAGCGCGCCAGGCACGGTCGAATCGTGCTGACCTCCTCCATCACGGGCCCCACCACCGGGTACGCCGGCTGGACCCACTACGGGGCCAGCAAAGCCGGGCAGCTCGGATTCCTGCGGGGTGCCGCCCTGGAGTTGGCTCCGACCGGTGTCACGGTCAACGCCGTCCTGCCCGGCAACGTCCGCACCGAAGGCCTCACCGGCCTGGGGGAGGAGTACCTGCGGCGGATGACCGCGTCGATCCCGCTGGGCCGGCTGGGCGAGACCACCGACATCGCCCACGCCGCCCTCTTCCTCGCATCCGACGAGGCCGCGTTCATCACCGGCCAGACCCTCACCGTCGACGGCGGCCAGACGCTCCCCGAATCCCTCGACGCCTTCACGGCACGGCGCACCTGACCCACGCCGGCTGCACGCCGCGCTCGCCGTGGCGCTGATCGCGTTCCGCGTGATCGGTGCCAAACCCTCGGTCGTCCCTTCCGCTGAGGCCACACCACCCGCGCCGACCGCCCCCGCCCCCCGCCCCCGGAGCCGCGGTAGGAGCCCGCAGGCCACGACGGGATGAGCGGACCGGGCAGGGCGGCGAGGTGAATCCGGGCGTGCAGTGGTCCGGCATCGGTCGTTCGGCCCATCAAGGGCAGTGGCCGCCGCGCCGAAAACGATCAAGCGGAGCCGGCCCACCCCCACACCCTTCCGGTACGCCTCCGCGCCCCCGGCCGCCCGGACGACGGCGGTCCGTCACCCGGCCGCCGGCCCCGGAGGAGATCCCGCATGCGCGTCTTCCTGCCCCTGACCGCCGCGGCCACCGCCGCGCTCCAACTCGTCACGGTCACCGGCGCGACCCCCGCCGCAGCAGACCGCAACCCCCACGGCACGGCACTGGTCAAGGTGTCCCCCGGCAACCCGTACGCGGACTGCACCATCGGCGCGAGGTCGCCCGACAGCATCGTCTACCCGGGCACCGAGGTCGAGCCGTACCTCTCGGTCGATCCGCGCGACCCCGGGCGCGTCGTCACCGTGTTCCAGCAGGACCGCTGGAACGACGGTGGCGCCCGTGGCCTGGCGGCCGCCTGGACCACGGACGGCCACACCTTCCACCGGAGCACGCTGCCGTTCAGCCTGTGCGCCCCCGGTGGCGCGGACTTCGAGCGGGCCTCCGACCCCTGGGTGAGCACCGGACCGGACGGCACCGTCTACGCGGGCGGGGAGGGGGTCGACTTCACGAAGAGCACGCGCACCGGCCTCCTGACCGCCACGTCCCGCGACGGCGGCCGCACGTGGCAGAACCTCACGACCACCCACGTCGACGAACAGCCGTTCTTCAACGACAAGCCCTCGATCACCGCCGACCCCATCCGCAGGGGCACCGCCTACCAGGTCTGGAACCGACTCGACAACGACCCGCCAGGACCCGGCTCCCTCGACGGCCCGGGCTACATCTCCCTCACGCGCGACGGCGGCCGAACCTGGAGCAAGGCCCGGCAGTTCGTCGACACCAGTACCGTGCCCAACACCCAGACCATCGGCCACGTGATCGTCGCCGACCGGCGCACCGGCACCCTGTACGACTTCTTCGACACGATCACCTACTCCGACGACCTGGCCACCGTCGTGGAGGCCCACTACGCGATGGTCACCTCGACCGACGCCGGGCAGACCTGGAGCGCCCCCGTCACCGTGGCCCGGGACACCTCCGTGCCGGAGGTCGACCCGAACGACCCCACCAGGGCGCTGCGCGCCGCCGCCACCCTGCCCAGCCCGGCCGTCGACCCCAGTACGGGCACGCTGTACATGGCCTACGAAGGATCGGACTTCTCCGGCGGCGCGTTCGACTCCGTCCAGCTGGTGCGCTCCACCGACGGCGGACGCACCTGGGGGAGCCCCGAGCTGATCAGCCCGGAAGGCGTGCCGGCCTTCTCGCCGTCGGTCGCGGTCGACGAGCGGGGCACGGTCGCCCTCACCTACTACGACCTGCGCTTCCTGAGGCCGGGTGACACCTCCACCCTGCCCACCGCCTACCAGCTGGCCACCCTGCCCCACGGAGACACGGGGCGCCGAACCGAACGCCGGATCTCGCGGGTCTTCGACTGGCTGGAGGCGCCGTTCGCCGGGGGCTACTTCCTGGGCGACTACCAAGGCCTGGTCGCAGACGGCAAGGGAGTACGGGTGGTGCTCACCACGGCCCGCTCCGACGCACCACAGAACCGTACGGACGTGTACACGGGCCGTCTGCACACCCGGTGACCCCGGTGACCCCGGTGACCCCGGTATCCGGGTGAATCTCGGCCCGGTCGGCCGTGCGGGGACGGGCGACCGGCGTGGCCCGCTCCCCGCCACGGAATACAAGGCGCAAATCCCCCACCGAGAGGCCCACGTCCCCCATGCGCCGTCGTTACCCCCTCGCCGCCTGCACCGCGGCGACGGCCTTCACCGCCACCCTGTCCCTCGCCCTGACCACACCTGCCGCCTCCGCGGGATCGGGCGGGGGCGGGGGCGGGCATGAACCCTGGGTTGTCCGGGCCGCCGCGCAGCACACGGACGCCAAGGCGTTCCGTTCACTGTGCGGCAAGCAGAAGGAGGGCAGACCGGAACGCCTCACCTTCCCGCTGTTCAAGCACGAGAAGGGCTTCACCGCCGTCCAGGACTTCACGCGCCGGCAGGCGGACGGCACGGTCTTCTGGAGCGGCCACGACCCGGAGAACGAGCTGAACACCATCTCCGTCTCCGTCATCGGGGCCTGCACCAAGGGGCCGGTCACCCTCTCCGGCGTCATCACGGAGGAGTTCCGCCAGTACGCGTACCAGCCGCTGGCCAAGCGTCCGGGCTGGTACGAGCTGGACGAGATCGACTCCCTCGCACTGCCGCCCAGCGGGCAGGGGGTCGACACGGTCAGCGGCCCGCCGAAGAAGCCGCACCGCCCGCACCCGCCGAAGCACCCGAAGCACCCCCAGCACCCCCAGCACCCGCAACTCCCGCAGCTCCCGAACTTCCCGCCCAAGCCGGGGCTGAGGGCCGCCACGCTCAACGCCCCGGCCGCCATCGACGTCGTCGTCGCGTACACCCCGGCCGCCGTCGAGGTCATGGGCAGTGTCCAGGCGGTCCAGAGCCGTATCACCTATGGCGTGAACCAGCTCAACAGGGCGCTCGCCTTCAGCAACGTGCCGGCCAGCGTGCACGTCGTCAACACGTACCAGACCGCGCCCACCAACGTCCCCCGCGAGAACGTGAACACGCTGCTGGCCATGATCAGCAACCCCGCGAACACGGTTCTCGGGGCCACGGCCGCCGCCACGCGGAACCAATACGGCGCCGACCTGGTGGCGCTGCTCGCCTCCGTCCCGTTCGAGGACAGCTCCGGGGCGGCGAGCCTGCCCGACCCGGCAGCCACCGCGACGACGGACAGCCAGGCCTTCTCGGTCACGAGCATCGGGTCCGTGGCGGCCTGGGACAACCTCGGGCACGAGATCGGCCACAACTTCGGCATGAAGCACGACCGCCTGACGGTCACGAGCAACGGCGGGACCACCCCCGCCGGCACGTTCAACTACGGCTGGGTCACGCCCAACGGGCTGCACCGCACGCTGATGGCGTACAGCTCCGCCTGCCCGCAGGCGTGCACCCTGGCCAACACGTACTCCAACACCGAGCGCACCTGGAACGGCCAGGCCCTGGGCAACGCCCAGAACAACAACGCCGCCGTAGCGCGCGCGAGCGCCGACATCCTCGCCGGCTACCGCGCCTCCACGGTGACCAACCGCAACTCCCTCACCCTGCTCCACGACCCCGAGGCCGGAGGCACGGTCCGCGTCAGCGAGTTCGGTCCGTACGACCCCGGCGCGCAGGTCACCGTCACCGCCGTTCCCAACGCCGGCTACCGCTTCGACGCCTGGGCGGTCGACGGCATCGAGCAGGAGGGGAACACCCCGAGCTACCAGCTCACCATGAACGCCAACCGGACCATCAACGCCCTGTTCGCCCCGATCGAGCAGCCGTAGGCGCCCGGTCGACGCCACTCGCGTGCGTCCGGGTCCCGGCGGACCGCCGGGACCCGGACGCGCACGAGCGTGTGCTCGGTCCATGCCCCCACCAGCCCGGCTCCGCCGGTCGCCGGTCGCCCGCGGATCATTCCGGTTCGACGGGCAGCCACAGTTCGCAGGTGGCGGTGGCGAAGTCGCGGGCGTGGTCCAGGGTGGAGACGATCGACGGGCCCGGGCGCAGTCGCCAGGGGTTCGACGGGAACCAGTCGGTCGCGGTGGCCGCCCAGGCGGTCTGGAGGGCCTGGGGGTGCGGGCCGCTGGTGCGGAAGACCGCCCACATGCCGTCCGGGACCTCGATGGTGTCCAGGTCCCCGGGGACCACGGTGTCCCGGGTGACGGCCACCCCGTGCAGGTAGGTGAGGTCGGTCCCCTCGGTGCCGTCGGGGTCGACGTCGTCGCAGACCTGGAGGAGGCCTTCGGGGACGGCGTCGCCCAGCGCCTTCAGGCGCTGGTGCTCCTCGGACGGCAGCGCGGCGATGTGCTCCTGGATGCGGGGGTTGACGCCCTGGTGTACGAGCGGGACCCGGGCGGCGTGTCCGATCAGCCGGAACGCGGGGCGGTTGACGAGGCGGGTGTCCATGGGGACGCTCCCTTCGACGGTCAGGCGGAACCTGAGCTGTGGTTGTGTGCGCAGGGGGCCTCCCTCGCGGCGCACGTCGCCGGGGCCGGTGCCGTGCACCGCCCGGAACGCGCGCCCGAACGCCTCGGTCGAGCCGTAGCCGTGCCGTACCGCGATGCCGAGCAGGTCCTGCTCGCCGCGGACGACCTCGGCGGCGGCCACGGTCATGCGCCGCCGCCGCACGTACTCCGACAGCGGCATGCCGGCGAGCGACGAGAACATCCGGCGCAGGTGGTATTCGGTCGAGCCGACCGACGCCGCCAGTGCGCGGACGTCGGGATCCTCCGCGAGATGCTCCTCGACGAGGTCGACGAGCCGGTTCAGTGCCGAGATCACGAGGCCTCCTTTCGACTCCCACCCTGGCAGCGGGCACCCCGGTGGCACCCGACCGCTGCGAACCGATCCGATCATGCACCTGCTTCCGGGCCCCGTGGACGGGGTACCCACTCGCGTGGCACACCCCGGTGCCGCTCTGGCTGCACTGCCGGCACGACGAGGAGAAGCGGACCTGATGGACGCGCTGAAACTGCACCTGACGTACCTGGACCTGACGACCGCGCACGTCGCTGACGCACTCCTGCGGCTGGGGCTGCCGATCCGGCAGGCCCCGGCGTCGGTGCGACCGCTGGGCGACGGCACGCACCTCGTCGGCAGGGCCCGGCCGGCCCGCCACCACGGCAGTGTGGACGTGTTCCTGGAGGCGATCGAGCACGCCGCTGCCGGGGACGTGCTGGTGGTCGACAACGCCGGCCGCGACGACGAGGCGTGCGTGGGCGACCTGGTCGCCCTCGAAGCCGAACGCGCCGGGCTGGCCGGTCTGGTGGTCTGGGGGCGGCACCGGGACACGCGCGAGCTGCGCGGGATGCGGCTGCCCGTGTTCAGCCAGGGCGCGCTGCCCGCCGGTCCGCAGCGGCTCGAACCCCAGGGGCTCGACTCCCTCGTCTCGGCCCGGATCGGCGGGGTGGACGTCACCGGTGACGACTTCGTCCTCGGTGACGACGACGGGGTGCTGTTCCTGCCCCTCGACCGCGCCGCCGACATCGCCGCGGCGGCGGGCGGGATCCGTGACACCGAGCGCCACCAGGCCGCCCGGATGCGGCTGGGCACCAGCCTGCGCACCCAAGTGAGGTTCGCCGACTACCGCGCGGCACGGGACCGGGACGGTACGACGTTCCGCGAGCACCTGCGCGCCGTCGGCGGTGCGATCGAGGAGTAGACCACCTCACTCATCCCGGCCCTCGATTCGGCATCGGGCGAAATGTTGAGGCAAGCTGGAGGGATGAATCAGCTGCCCTCCGGGAATCCGTCCGAAACCCCTGCGCCGGCGTCCCCGGCTCCGGCCGCGCGGCTGGCGAGCCTGGCCGGGGCGCTGGCCGACGAGACGCGGGCCGCGATCTGCATGGCGTTGCTGGAGGGGCGCGCCTGGACGGCGGGCGAGCTGGCCCGGATCACCGGGGTGGCGCCGTCCACCGTCACCGGGCACCTGGTGCGTCTGGAGGAGGCGGGCGTCTGCGTGACCGAGCGGCAGGGCCGGCACCGGTACGTCCGGATCGCCGACGCGGCGACGGCCCGGCTGGTGGACGGGCTGGCCTCGTTCGCGATCCCCGACCGGGACGCGGCGCACGCGGTGCCGGTCGTCGGCGCCCCCGATCCGCTGGCGAGGGCCCGTACCTGCTACGACCACTTCGCGGGGCGCCTCGGCATGGCCGTCACCGATGCCATGGAGCGGGGCGGGCTGCTGCGGACCGACGGGGTGTTCGAGCTCACCGCGGCGGGGCGGGAGTGGTGCGTGGGGGCGGGCGTGGACCTGGCGCAGGAGGGGCGCCGGCCGCTGGTGAGCGCCTGCCTGGACTGGACGGAGCGACGCCGGCACCTGGGCGGGCTGGCAGGGGCCCGGCTGTGCGCCCGGGCGCTGGCCGCCGGCTGGGTGGAGCGTCCCGCGGCCGGCGGGCGGGCGCTGCTGGTGACGGGGGCCGGGGAGCGCGCGTTCGGGGAGCTGCTCGGCCTCGCGCCGGAGGTGTTCGCCTGACAGCCCGCAATATTTCGGTGGACACCGAAATATTGCGGGCTAGGGTGGAGAGCATGAGACCCCCCGCCCCGCCCCTGCGGTCCCCGCTGCCGATCCACCTCCCGACCCTGGGAGCCATCACCTTCACCGTGCTCGCGTGGGCCTCCGCCTTCGTGTCGATCCGCAGCGCGGGCGCGGCCTACTCCCCGGGCGCCCTGGCCCTGGGACGCCTGCTGACCGCCTCCCTCGTGCTAGGGCTGCTGCTCCTGGCCCGCCGCGAGGGACTGCCGCCGCGGGGTGCGTGGCGCGGGATCCTCGTCTCGGGCGTCGTCTGGTTCTTCGGGTACACGGTGATGCTGAACTGGGGCGAGCGCCTGGTGGACGCCGGTACCGCCGCCCTGCTCGTGAACATCGGGCCGATCCTCATGGCCCTGCTCGCCGCCCGGCTGCTCGGCGAGGGGCTGCCGCCGCAGCTGCTGCTGGGCATGGGGGTCTCGTTCGTGGGCGCGGTCGTCGTCGGCCTGTCCATGTCCGCCTCGGACGCCGGGGCGGGCGGGAGCAGCTCGACGTCCGTGCTCGGCGTGGTGCTCTGCCTGCTGGCGGCGGTGGCGTACGCGACCGGCGTGATCGCCCAGAAGCCCGCGCTCGCGTGCGGGACGCCGCTCCAGATCACCGCGTACAGCTGCCTCGTGGGAACCGTCGTCTGCCTGCCCTTCGCCGGGCAGCTGACCGCGGAGGTGACCCGGGCGCCACTCTCCGCGACGCTGAGCATGCTCTATCTCGGCGTGGTGCCGACCGCCCTCGCGTTCACCACCTGGACGTACGCCCTGGCCCGGATGCCCGCCGGAAAGCTGGGCGCGACCACGTACGCCGTCCCGGCCATCGTGGTGCTGCTGAGCTGGCTGCTCCTGGGCGAGGTGCCGGCGTGGCTGACACTGCTGGGAGGTGCGCTGTGCCTGGCCGGAGTCGCCGTCTCCCGCCGCCGCCCCGCCTCCCGTCCGGCGGACGCAGCCGGGGTCAGACCGTCACGCTAGCCGGGCTGCCGGAGCGCCGAGCGGGTGCGGACCTTCGCCCTGGCGAAGGTCCGTCGCGGGCACCTGGCGTGCGAGCCCCGGCGGGGCCGGCCTTCCGCATGCCCGGGCCGGCCAGGGGACTTCACCTGCGGCGGCGTCCGCGACGCAGGAGGAGGACCACCAGCATTGCCGCGGCGGCGGCCAGCAGCGGTGTGGGGTTGGCCCGAACCCTCGTGGCGGCCGTCCCGGCCATCTCACGCAGGGGGTCCCCGGCCTTGGCGACTGCCAGGTGGCCGGCGTGGGTGACGCTGTCACGGACGTGGGCGGCCTTGTCGAGTACGGGGTCCGGGGTCTTGTCCTTGATCGTCTCCGCTGCCTGGGCGGCCGTGTGCCGGAGCTGTTCGGCGGCCAGGGCGGCCTTCTGCCCGGCCTGCTCCGTGATGTCGGCGGCCTTCTCCTTGGCCCGTTCCTTGAGGTCGGCCTTGGCCGCCAGCGCCTCCACGGTCCGGCCGAGTTCATCGCGGGTGTGCTCGACCTGCTCGCGCAGCTGCTCGGGAGTCGGTGCGGACTGCTCGCCTCGGGACTGGTGGCTCATCGGTGTGCCCTCTCCTTGATCTCGGCCACGTCGGCCTTGACGCTGTCGATGGTCTTCTCGGGTGTGGGACTGCCGGCCTGGACGACCTGCTTCTTGCCGGCCAAGGCCAGGACCGCTGCCACGGCCGCCAGCACGATGCCGACGGTCAAGGCCGCCGCCCACACCGGCAGGACCAGCCACAGGGCCGCGATCGCGGCGGCGACCAGGGCCTGGGCGGCCAGGATGCCGACGATGCCGGCACCCCCGAACAGGCCGCCTCCCATGCCGTAGCGCTTGCCTTTCTGGGTCATCTCCGCGCGGGCCAGCTGCATCTCCTCGCGGACCAGGTCCGAGACCTGCTGCGACGCCCGCGTCACGAGCTCGCCCACCGACTCGTCGCTGCGGTGGCCGGGACGGCTTCCGACGGCGCTCATTGACTGTTCACCTTCTTTCGCCTGACAGAGGGTGTTCCGGGCCGCGCATACCCTGCAACCCGCCGATCACCCCTCGCGGAGCCGGGTCCGCGCAGGGCAGCGGAGGCGAGACGACGTACGGGCGGGCGGGGACGGCCGCGCCGTCGATCGGAACAGCGGCTGCCGGATGAGCCGATTCCAAAGGGGGGCGGCGGAGTCCGTGAACGTGACGGCGCCCAGGTCCGGGGCCAGGGGCTGCACGGATCCCGGCCCGGCCGCTCCGGCCCGTACACCAAACGGTGCAGCCGGCCGGACGACGACACCATCCGCGGTACGACCGGATGTCAGCATCGGGACGACGCGGCCGCCCCCGCCTCCTCCGTAGGTTCTGGATCACCGGAACGACAACGAGGAGGACGGCATGACGGCGACGAACACGGCACCAGCGGCGGGAGTACGGGCTCCGCTCACCCTGATCGGCACCGGGGCCCTGGCCATGGCCGCGGTGGAGACGCTCAACCCGCGGTACGACCTGGTGAGCGAGACCCTCAGCCGGTACGTCCACGGCACGGCCGGCTGGCTGCTCCCGGCGGCGCTGCTGGCCGTCGGCGCCGCTTCCGCCGTCCTCACGGTGCGTTTGGGCGCCGTCGCCCGGCGGGCGCCCCGGGCCGCGCTCGCGGTGTGGACGGCCGGCATTCTGGTCGCGGCGCTCTTCCCTGCGGACCCGCCCGGCCACTGGACCCGCCCCTCCCTCTCCGAACTCGTCCACGGCAACGCCGCCTTCCTCGCCTTCGCCGCCCTGCCGACCGCCGCCGTGCTGCTGCGCGGGACGCTCGCCGCCGGGAGGCCCGCCCTGAGCACGGCGCTGAACGCCTTCACCGTGGCCTCGGTCGCCACCACGGCGGCGCTCGCGGTCTTCCTGGTCGACGTGATGCAAGGGGGCCCGTCGCTGGGACTGGGCGGCGTCCCCACGCTCGTCGGTCTTGCCGAACGCCTGGTTCTCGCCGCCGATTTGGGGTGGATCGCGCTCGCCCTGGCCGCGGCGCGCCCCCGCGCCGAACAGGGACGGAACCGTCGTGCATGATCGGCGCATGGACCGACCTCCCGTCCCCGCCCCCGCCGACCCCCGCACGGCCCGGCTGATCGACGGGCTCCTGGCGGCCGGCACCGCCGTCGCCGTCCTGGCGGGCACCGCCCGGTTCGGCGGCCGGCTGGACGCCGCGGGAGCCCTGCCGCTCGCGCTGTGGCTGGGCCCGCTCCTTCTGGCGCGCCGCCGCCGGCCGCTGGTCGTGGTGCTGTTGAGCGTGCAGGCCGTCGTCGTCTTCCGCACCTCGGGACTCGCCGACGTCGGCTGGGTGTGGCCGGCCTCAGCCGCCTACGCCGCACTGGCCGCGGATGACCGGCCCGGCCGCCCCGGCCTCCCGTGGGCGGTCGGCGTCGGCCTCGCCGAACTGGCCTTCGCCGCGGCCTGGGAGACGACTGCCGGCGGCGCCACCCCACGCGAAGTCCTGGGCTCCCTGGGCGCCGAGGCCCTGTGGCTGGCAGTGCTCCTGGCCGCCGCGACCGCCTACCGCAACCGCCTGCGCTGGCGCGCCGAACTCGACGAGCGCCTGCTGCGGGCCGCGCGGGAACGGGACCTGGAGGCCGGCCGGCGGATCGCGGAGGCCCGCCTGGACATCGCCCGCGAACTGCACGACGTCGTCGGGCACACCCTCACCGTCGTCGGGATCCAGCTCCGCGTCGCGGCCGAGGCTCTGCACGACTCACCCGAAGAGGCACGGGCAGCGCTCACCGCCGCCCAGCAGGTCCGCACCGAGGCCGTACGGGACCTCCGTGCGCTCGTCCACGTGCTGCGCGCGCCCGGGGAGGTCACGGAAGGCCCCGCCGCCGGGGTCCCCGAGGTCGCGGCGCTCGTCGACCGGATGCGGTCGGCGGAGCTGGACGTACGGCTGGAGACGGCCGGCGACCTGACCAGCGTCCCCGCACCCGTGTCCCTCGCGGTCCACCGGATCGTCCAGGAGGCGCTCACCAACACGGTCCGCCACACGGAAGCCTCACGGGCCGACGTCACCCTCCGGCTCGCCGACGGGCGGCTGGACGTGAGCGTCGCCGACGACGGTCGCAGCGTCGCGCGGACACCGGGAGCGGGCGGGCACGGGGTGCGCGGAATGGCCGAACGGGTCCGAGCACTCGGCGGCGACTTCTCCGCCGGACCGCACGAGCAGGGCGACGGATGGCTCGTGCGAGCCGCCATACCCGTGACAGGCTTCCACCCATGACGATCAAGGTGCTCCTCGCCGACGACCAGGCCCTGGTACGGGCCGGATTCAGCAGCCTCCTCGCCCGGGCCGAGGACATCGAGGTCGTGGGCGAGGCGGGCAGCGGCGACGAGGCGGTCCGCTCCGCCCGCGCCGTCCGTCCCGACGTCGTCCTCATGGACATCCGCATGCCCGGCACGGACGGACTCACCGCCACTCGGACGATCGTCGAAGACCCTCGACTGACCGGCTGCCGGGTCATCGTCCTCACCACCTTCGAGACCGACGAGTACGTCTTCGCCGCCCTGCGTGCAGGCGCGAGCGGCTTCCTCACCAAGGAGATCGAACCGGACGACCTGCGACACGCGGTGCGGGCGGTGGCGGCCGGCGACGCACTGCTCTCACCGAGCGCGACCCGACGGGTGATCGAGCAGTTCGCGCACCGCCCGGCAGCCCCGACGGACACCGCCGAACGGCTCGCCGTGCTCACCACGCGGGAACGCGAGGTGACCCGCCTGATCGCGACCGGCCTGTCCAACGACCACATCGCCGCCCAGCTCTCCATCAGCCCGCTCACCGCCAAGACCCACGTCACCCGCGCGATCGCCAAACTCGGCGTCCGCGACCGCGCCCAACTGGTGATCCTCGCGTACGAAACGGGCCTGGTCCGCGCCGGCGGCTAGGCCGTGTCTTTCGGATCAGGCCTGATCCGAAAGACACGGCCTGGGCACTAGCCCGCCGCGGCCCCGGCATCTCCTGTGGGATGGCGGGCCATGCTCGCCGGCCATACGGTCCGGAGTGGTAAGCCCCGCCGCTTCGGCACCGGGGCCGATGATCACCCACCACGGCGACGGCCGGTGAAGTGGAACGCGCCGCCGAGGTGGACGGCCAGGACGCCGAGCGGCAGTCCGCTCTGCCGGCCGGTGACCGGGGCCCAGCCGTCCTCGCTCACGCGCGGCCGGCCGGATCCTGAGCCTGGTCCTTGAGGTCCTCGCCGGATCCGGCCTGTGACGGCACCGCAGTCAGGGGCGGGGCAGGACGGATCCGGCGGCCGGCGAACCAGGCGGCCGCGGGCTCGGTGTAGCGGGCGGTGAGCGGTCCCAGCACCACGAGGATCAGCACATAGGCCGTGGCGAGCGGTCCCATCGCAGGCTCGATGCCCGCCGTGACGGCGAGTCCGGCGATGACGATGGAGAACTCGCCGCGGGCCACGAGCGTGCCACCGGCCCGCCAACGGCCCTTCACTCCGACACCGGCGCGCTTGGCGGCCCAGTACCCGGTCGCGATCTTCGTACCCGCCGTGACGACGGCGAGGGCGAGGGCGGGCAGGAGGACCGGCGGAATGCTCGCCGGGTCGGTGTGCAGGCCGAAGAAGACGAAGAACACGGCGGCGAACAGGTCGCGCAGCGGGCTCAGCAGACTGTGCGTGCCCTCGGCGACCTCGCCGGACAGGGCGATCCCGACGAGGAACGCTCCGACCGCGGCGGAGACCTGGAGCTGCTGGGCGATGCCCGCCACCAGCAGCGTCAGGCCCAGGACGACCAGAAGCAGCTTCTCCGGGTCGTCGCTGGAGACGAAGCGGGAGATGTGGCGCCCGAAGCGGACCGCGACGAAGAGGACCGCGCCCGCGACACCGAGGGCGATGGCGAGCGTCGCGCTTCCGGCGGCCAGGCTCACGCCGGCGAGGAGGGCGGTGATGATCGGCAGGTAGACCGCCATCGCCAGGTCTTCCAGGACCAGGATGGACAGGATGACCGGCGTCTCGCGATTGCCGACCCGCCCCAGGTCGCCCATGACCTTGGCGATGACGCCGGAGGACGAGATCCAGGTGACGCCGGCCAGGACGACGGCGGCGACCGGCCCCCAGCCCATGAGCAGGGCGGCTGCCGCTCCGGGGACGGCGTTGAGGCCGAAGTCGACCAGTCCGGCCGGGTACTGGGTCTTCAGGTTGGAGACCAGGTCCGAGGCGGTGTACTCCAGGCCGAGCATGAGCAGCAGCAGGATGACGCCGATCTCGGCGCCGATCGCGACGAACTCCTCGCTGGCGGGGAGCGGGAGGAGCCCGCCGGTTCCGAAGGCGAGACCGGCCAGCAGGTAGAGCGGGATGGGGGAGAACTTCAGGCGTCCGGCGACCCGGCCGAGCAGGCCGAGGCCGAGGATGATCGCGCCGAACTCGATGAGGAAGAAGGCGGAGTGCACCGGCGGTCACTCCCGCCCGAGTATGGACGCGGCGGCCTCGACGCCCTCGCGGGTGCCGATGACGATGAGGGTGTCGCCGCCGGCCAGGCGGAAGTCCGGCGCGGGCGAGGGCCTGGCTTCCGCGCGGCGCAGCACGGCCACGATCGACACGCCGGTCTCGGTCCGCATCCGGGTATCGCCCAGCACCCGGCCGTTCCAGTACGAATGCGCCGACAGCTCGATCCGTTCCGCCACCAGACCGAGATCGGTGGTGTGCAGGAGGCTCGGGCTGTGATGGGCGGGCATCAGCGCGTCGATCAGGGAGGACGTCTCGGGACCGGTCAGGTGCAGGGACTGGGCGCACGCGTCGGGGTCGTCGGACCGGTACAGGTTCACGGTCCGGGTACCGTCGCGGTGCGCGATCACCGACAGGTGGCGGTGTTCGCGGGTGGTCAGGTCGTACTGGACCCCGATGCCGGGCAATGGTGTGGTGCTCATCCGTGGAGCAGGCACAGCTGTCCCCCTCGTGTTCGCTTCGTGCGGGATACCGTGGCGACGGACGCTCGATTACAGGCAGGAGACGCCGCGCGGCGGGGCCATCCTGCCATTTTCCGCACGTCCGGAGGATGGGTGTCGGCACGGATGGACAACAGCACGCCGACCGCGTGAGGATGGGGCCGGGGAAGTGGGCTCCGTTGCAGCTCAGAGCACCTGGGCGAGACGGCCGCAGCGGCCGTGACGGATGTCGGGGGACCGGCTGGAAAGGCGTGTGGCCGTGTCTCTGTACTGGCGGATCTTCCTCCTGAACGCCGGCGTCCTGGTACTCGCGGTGGCCCTCCTGTTCGGCCCCGTCACCGTCTCCACACCGGTCCTCTTCGGGGAGGCGATCGTCCTGCTCACCGGGCTGGCCGCGATGCTCGTCCTCAACGCCGTCCTCCTCAAGATCGGCCTGGCCCCGCTCGCCCGCCTGAACCGGGCCATGGCGACCGCCGACCTCCTCAAACCCGGTACCCGCCCGGCCGTCACGGGAGACGGGGAAATCGCCGCACTCACCCGGACCTTCAACGCCATGCTCGACCGGCTCGAGGCCGAGCGGGCAACCAGCAGCGGCCGCGTCCTGACCGCCCTCGAAGGCGAACGGCAACGCATCGCCCAGGAGCTCCACGACGAGGTCGGCCAGACCCTCACCGCAGTCCTCCTCCAGCTGAAGTACGCCGCCGACCGCGCCCCCGGGCCCGTCCGCACCGACCTCCACCAGGCCCAGGAGACCACCCGCTCCAGCCTGGACGAGATCCGCCGCATCGCACGCCGCCTGCGCCCCGGGGTCCTGGAAGAACTCGGCCTGCACAGCGCCCTGCGCTCCCTCGCCGCCGAATTCACCACCCCCCGCCTGAGCGTCACCGCCCACATCACCCCCGGACTGCCCCACCTCGACCAGTCCACCGAACTCGTCCTCTACCGCGTGGCCCAGGAAGGCCTGACCAACGCCGCCCGCCACTCCGGCGCGAACCGCGTCGAGGTCCGCCTGCGGCCCCTGCCCCACAGCGGAACCGAACTGCTCGTCAGCGACAACGGGCGCGGCCTCGCCGACGCACCGGAAGGCGCCGGCATCCAGGGCATGCGCGAACGCGCCCTGCTCATCGGCGCCGAACTCGTCGTCGGTGCCGGCCCGCACGGCGGTACCGAGGTACGACTGGATGTCCCCGACACCAGGAAGGCGACCCGATGACCCTGCCAGAGGTCGGTCCCGCCCGGATCCTCCTCGCCGACGACCACGCCCTCGTACGCCGCGGCGTACGCCTCATCCTCGACGCCGAGCCCGACCTGACCGTGGTCGCCGAAGCCGCAGACGGAGCCGAAGCCGTCACCCAGGCCCGCACCCTCGACATCGACCTGGCCGTCCTCGACATCGCGATGCCGCGCCAGACGGGCCTCCAAGCCGCCCGCGAACTCGCACGCATCCGCCCCGGCCTGCGGATCCTCATCCTCACCATGTACGACAACGAGCAGTACTTCTTCGAAGCCCTGCGCGCCGGCGCGTCCGGCTACGTCCTCAAATCCGTCGCCGACCGCGACCTCGTCGAAGCCTGCCGCGCCGCAATGCGGGACGAGCCCTTCATCTACCCCGGCGCGGAAACGGCCCTCATCCGCAGCTACCTCGACCGCGCCCGCAACGGCAGCCCGCTGCCGGAGCGGACCATCACCGAGCGGGAGGAGGAAATCCTCAAACTCGTCGCCGAGGGCCACAGCTCCAAGGAGATCGGTGAACTCCTCGTCATCAGCCCCAAGACGGTCGAGCGCCACCGCGCCAACCTCCTCCAGAAACTGGGCCTCCGCGACCGCCTCGAACTCACCCGCTACGCCATCCGCGCCGGCCTGATCGAGCCGTAGCCGCCCCGACCGCCCTCGCCTGCCGGGACGGCCGTCATCGCCAAGGCCCTCGCCCGCTGGGGCCACATCCTGCTCCCCTCTGGTCCTCATCACCATCGGCCTGCTCACCCTCGTCGAAGGCGGCGCCTCGGCCTGTGACCGCGCTGCGCCGGCAGGTCAGGGCAGGGTCCAGAACTGCCGCGTCACGAGGTAGAAGACGACCGCCCAGAACCCGAGGGCCGCCGCGACGGTGCCGAGGCCGACGAGGTTGGTCCGCAGCGGTGGTGCGTCCGGTGCGGGCCACAGCCACCGCCTGAGCAGCCGGTTCACGTAGTAGGGCATCGTGAAGAAGCTCATGGCGAGGCTCGACAGGAGGTTGCCTATGAGCAGCCCGAGCCAGATCGGCAACTTCAGTGGGGACAGGGCGAGCGCCAGCAGCACGACGGTCGGGTAGAGGCCCACCCAGACCGCTATGGCGGTCTTCGTCTCCGACGGCGGCGGCGCTTCCCTGCCGTTCTCCTCGAAAGCGAACCAACTGCCGAACGAGTTCTCGATCGTCTGCAGTTTGAAGTCGTTGAACTTCTCCCCTTCGGCGAGCATCTGCCGCCGTTTCTCCGACGTCAGCCAGGCATCGAGGTGTTCGGCGTTGTCGTAGCGGTACAGGGTGGTCCATTCGTCCTGGAGGCCTTCGATCGGGCGGAAGAGCTCCGTGCCGCGGAAGCCCGGGAACCCGCCCTCCGCCTTGCTCATGTCGTGCTGCCACCGGAGGAAGTCGTCCACGTGGTCGGGGTGGACCCGGTGGGTCACCACCACGGTCACGAGCAGGTCCGTGGGCTGGGTTCCGCCCCTCATCACCTGCTGGGTTCCGGGGCCGTCGAAGAACTTCTCCCCGATGTCGAGGAGCCGTTGCCGGGTGGCGCCGTTCATCCACGCCTGCAGGTGGGCCACGGAGTCGAACCGGTAGACGACGACCCAGTCGGGCTGCAGCTCCGTCGGCGGGGACACCTCGGCGCCCAGGTGCCCCGCGTACCGGGCGGCGGCGGCGTTGACGTCCTCCTGCCACTTCGCGTACTCCTGGTCCATGCCGGGCCGGATCCTGTGGCCGATGATGACGGTGGCGGCCGAGTCCCCCTGTTGCCCGGTGGTCATCGTCCCGGGCCCGACCGGGCCGACTGGCTCTCACCCAGCCGGCTGTAGATCCGCTCCGGAGTGAGGGGCAGCTCACGGTAGCGGACGCCCGTGGCATTGCGGAGCGCGTTCGCCAGCGCGGGCGCCACGGGGTTGATGCAGCACTCCGCCATCCCCTTCGAGTGCATGGCCCCGACGGAGTCGCTGGAGCTGACCAGGAGCAGTTTGGTGCGGGGGACGTCGGCGTAGGCGGGGATCCGGTAGTTCCGCAGGTTCGGGTTGGCCATGACCCCGTCCGCGTCGATCCGGAAGTTTTCCGTCAGGGCGAATCCGATGCCCTGGGCGACGCCGCCGTCCACCTGGCCGCGGACCTGCTCGGGGTTGATGATCTCCCCGGCGTCGGCCGCGTGGACGCTGTGCAGGATACGGATCTCACCCGTCACCCGGTGGACGGCGATGCGGAACCCCTGGGTGTTGGAGGTGACGCTGCGGGGCGAGCCGTAGGCCTTGCGGGCGGCGGTGAACCGGATGCCGCGGGCCCGAGCCAGGGCGACGAGCTCGGCCAGTGGGACGCGGTCGTCCCCGCAGACGACGTGCTCGTCGTCCATGGAGCACATCACGACGTGGACGCCGGTCTGCGCGGCGGCGAACTCCAGGATGCGGTCGCGCACCGCGTTGGCCGCCCGGAGAACGGCGTTGCCCGCGACGAAGAGTCCGGCACTCGCGAAGGCGCCGGTGTCGAACCCCGTACGGTCGGTGTCCGACTGCACCAGGCGGATCCGCGAGGGGGTCGTGCCCAGCTGGTTCGCGGCGATCTGGACGTGCGCGGTCGAGGTGCCCTCGCCGAACTCGACGGTACCGATGGCGAGTTCGTAGACGAGGTCGTCGCCGAGCGTGAGCCAGGCCTCGGAGATGTGCTCGGTCGGGGGCGCCGTCTCGTGCATGGAGCTCGCCACGCCGGTTCCCACGAGCCACCCCGGGCCGGGTGCGGGCTGATCGGCCGTCCGGGCCAGCTCTCCGGCCACCAAGTCGATGCACTTGGCGAGCCCGTCCTCGTTGAACATGACGTCGTCGGGGCCGTCGTGCATCGCGACGAGCGGATCGCCGGGGCGCACGATGTTGCGGCGGCGCAGTTCGAGCGGATCCATGTGCAGGGCGATGGCCAGCTCGTCCATCGCGCACTCCACGGCGAAGGCCGGCTGGGTCATCCCGTACCCGCGCAGGGCTCCGCTCGGCACGGTGTTCGTGTAGACGGAGAAGGCGTCGTACTTCTTGTTGGGGCAGCGGTAGAGCATGACGGCGGCGCCGCCCGCGTACAGGGTCTCCCCGCCGTGGTTGCCGTAGGCGCCCGTGTTGGAGACGTTGCGGACCTGCAACGCCGTGAGCGTCCCGTCGTTCTTCGCGCCCAGCTTGACCGTCAACGTCATCGGGTGCCGAGGCGAGGCCGTGGTGAACTCCTCCTCGCGCGTGAACTCGAGACAGGTGGGGCGTCCGGTGTCGAGGGTGGCCAGGGCGACCAGGTCTTCGGAGATGACCTCCTGTTTGCCGCCGAAACCCCCGCCGACGCGCTTGCAGAACACCCGGAGCTCGTCCGGGCGCCGTGCGAACAGGTAGGCCAGTTTGACCTTGGCGATCGACGGCGACTGCGAACTGGTGCGTACGTTCAGCCGCCCGTCCTCCATCCAGGCGATCGAGCCGTGGGTCTCCAGGTGGGCGTGCTGTACACGCGGTGAGGAGTAGGTGCCTTCGTGGATCACGTCGGCCGCCGCGAACCCGGCGTCGACGTCCCCGATGTGCGAGTGGAGCTCGACCAGGAGGTTGTGGACGGAGTCCCGGACGAACGGGTCGTCCGAGTCGTGCAGTTGGGGTGCTCCGTCGGCCATGGCGTCCTCGGGGTCGAAGACCGCGGGCAGCACCTCGTACTCGACGGCCAGCCTGCGGCAGCCCTCCTCCGCCGCCCCGACCGTTTCGGCGAGGACGACGGCGACGCGCTGTCCGGCGAAGCGGACGGTGTCGTCGAGGATGTAGGTGTCGTCCGGATCCACGAGGTGGTCGGTGTGGATCGCCGTGGTGAACCGCCTGCGCGGTACGTCCTGCCAGGTGTAGACGCGGTGCACGCCGGGGACCGCGAGCGCGGCGGACTTGTCGATCGAAACGATCCGGGCGTGGGCGTGGGGGGAGTGCAGCACCTTGAGGTGCAGCATGCCGTCGATGTGGGTGTCCATCGTGAACTCGGCCCGACCGGTCACGACGTCCTCGGCTGCAGGCGCACCGACGCTCGTCCCGACGGCCTTGCCCGGAGCGGCCGCCCGCACGTTGGCGACGCCCTTGACGGCATCCTCGATCTCCCGATAGCCGGTGCAGCGGCAGAGGTTGCCCTTCAACGCTCGGGGCAGGTCGGCCTTCTGCGCCTCGGTGAGGGCCGCCGACGTCATGATCATCCCCGCGGTGCAGAAGCCGCACTGGAATCCTGGGGCGTCCCGGAACGCCTGTTGTGCGGGATGCAGGTCGCCGGGCGATCCGAGACCCTCGATCGTGGTCACCTCGTGGCCTTCCGCGCGGAAGGCCGGAGTGATGCAGCTGTGTACCGGAGTGCCGTCGACCCACACGGTGCACGCACCGCAGTCGCCCGCGTCGCACCCCTTCTTGACGCCGAAGTGACCGAGTCCGCGCAGGAAGGTGCGCAGGCACTGGCCGGGCCGCGGCTCCGCTTCGAAGCTCCGTCCGTTGACGAGGTACGTCATGCCGGGCCCCCGTGGATGAGTTCGCTGCGGATCTCCTCGGCGAAGTGCCGGGTCAGGTGGCGACGGTGGCCGGGAGTCCCGTTCGGGTCGGCGAACCACACGTCGGCGGGGATGGCGTCGATGCTCTGTCGCAGTGTGTGGGCATCGGGCATGGTGCGGAAGGCGAACCGTACCGGCCGCGTGGTGCCCGCCGTCACCGTGAGCAGCAGATCGCCCGTTGCGGGTGTGTGCGTGCCGATGAGGAACACGGTCGAGCGGCCGAGGCGGGTCAGTGAGAAGCGGCGGTGCACGCAGCGTTTGCGCAGGGCGTGCGCCGGAATGCAGATCCGGCGCAGCACCTCTCCCGGGGCCAGGATGTTGCGGTTGTTCCCGGTCACGAAGTCGAGGGCGTCGACGGTGCGGACGGCCCCGTCGGCGCCCCACAACTCGTACCGGGCCTCCAGCGCGACCGTGAGCGTGATCATCGGCCCGGCCGGCAGCGACATGCAGATGTTTCCGCCGACGGTCGCCGCGTTCCAGACCTTGAAGGAGGACAGGAACGCCTCGCACGACGTCGGGATGAGGGCCCCCGCGGTCCACTCGGCCGGCGGTGCGAAGGCGTACAGGTCGCGGATGGTGCACGTGGCACCGATTTCGAGACCGGCGTCGCTCGGGACGAGGGGATCCCATGGCAGCGACGTCAGGTCGATCAGCCGCCGCAGGTCGGGCTGCTCCGCCGAGAAGAGCCAGGTGCCGCCAGCCAGCCAGGCGTCCCCGTCCCGCCAGTCGGAGCCCGGCTGGTCGGACGGCCGCCGGACGACTTCGGTGATGGTGTTGAGGTCCATGGGTATCGAGCCCCCACACGAAAACGATCGTGAACTGCCCGGGGATGGACCGGCCCGGCGCGGAGCTTCTCTTTCACCGTACCCACAACGGTCCGGCCCTGCTCGGCAGCGAGTCCCCGCAGCGGGCTGCGGTCCCCCCCTCCTGAGGTCACTTCACCGAGCCGGCCATCACGCCCTGGACGAAGTGCCGCTGGAAGGCGAAGAACACGACGAGGGGGACCACCAGGGACAGGAACGCTCCCGGGGCGAGGACGCCGATGTTGCTGCCGAACTGGCGGATCTGGGACTGGAGCGCGACCGTGAGCGGCTGGGATCCGCTGTCCGCGAAGAGCAGCGCCACCAGCATGTCGTTCCAGACCCAGAGGAACTGGAAGATGGCGAGGCTCGCGATGGCGGGGCGGCCGAGGGGCAGCACGAGGCGGAAGAAGATCCGCCACTCGCTGCCGCCGTCCATCCTCGCCGCCTCCAGCATCTCGCGCGGGATCTCGGCGAAGTAGTTGCGCAGCAGGAAGATCGCGAAGGGCAGTCCGTAGGCGACGTGGAAGAGGACGACGCCGGCGACGGTGCCGAAGAGCCCGACCGCGCCCATGAGCTTTGCGACCGGCAGCAGCCCGACCTGCACGGGGACCACGAGCAGGCCGACGACCACGAGGAAGATCCCGTCCCGGCCGGGGAACTCCAGCCAGGCGAAGGCGTACCCGGCCAGGGCTGCGATGCCGACCACCAGGGCCGTGGCGGGCACCGAGATCAGCACGGTGTTCCCGAACGCGGCCGGGATGCCCGAGTCGGCGAGCAGGGCGGTGTAGTTGTCGAAGGACAGCTGTGACGGGTCGGCGAGCGCCGTCCACCAGCCGCCGGAGGCGTTGTCCTCTTCGGAGCGCATCGAGGACAGGAAGAGGCCGGCGAGCGGGGTGATCCACACGAGGGCGACCAGGATCAGCAGCCCCTGGACGAGGCCGCTGCCGAGCAGGCGGGAGACGCGGGGCCGGCGGCGCGGCGGGGAGGCCGGCGGGGAGGCCGGGAGGGCTGCCGCCCGTCGCGGGGAGGGGCGGCGCTCGATGGTGCCGTGGCTGGTCATGTTCCACTCCTTCGGAACCGCCGGATGTTGAAGACCATGGCGGGGACGACCAGCAGGAGGAGGACCATGCTGAGGGCACTGCCGAGGCCCTGGTCGTTGCCGCCGCCGAAGGAGACCAGCCACATGCGGGTCGCCAGGACGTTCGCCTCTTCCTGCACCGGGCCGGGGGCGATGATGTAGACGAGGTCGAAGACCTTCATCACGTTGATCACGAGGGTGACGAAGACGACGGTGAGGACGGGTGCGAGCAGCGGCACGGTGATCTTGCGGAAGATCTGGCCCTCGCTGGCGCCGTCCATCCGGGCGGCCTCCAGGGCGTCGCGGGGGATGGCGGCGAGGCCGGCGCCGATGAGGACCATCGCGAAGCCGGTCCACACCCAGAGGTAGGCGCCGATGACGGCCGGCGTCACCAGGGCCGGGCCCAGCCAGTCCACGCCCCGGTAGGGGGGTGCGAAATTGGCCGCGGGCAGGCGGACGGTGTACTCGCCGGGCGTGAGCCCGCCCAGGCGGAACGTGCCGTCGGCGGCGGCGGTGGCGGTCGCCGCGACTTCACCGCCGCGTACGGCCTCGACCCGCGTACCGGGCAGGCCCTTCTCGCCCGGGTCGACCTTTCCCGGGGTTCCGTTGCCGCCCGGCGCGAAGTCCAGGTAGACGGCGCCGGTGATCGCGTTCTGGTCCGCCGCGCCGGCTGCGGGATCCGCCGGGGCGGGCTTCGCCGTCGCGGGCAGGGCGTTCGGGCCGACCCCGACGAGTCCGAGGCCGACCGAGTCTCCGGGGCGGACCGTCCGGTCGGTGACGTAAGGGCCCCCGGGGGCGCCTGACAGGCCGTGGCCCTCTCGGGCGCGGGCCGTGGGGTACGCGGCGGTGTCCTGGAAGGTGTCGTGGATCCCGACGGCGACGGCGTTGAGCACGCCCCGGTCGGGGTTCTGCTCGTAGGCGAGTCGGAAGACGATCCCGGCGGCGAGGAAGGAGACGGCCATCGGGAGGAAGAGGACGAGTTTGAAGGCGGTGGCCCAGCGCACCTTCTCGGTGAGGACGGCGAGGAGCAGCCCGAGCCCCGTGAGCAGGGTGGGGGCGACGACGACCCAGATGGTGCTGTTGCGGACGGCCTTGAGGGTGGCCGGGTCGTGGAGGATCGCCGCGTAGTTCCCGGCCCCGACGAAGTGCTCGCCGCTGGCGTCGAAGAGGCTGCGGCCGAAGGAGAAGAAGACGGGGTAGAGGACGAGCGCACCGAGCAGGAGCAGGGCCGGCAGGACGAAGGCGACCGCGAGCCGGCGCTTCCTCGCCCGGGCCCGGCGCCGCGGGTCGGCCGCGGCGCGGGCGGTGGCGGTGGTGGTGGGAGCCATGGGTGGCCTCAGTTCCCGTACGCCTTGGCGGCTTCGGCCTCGAGCCTGGCGGCCGTGCCCTGCGGGTCCGACGGGTCTCGGAGGAAGTCCTGGAGGAGCTTCCACTCGCCGGCTCCCTTGGTGCCGCCGAAGGCGGCCGGTGCCTGGTCGGACATGTCGAAGCGGACGGAGTCGCCGGCTTCGACGAGGGAGCGGGCGGTGTTGCGGGTGGTGTCGTCGGCGTAGGCACCGGGGTCGACCTTGCCGTTCGGGGAGAGGAAGCCGCCGGCACCGGCCCAGATCGCGGCGGCCTCGGGGCCGGCCAGGAATTCGAGCAGCGCCATGCCGGCCTTGGGGTTCTTGCCCTGCTTGAGGACGACTGCGGCGTCTCCGCCGCTGACGACGGGGGCCTTGCCGCCGTCGACGCCGGGGAACGGGAAGAACTTGGCGTCCTTGCCGGGCGTCCTGCCGAACTGGTCCTTGGCGACGCCGCCGACGAAGTCGCCCTCGTAGACCATGCCGGCCTTGGGCCGGGGGCCGAAGACGTGCTCGACGGAGGTGGGGAAGTCGGTCTGGAGGGCCGTCTGGGCACCCCCGGCGACGAGCTGCTTGTCCTTGAACAGTTCGCCGAGGCTGGTCAGGGCCCGTACGACGCTGCCGTCGGTCCACTTGATCTTGTGCTGGGCGAGCTGGTCGTACTTCTCGGGACCGGCCTGGGAGAGGTAGATGTTCTCGAACCAGTCGGTGAGGGTCCAGCCGTCCTCGCCGGCTATCGCGAAGGCCGGGCGGCCGGAGTCGGCGAGGGTGCGGCCGGCCTTCAGCAGGTCGGCGTAGCTCGTGGGCTCGGTGACGCCGGCCTGGGTGAAGGCGTCGGGGGCGTACCAGACGGTGGACTTGTGCGCGGCCTTGAAGTACAGGCCGTAGTAGGTGCCTTCGACGGTTCCGTAGTTGCGCCAGACGGGGGCGAGGGTGTCGCCCGCGGTCTTCGCGGTCTCCTCGGACAGGGGCTGGAGCCAGCCCTCCTTGGCGAACTGCTGCAGGACTCCCACCTGCGGGACCATCACGACGTCCGGCGCGTTGCCGCCTTCGATCTTGCTGCCGACGAAGGTGGAGACGTTGTCTCCGGAGGGCACGAAAACGGTCGTGGCGCCGGTCTCGGCGGAGAAGGCCTCCAGGACCTTCTTGAAGTTCTTCTGCTCGCTGCCGGTCCAGACACCGGCCACGGTGACGGTCTGGCCGCTGAGCTCGCCGCCGCTCGACGAGGGACCGGCGGTGCCGCCGCAGGCCGTGGCGGTGAGGGCGAGTACGAGGGCGGTCGTGGCGGTGAGCGCCGTACGCCGGGCGGTCTTGGCGGGTCGTCGCATGAGGGGGTCCCTTTCGAGGAGTCTGGGCTGGAGACGGTGCGGGAGGCGGGAGGCGGAAGGCGGGAGGCGGGAGACAGGAGGCGGAAGAAGGGAGGCGGCGGGGACGGCCGGCGGGCGGAAGGCCGCCCCCGCGCCGGATCAGGGGGCCGGGAACTCCCCGGTCCACCAGGCGGCGGTCGCCGCGGGCAGGACCCCGTCCGGGCAGGGGCCGCTGGCCAGCAGCGGGGACCCGGAGACGGGGGCGGGCATCGGCTCGGTGCCGAAGTTGACTGCGCAGACCAGGCCGTCGCCACGGACGACGGCGAGGACCTGCGGCGGCGTGTCCAGCCAGCGCAGGGTGCCGTCGCCGAGCTGCGGCAGGCTGCGCCGCAGTTGGAGGCCGTCGCGGTAGAGGTGCCAGAAGGAGCGGGTGTCGGCGAGGGCGCGGTCGGTGGCGTGCTCGGCGAACCAGGCGGGCTGCGGCAGCCATGGCCTGGCGCCGTCCGGGGCCCGGGTGAAGCCGAAGGGGGAGGCGTGCCCGGACCAGGGCAGCGGCACCCGGCAGCCGTCCCGGACGTGCTTGCGGCTGCCGGTGCGGCGGAATATCGGGTCGGTCAGGACCTCGTCGGGCAGGTCGAGGACTTCGGGGAGGCCGAGCTCCTCGCCCTGGTAGACGTACGCGGCCCCGGGGAGGGCGAGCATCAGCAGGGCGGCGGCGCGGGCGCGGGCGGCTCCCAGCCCGCTGCCCTCGACGCCGGGCTCACCCGCGTAGCGGGTGACCGTGCGGACCTGGTCGTGATTGTTGAGGACCCAGGTGACGGTGGAGCCCGTGCCGGCGATGTCCCGCATGGCCTCGGAGATCGTCGAGCGGAAGGCGTCCGCGTCCCAGGGGGCGCTGAGCAGGTCGAAGAAGAACGCCTGGTGGAGTTCGTCGGGGCGTACGTACTCGGCGTGCTCGCGGGCGGTGGGCACCGAGACCTCGCCGACCAGGAGCCGCTCGTGGCCGTCGCGGGCGGTGTACTCCTCGCACACGGCGCGCCAGCGGCGCCACACGCCGTGGACCTCGGGCCGGTTCCAGGCGAGCTGGTTGACGGCGTCGCGGGCCCGCTCGTCCGCCCCGGGGTCGTCGGAGTCGGGCAGGTCCGGGTGCTTGAACAGGCCGGCGGCGACATCGATGCGGAAGCCGTCGACACCACGGTCCAGCCAGAACCGCAGCACCCGCTCGAACTCGTCGCCGACGGCCGGGTTCCGCCAGTTCAGGTCGGGCTGCTCGGGCGTGAACAGGTGCAGATACCACTCGCCGGGGGTGCCGTCCGGGCCGGTGGTCCGGCTCCAGGCGGGGCCGCCGAACATGGCGCGCCAGTTGTTCGGCGGCTCGGCGCCCTCCGGGCCGCGGCCGGGGGCGAAGTGGAAGCGGGAGCGGGCCGCGCTTCCGGGGGCGGCGGCGAGCGCCTCGAGGAACCAGGGGTGCTCGGCGGAGCAGTGGTTGGGGACGATGTCGAGCAGGACCCGGAGGCCGAGGCGGCGGGCGTCCGCCATCAGACGGTCGAATTCGGCGAGGTCGCCGTAGACGGGGTCGACGCCGCAGTAGTCGGCGACGTCGTAGCCGTGGTCGTGCTGCGGCGAGGGGTAGAAGGGGCTGAGCCAGATGCCGTCGACACCGAGCTTCCTGAGGTAGGGCAGGCCGGCCCGGACGCCGGCCAGGTCGCCGATGCCGTCCCCGGTGCTGTCGAGGAAGCTGCGGACGTAGACCTGGTAGATCACCGCGTCGCGCCACCATGCACCGTGGGCGGTGGTACTGCGGGAGGGGAGGCCTGAGTCGGCCGGAAGGGTGCTGAGCATCTCGCGTCGACCTGTTTCTGCTGAATGCGAGAGCGCCCTGATCGAGCGCTGTTATGCATGCATGTTAAGTAGCAGCGACCGGAAGGTGTCAACGGTGTGTCCTGAACTGACGGTCAAGATGGGCGCTTTGCGCAGATAAGTGATGCGATGTGCCACGCAATGCGCGAAGAGCACCTACTTAACATGTAAGTAGGCGCTCTGAGGGGGGTACGGACGATGGGGAGCGTTCGCCGGACGGGCCGGCCGCGGTCAGCCCTTGCGGGCCGGAGCCTCGAGCTCGCGCGCCAGCCGCGCGACGGCCTGCTCGGGCGTCTGGCGCAGCGCCAGCAGGTCCTGTGCCACGGCCTGCACCGCGATGCTCACCTGGTCGTAGCGCGGACTCTTGGGCCGCGGCACCGCCGACAACACGCTCTCGCGGAGCGTCGGCAGGTACGGGTACGCACGCACCAGCTCGGGGTCCTCGTACAGTGCGGCACGCACCGGCGGCAGCGAGCCCTCCGTGAGGACCTTGCGCTGCACCGGTTCGCTGGTGAGATAGGAGATCAGGTCGGCTGCCGACGCGGGATGCCGCGAACGGCTGCTGACCGCGAGGTTGGAGCCGCCCAGCACGCTGGTGCCCGGCCCGTCGGGCCCGGGCAGCGGTACGACGCCGAACCGGCCCGCGACCTTCGAGTCCGGCGTGCTCGCGTCCGCGTACACGTACGGCCAGTTCCGCAGGAAGAGCAGCCGGCCGTCCTGGAACGCCCGCCGCGACTCCTCCTCCTTGTAGCCGAGCGCGTCGCGGGGGATCCAGCCCTGCTGCACGCCGTCGGCAAGGAACCGCAGCCCGGCCCGCGCGGCGGGCGAGTCGACGGCCACCTGCGCGCCGTCGTCGCGCAGGACGGCCCCGCCGGCCGAGTGCACGGCCTCGGTGACGTTGACGGTGAGCCCCTCATAGGGGAGGAACTGCCCCGCGTAGCCGTCGAGCCCGTGCCGCGGGGCTATCTCGGCCGCCTGCCGGGCCAGCTCCGCCCAGGTGCCCGGCGGCTTCTCGCCTTCCTGCTCCAGGATGTCCTTCCGGTAGTAGAGCAGTCCGGCGTTCGTGACGTACGGGACGGCGTACAGCCGGCCCTCGAAGGTGGCCGTGTCGACGACCGGGCGCAGGAAGGACTCCAGCGGGAAGCGGTCGCGCGCCAGCGGGGAGATCCAGCCGGCCGCGGCGAACTCGGAGGTCCAGGCGACGTCGATGTTGAGGACGTCGAAGCGGCTGCTGCCCGAGCGCAGTTCGCTGGTCATCTGGGCGCGGGTCTCGTCCGCGGAGTCGGGCAGCTCGACGAGCGTGACGCGCTCGCCGGGGTGCTGCTCGTTCCACGCGCCGAGCAGCGGGGACAGGTAGTCGGTCAGGTCGCCGGCCGTCGCGAGCGTCAGGGGCCCGCGGGCCGCCGGGTCCGCGCCGGCACCGCCGCGGGCGCCGAAGCCGGCGTATCCCGCGACCACCACAGCCGCGACCAGGAGAGCCCTGCCCGCGGCACGCATCCACCGCACAGGTTCCTCCCAGTACACGATCCGGCTGCGCCGCCGACCAGTACGGCCTATATATACCTGTTAGGCATGGGCGATACTAGACGTCCATGCAGGGCGGGGCGGGCGGCGGTGCCACCGAACCGCTGCAGGAGTCAACGGTTGGCTACGGTGCGGGAAGGAGGGGGGAGCGCGTGCGTCTGCCGCTCCTGGCACTCCTGACCCGCGGCCCCGCCCACGGCTACGAGCTGAAGCAGGACCTTGAGAAGCTCCTGGGCGGAGCGTACCCTCAGCCGAACGTGGGCCAGATCTACGTCACCCTCGGCCGGCTGGAGAAGAGCGGTCTGATCGAGGGCGAGGACGTCGAGCAGTCGGGCCGGCCCAACAAGCGCACCTACCGGCTGACGGACGCCGGGCGCGAGGCAGTGCTCGCCTGGTTCGAGGACACCGCCGAGGAGCCCCGGGTTCGGGACGAGTTCTTCATGAAGCTCGCCCTCGCGCCGCAGTCGGGGATGGCCGATCCGATCGCGCTGATCAACCGGCAGCGGCGGCAGTACCTCAACACCATGCGGGACCTGTCGAAGCTGGCCGCGGCCGAGGACCGCGACAACAAGATCTCCCAACTGCTGATCGAGGGCGCCATGCTCCACCTCCAGGCCGACCTCGACTGGCTGGAACGCTGCCAGGAGGAGCTGGAATGAGCGACGCCGCCGCCGGCGCTCCTGCCGCGCCCATCGTGCGCGCCGAGGGCCTGACCAAGACGCACCACGGCGAAGGCGCCCCCGTACACGCCGTGCGCGGGGTGGACCTGACCGTCCGGCCGGGTGAGTTCGTCGCAGTGACCGGGCCCTCCGGGGCCGGGAAGTCCACGCTGCTGCACCTCATCGGCGGCCTCCAGCACCCGGACGGCGGGAAGCTGTGGATCGGCGGGCAGCGCGTCGACACCTTCCGCGAGGCCCGCTGGGCGGTCCTGCGACGCCGCAGCATCGGCGTCGTCTTCCAGTTCTTCAACCTGGTGTCCAACCTGACCGTCGCCGACAACGTCGAACTGCCCGCCCTCTTGGCGGGTGCCTCGCCGAAGGCCGCACGCGACTCCCGGGCCGAACTGCTCGCCGAACTCGGCCTGGAGGGCCGCGAGCGGGCGATGCCCGGCGAGCTGTCCGGCGGCGAACAGCAGCGGGTCGCCCTCGCCCGAGCGCTCGTGAACCACCCCGCGCTGCTCCTGGCCGACGAGCCGGCCGGCAGCCTCGACAGCAAGGGCACCCGCGAGGTGCTGCGCCTGCTCTCCCGCTTCCACCAGCGCGGCCAGACGATCCTGCTGGTGACGCACGACGCGCGCATGGCCAGCGCCGCCGACCGTGTCATCAGCTTCTTCGACGGGCGCATAGCCGACGACGCCCGGCTCGCCGACGAGCGCCGCGCGGAGCCCGGCGGCGTATCCCGCGTCCTCGACCTGAGGAAGTGACCGTGCGGGCCACGCTGCGCTGGGCGCACGCCGACTTCCGCGCACACCGCGGCCAAGCCCTCTTCGTCGTCCTCGCCAGTGCCGGGATCATCGCCTCGCTGCTGCTGGCCGGTGCCCTCTTCGGGTACGCCGCGAACCCCTGGCAACGGATCTTCAACCAGTCCCAGGGCGCGCACGTCTGGCTGCACACCCGCCCCGCGGCCGATGCACCGGCCGGCGCGGACGCCGCCGACGCGGAGGCGTTGTCAGGACTGGACGGGGTCACCGCGCTGTCGGGGCCGTTCCGCACCGCGGCCGCGACCGCCGAGTCGCGCGGCACGCGAGCCCCGCTGACGCTGCGCGCGGCCGGGACGGAACCGCCGCAGACCGGCCGGCCGCTCGTCACCGCGGGCACCTGGCTGACCGGGCCCGAGGACGGAGGCCCGGCCGGCGCCCTCGTCCTGGAGCGCTCCCTCGCGCGGGCGTTGTGGGCCGAGCCGGGTGACGCCGTACGCATCACCGGGCCGGACGGCACCCCGCACACCCTGCGGGTGGCCGGGATCGCCGAGACAGCCGAGCCCCGCTACCGGACCGGCGGCGCGCCCGGCCTCGGCTGGGTGTCCTCCGCCACGCTCGACGCGGTCGCGGCCGGGCAGGTCGGGCAGAGCGTCGGCCTGCGCCTGGCGGACCCCGCCGACACCGACTTCACCGTGCAGCGCGCCGTGACGGTCCTCGGCGCCGACCGGGTGGCCCAGGTCGCCAAGTGGCAGCAGGCGCGGGCCGAGGCCGGCGGGGACGACCGGCTCCTCGGGCAGGTGCTCGCCGTCTTCGGGCTGGGTGCGCTCCTCGCGGCGGCACTCGCCGCGTCCGGGGCCATCGCCGCCCGGGTCCGGGGCCAGCTGCGGGACATCGCCGTCCTCAAGGCCATCGGGTTCACCCCCGGCCAGGTGACCCGCGGACTCCTCGCGCAACACCTCGCCTTCGCCGTCCTCGGAGTGGCCCTCGGCACGGCGGCGACCGCCCTGCTGGGAGCCCGGATACCGGGCCGCATCGGGGAGGCCGCGAAGATGTGGCCGGACCTGCCGGGCCACACCGTGCTGATGATCGGCATCCCGTGCGGTGCGGTGCTGCTGATCGCGGCCGCCACCGGGCTGTCGGCGTGGCGGGCCGGGCGCGTACCGCCGGTGCCGGTGGCACGGGCGGCGCTGCCGTCCGCGGCACCGATGACGGCGCTGGGCCGGCGGGCGCTCGGCATGCGGATGCCGCCCGCGCTGGTGCTGGGCTGGCGCGCGGCGTTCCCGCGGCGCGGCAGGACGCTCGCCGCGGTGGCCCGGCTCGCCCTGCCGCTGGCCCTGGTCACCGTAGCCCTGGTCGCGTGGTCGACTCTGGAACAGTTCCGCAGCCGGCCCGCGCAGGTCGGCCCGGCGGCGGCGCCGACCGTGCGGTCCCAGCAGTCCACCGGGCCTTCCGACGCCGAGGCCGAGCGGCTGCTGGCGGGCGTCCCCGGCGTCGCCTCGGTCCATCCGGGCGCCGAGATGGCGGCGCTCGTGCCGGGGCAGACGGGCACGATCACGCTCCGCGGACTGGGTACGGCCCGGGAGCCGTACCCGTCCGTGGTGGTGGAGGGCCGCGCGGCCGACGGACCCGACGAGGCCGTGGCCGGGCAGGGGCTGCTGGACCTCCTCGGAGTGCGGGTCGGGGACTGGGTGCGGATGACCGTCGAGGGACGGCCGCAGATCCTCCACGTCGTCGGCCGGACCATCGAGCCGGAGTCCGGCGGCCGGGTGATCACGACGACGATGGACGCGCTGCGCGAGCGGGACCCGCAGCTGCGACCCGACCACCACACCCTCGTGCTGCGCGACGGCGCCGACCCGCGGGAAGTCCGGGACGCCGTCGGCCGGGTCGCGGCAGGAGCACTGGAGGTCCGGGCGGGCTCCAGCCCCGTCGAGGGGCTGGAGCCGGCTCGTGCGGTGATCGCCGCCCTGGTCGCCGTGCTGGTCCTGATCGGGCTGACGGAAGTGCTGACGCTGGTCAGCACGGGCGTCCGGGACCGCGGCCGGGACCTGCTGGCGCTGAAGGCGATCGGGCTGACCCCCCGGCAGATCAGTGCGACGATCATGACGGCTGCCGGGCTGACCGCGCTGGCGGCCGCCCTGCTGGGGACGGCGGCGGGTGCCGTCGGCGGCACCCTGCTCGTGGACCTGCAGGCCGCATCGAGCGGCATCGGAGCCGGCATCGCCCGCCTGCCGCAGATGCCGGTGCTGGCCGCGCTCGTCGCCACGGCGGTGCTCGGCGCGGCGGCCGCTGCCGCCCTGCCGGCGACCCGTACGGCGCGCCGGCGCCTGGCGGACTCGCTCAGCGAAACCCTCTGAACCACGCACGCTTCCGTGACAGCCGTGGCAGCTCTGCACATCCGCGGCTGCCTCCTGAAGCGAAGCGGCGGCGAAGTCGCATCGTCTGCTCCGCGCCCTGTCACCCGCCGGGCAGGTCTCGCGCCGGTTGCGGCGGCTGCTGGAGAGCTCGTGCCGTGCGTGCCCGTCTCCGCCCGGGCTCGGCCGGCGGGGGCTGCATCCGGGCTCCGGATGTCCGTGCCCAGGGCAACCACTCCGCCGCGCTGGAGCGGTGGTGGGCGGCCTCGGGTACTCCGCGGGTGCGGCGGAGGGGTGGGGGCCGGCGCGCAGGGGGGGAGTGGCGCGCCGGCCCCCGGGCAGGGCCGCCGGGCACGGGGGGAACACGGCGGCCGTCTTTGGGGTTGCCGAGCCGCGCCGGTACGGGGTCCGGCCGCACAACGTCGGCGGTTGAATTGTAAAGCATGTTGCTGCCGGTACCCGTGGCGCCGATGCCGCGCCCTTGACCCGGCCCTGGGTGCGCCGGGCTCGGCCAGAGCCGGAGGACATGGCGCGCCCACCCGGCAAACGGCGGCCGGGGCACGCCTCACGCCCCCCACCCCGCGAGCGGGTTGCCCGGCCGCCACGGGGGCAGGCGCAGGGCCGGAAACGACGTGAACCAGGAGGCGCCCCATGGCCACCAGCCCGAAGTCACACCCCCGGCACGGCGAGGGTCCCAGCCGCCACGAAGGCACGGAGCAGCACGGCTGGGCGCAGGACGTCGACTCGACGCACACCCAGGACAACCCCAGCGCCCGGCGCTCGTTCGACACCCCGGAGAAGACCCCCGGCCGCGAGAGCCAGTCCCCGCCCGAGCCGGACGAGGGAGTCCCGGTCGAGAGCATGTCGACCAGAGGTGAAGAACACGCCCGGCGCGGCCAACAGGGCCACCACGACACGGGCCCTCGGGGCCGCTCCCAACGCCCCAGCGGCACGAAGGACGAATCGGCCTACACCGGCATCGGTACCGGGAAGAACCGGAAGAAGAGCCCCGGCGCGTCCTGAACTCCGCCCCCGACCGACCACCGCCGCCTTCGTGGCCGGGTGACGCGGCGGCGCGGGCCGGCCTCAGGCGCCGATGAACTCGCCCAGTTCCCGCACCAGTGCGGCCTTGGGCTTGGCGCCGACGATGGTCTTGCTGACCCGGCCGCCGACGAAGACGTTCATCGTCGGGATGGACAGGACGCCGTACGCGGCGGCGGTCTCCGGGTTCTCGTCGATGTTGAGCTTCACGATCTCGATCTTCTCGCCGTGCTCGGCGGCGATGGCTTCGAGGGAAGGGGCCACCTGGCGGCAGGGGCCGCACCAGGGAGCCCAGAAGTCGACGAGCACGGGCTTGCCGCTCTGCAGGACGTCCTCGATGAAGGACGCGTCGGTGACGTTCTTGAGGGCCATGATGTGGCCTCCTCTCGTGGAGTTGGTCGTTTACCGCGCGTCGGCGGGAGCGGCGAGGTACCGCTCGGCGCCGAAGCGCTCGGCCTGGGCCCGCATGTCCTCCGCGAGGACGTTGCGTATGCCCCCCGCCGCGCTCACGCCGCCGGTTCCGGGGCGATCTCCCCGATCAGGCCCTCGACGAGCTTCTTGATTTCGTCGCGGATCGGGCGGACGGACTCCACCCCCTGACCGGCCGGGTCCTCGAGCTTCCAGTCCAGGTAGCGCTTGCCCGGGAAGACGGGGCAGGTGTCGCCGCAGCCCATGGTGATGCACACGTCGGAGGCCTTCACCGCGTCGACGGTGAGGATCTTCGGGGTCTCCGCGGACATGTCGATGCCGACCTCACGCATCGCCTCGACGGCGGCGGGGTTGACCGAGTCGGCGGGGGCCGAGCCGGCCGAACGAACCTCGACGCGGTCGCCGGCGAGGTGGGACAGCCAGGCAGCTGCCATCTGGGAGCGCCCGGCGTTGTGCACGCACACGAACAGGACAGAAGGCTTGCCGGACTGCTCGGACATCAGACGTCTCTCTCGTCTCAAGGAAAAAGGAGCTCCGGAAGATCAGCTCCCAGTGGTGTCAGCCACCGCTGATGTGACAGTATCAGTCCATGATGACGTCAGTCGACACTGAACTGATCCGAGTCCTGGCGGACCCCCTCAGGCTCCGGATCGTGACCCTGCTGGCCCGCGAGACGCTGTGCACCACACACCTCGTGGAAGAGACCGGCGCCAAGCAGACCAACCTCTCCAACCACCTGAAGGTGCTGCGCGAGGCCGGGGTCGTGGAGACGGAGCCCTGCGGACGGTACATCTACTACCGCCTGCGCCCCGAAGTCATCGAAGGCATCGCCGGTCAGTTCGCCGACCTCGCCCGGACCGCGCGCGCCACCACCGAAGCGAACCTCAAGCGGGCCTGCCCGTAACCCGCTCTCAGCCTCACCTGCCCGAGGAGAACCTGCCTTGACCGTCACCGAGCCCGCCGGCGCCGCCCCCGCAGCGGCGTCCCCGACAGCCGCCGCCGACGCGCCCCAGCCCGCGCCCGGTGCGACCCCGCCCCGCACCCCGCTGACCGCCCGGGCCGCCGCCGAACTCGTGGGCACCGCCGCGCTGGTGGCGGTCGTGGTCGGCTCCGGCATCCAGGCCACCGAGCTGACCGACGACGTCGCGCTGCAGCTGCTGGCCAACTCCACTGCCACCGTGTTCGGCCTCGGCGTGCTGATCGCCCTGCTCGGCCCGGTCTCCGGCGCGCACTTCAACCCGGCGGTCACGCTGGCCGAGTGGTGGACCGCCCGCCGCGGCGGGGCGGGCGTCAACGCCCGCGAGCTGGCCGTGTACGTGCCTTCGCAGATCGTCGGCGCGATCGCGGGCGCGATCCTGGCGGACGCGATGTTCGGCGAGCCCCTGGTGAAGTGGTCCCAGCACGAACGCTCCGCCGGCAACCTCCTCCTCGGCGAGGTCGTCGCCACCGCGGGCCTGATCCTGCTGATCTTCGGCCTCGCGCGTACGGACCGCCTCCGCTTCGCCCCGGTCGCCGTGGCCTCGTACATCGGCGCGGCCTACTGGTTCACCTCCTCCACCTCCTTCGCGAACCCGGCCGTCACCATCGGCCGCGCGTTCACGGACACCTTCGCGGGCATCGCCCCCGGCTCGGTACCCGGCTTCATCGGCATGCAGCTGATCGGCATCGTGGTCGGCCTGGCCCTCGTGGCCGTCATCTTCATGCGCGGCAAGACCGAGCAGGACAACCCCGCGGCATGACGCAGCGCCACCACGTGGTGGTGATCGGCGTCGGCCGCACGGCACGCGCAGCGGCCCGCGAGATCGCGTAACTCCTCACCCCGGACGGCGAGCTCAGCTGATCCGAGGGCTCCGGCGCTCCAGCAGGACGACATCCCGCCACACGCCGTGGTGTCGGCCGATCCGCTCACGAGTCCCGATGATCCGGAATCCGGCCCGCTCGTGGAGGGCGAGGCTTGCGGCGTTCTGGGGGAAGATCCCGGACTGAATCGTCCAGATGCCCGCCGCTTCGGTCGACTCCACCAGGGCGGCGAGGAGCCGGCCCGCGACGCCGCGGCCGCGTGCGTCGGGGTGGACGTAGACGGAGTGCTCTACCACGCCCGCGTACGCGCACCGGTCCGAGACCGCGCTCGCCGCCACCCAGCCCAGCACCCGCCCGTCGTCGCCGAGGGCGACGAAGCGGTGGCCGGGCAGTTTGGCCCTGTCGAACACGCCCCAGTCGGGGGCCTGGCTCTCGAAGGTCGCGTTCCCCTCCTCGATTCCGGCCTGGTAGATGGCGAGCACCTGCTCGGCGTGCGCGGCCGTCATTGCGGCGATACGGATCTCAGCAGCCACCGGCGGTCGCCTCCTCGCCGAGGATCGCGCGGACGGCGCGGGGGAAGACGCTCTGGCAGGTGCGGTTGACCGAGTAGAGGGTGGAGGTGCCCTGGCGCTCGGCCAGGACGAACCGCACCTCGGCCAGGGTCTTGAGGTGGTGGGAGACCGTCGACTGGCCGACCTCGGCCCGCTCCACGATCTCGCCCACGCTCATGGCCCGGCCTTCGCCGGCCAGAAGGTGCAGCAGGCGCACGCGGGTGGGGTCGGCCAGGGCCTTGAACCAGCCCGCGTACAGGCGGGCGTCATCATCGCTGAGCACGAGCAGTACCCCCTTCATCGTTCATCGACGATAATCGATGAACGATGAAGACCGCCACCTTCGGCCTGGCCGAAAGAAGCTCTACGCCTCGCGGGCGGCACCGTTCAGGAGTGCACCCATGGCGGCGAGGACGGTGGGCTCGACCCGGTAGTACACCCACGTCCCGCGCCGCTCGGAGGACAGCAGCCCGGCCTCTTTGAGCTTCTTGAGGTGGTGGGAGACGGTGGGCTGGGAGACGCCGACGTCGGAGATGTCGCAGACGCACGCCTCTCCGCCCTCGTGGGAGGCGACGGCGGAGAACAGGCGCAGGCGTACGGGGTCCCCGAGGGCCTTGAACATCTTCGCGGCCGTCTCGGCCTCGTCGGCGGACATGGGGCGCTCGGTCAGCGGCGGGCAGCACGCGACCACGTCGGGCTCCAGGAGCGGCAGAACCTTCGCATTCGACACACGTCTATGTTGACACATGTCGAACCAAGCTGCGCCAGGTCGGTTCGGGCTTGGATGGGCGGCGTGGCGGTCCAGGCCCTCGGCACGCTCGGCCCGCCGGCCCTGAATTCGATGAATGTCTATGTTGACGTCTGTCGATGCAGCTGTCACGCTGATCGTGCAAGCCATCGACAAACGTCGAAACAGCCGGGAGTCGTCACCGTCACCGTCGGCGCCGGTTGCTGCTGACGACCCGGCCCCCGCCCCCCCGCCCACCCGCACCAAGCCCCGGAGACCTGCCATGAGCGAGAACACCACCGACCTGCCCATCGTCGTCATCGGGGCCGGCCCCGCCGGACTCGCAGCCGCCGCCCACCTCCTCGACCGCGGACTCACCCCGCTCGTCCTCGAAGCAGGTCCCCACGCCGGAGCAGCGGTGCGCGAGTGGTCGCACGTGCGGTTGTTCTCCCGCTGGGGCGAGGTGGTCGACCCCGCCGCCGAGAAGCTCCTCGCCCCGACCGGCTGGGTCAAGCCCGCCGAGGACACCTACCCCTCCGGCGGCGACTGGGCCGAGCAGTACCTCCAGCCGCTGGCCGACGTCCTGGGCGGCCAGGTCCGCTATGACGCCCGCGTCACCGGCGTCTCCCGTACCGGGCGCGACCGCATCGTCGACGCCGACCGCGAGGCCCAGCCCTTCGTCGTCCACTACGCCGGCGCAGACGGCCACGAGCAGCGGGTCCTGGCCCGCGCGGTCATCGATGCCTCCGGCACCTGGTCCACCCCGAGCCCGGCAGGCGGCAGCGGACTGGCGGCCCTGGGGGAGCGACAGGCCGCCGACGGCGTCACGTACCGCGTGCCCGACCTGAAGGACCCGGCCGTCCGGGCCCGTTACGCGGGCAAGCGCACCGCGGTCATCGGCTCCGGCGCCTCCGCCTTCACCGCCCTCGCCTACCTGGCCGACCTCGCCCAGGCCGACGACGGCACCGGCACCCACGCCACCTGGATCCTGCGCCGCGGCATCTCCGGCTCCACGTACGGCGGCGGCGAAGCCGACCAGTTGCCCGCCCGCGGCGCCCTGGGCCTCGCCGCGAAGGCAGCGGTCGACGGCGGCTACGCGGACGCGGTGACCGGCTTCCGCACCGACGCGGTCGAGCGTGACGGTGACGGCCGCCTGGTCCTCGTCGGCGAGGACGGCCGACGCCTGGACCCGGTCGACGAGGTGATCGTGCTGACCGGCTTCCGCCCCGACCTGTCCTTCCTGGACGAACTCCGCCTCGGCCTCGACGAGCGCCTCCAGGCCCCCGTCGCGCTCGCGCCCCTGATCGACCCCAACCAGCACTCGTGCGGCACGGTCTACCCGCACGGCGTGAACGAGCTCTCCCACCCGGAGAAGGACGTCTACCTGGTCGGCATGAAGTCCTACGGCCGCGCCCCGACCTTCCTCGCCATGACCGGCTACGAGCAGGTCCGCTCGGTCGCCGCCCACCTCGCCGGCGACCACGAGGCCGCCGAGCGCGTCGAACTCACCCTCCCCGAAACCGGGGTGTGCGGCGGCGCCGGCCTCTTCGACGAGCCCGAGGCCGCCGGGCAGAACGACGGTGGCGGCTGCTGCGCGACCCCGGCCGCCCTCACCATCGGCACCGCGCCGGCCGCCTCCGGCGGCTGCTGAGGTGACCGGTCTTCACAGCGGCGTGGCCGCGACCGGGACGGGGGTCCGGTCGCGGCCACGCGCCGTCCTGCCCGCCCTCTGCCTCACCCAGATCACCAGCTGGGGCATCGTCTACTACGCCTTCCTCGTCCTCAACCCGGCCATCACCGCCGACACCGGCTGGAGCACGGGGGCAACAACGGCCGCGTTCTCCGCCGCGCTCGTCATGTCGGCCGTCGCCGGCATCCACGTCGGGCGGGTTCTGGACCAGCGCGGGCCCCGCATGGTGATGACCGCCGGCTCCGTCCTCGGAGTGCTGAGCCTGCTGCTGATCGCGGCGGCTCCGAACCTGCCGGTCTTCTTCGCCGGGTGGCTGCTCGCGGGGGCGGCGATGGCCGCCGTCCTCTACCAGCCCGCGTTCGCCGCCCTCACCCGCTGGTGGGCCCCGGACCACGTCCGCGCCCTGACGGTCGTCACCCTGGCCGGCGGACTCGCCTCCACGGTCTTCGCGCCCCTGACCGCGGTTCTCGCCGGCCACCTGTCCTGGCGCGCGACCTACGTCGTGCTCGCTGGCGTCCTCGCGGCCCTGACCGTTCCGGCCCACGCCGTCGTCCTGAAGGCCCCCTGGCCGCCGGCCCCGCCGAGCCCGCCGCACGTGACCGGCGGCCACGAACAGGTCGTGCGCAGCCGGGCGTTCCGGGCGCTGGCCGTCACCTTCACCCTGTCCGCGTTCGCCATGTACGCCGTCGTCATCGGACTCGTCCCCCTCCTGATCGAACGCGGCCACACCACCACCCAGGCGGCGTGGGCCCTCGGTCTCGGCGGAGCCGGCCAGACCCTCGGCCGCACCCTGTACGCGACCCTCGCCCGCCACCTCGGCGTCACGGCCCGCAC
Source organism: Streptomyces sp. NPDC101118 (assembly GCF_044759445.1). Lineage (NCBI taxonomy): Bacteria > Bacillati > Actinomycetota > Actinomycetes > Kitasatosporales > Streptomycetaceae > Streptomyces > Streptomyces sp. NPDC101118. The sequence continues at coordinate 39,978 of NZ_JBIVZG010000021.1, read as the reverse complement.
CGTCACCCTGATCGCCCTCGGCGCCCTCACCACCGCAGCCCTCGCGACGGTGGCCGGACCGTACGCCGTGCTCGTCGGCGTGTCCGTCCTGGCCGGGGTGGTGAGGGGCAACCTCACCCTCCTCCAGGCCACCGCCGTCACCGACCGCTGGGGCGCCACCCACTACGGCCGGCTCTCCGGACTCCTCGGCGCACCCGCCCACGCCGCCGCGGCACTCGCACCCTTCGCCGGCGCCCTCCTGGCCGGCCCCCTCGGCGGATATGCGCCGCTCTTCGTGCTGCTCGCCGCCCTGTCGGCCGTGGCTGCGGTCGTGGCTCTCGGCACTCGTCCCCCGGCCCAGGCGGCCGCGTGACGTCTGGTGCGTTCGTCCAGCCCGGAGGGGACACGGGTTCCCCATCCGGGCCATCCGCTGTGCCCGGCCACACCGGTCACAGGAGGGTGCCGATGGCGTAGAGGCCGCCGAGCACGGTCGCGAGCGTGCCGAGGAGCCACCCCGGGCAGGGTGCCCAGGACCAGCAGCCGTACCAGCGGCCCGCGCAGCGCGCCGTCGCGCCGGTAGCGCAGCAGGGCGCCGGGTCCGGCGACCACGTTGTAGAGAGGTTCGTGGGGGTGACGGCCGGATTGGGTACCGCGAACACGCTCAGCTGGACCGGCAGCAGGAACACCGCCCCGGACACGCCCACCGGCGAGGTCACCACCGCGATCAGCACCCCGACCGCAAAGCCGGCCGCCCCCAACCCCCACTCCACCCCTGGCCCCCGCATCGTCGCGGCCGTCCGTCCGGCCCTGCCCCGGAGCCTATGCAGGCCCGGAGGAGGGGGACCCGGCGGTTCATGAAATCTCTGCGTCGAATGCGGAGTCGAGCCCCGCTGAAGGTTGCCCCTCGGGCTCGCCCAGGCCCGGCAGCGCACCCCGCGTGCCATCGGCCACCGCGTCCACGAGGCCGTCGACCCCACCCGCAGCTACCCGGAGTGACGACGCAACCCGCTCCGGGCCGGCCCGCACCGGAGAAGGCTGACCGGGTCCCTGGCCCTCGATCCCGTCCCGTGCCCGCCGGCGCCCACGACGACGTCCTGCGGGACGGCAGGCCGGCGAGCTGCCGGCCGCGGCCGGCCCGCGGCGTCGGTGGACGGGCGCGCGGTTCGCCTCGGCGTGGGCTGAGGGCGTGCGCGGCCGGGCGGCGGGTAGGGGCGTGGTGGAGGGCCGATGCCGTGAGGTACGCCGACTGGTTCCTGGTATCCCGGGAACGCGGCAACACCGCCACGCGCCTGGACGAGCGCCGCCCTGACCGGGCGGCCTGGTGCGAGGGCAATGACGCACGGCCGCTGGTCCACGGCGCGGTGTACTTCGCGGAGCTCCTCGCCGGCATCAGCGCGATGCGCGCCGGTGACCTCCTCCTCTTCACCGACTGGCGCGGTGATCCCGACGAGCGGCTCGCCGGCCCCGGCACCGAGATCGGTGCCGTCCTGGCGCGGGCGGCCGCGCGGGGTGTCATCGTGAAGGGGCTGCTCTGGCGCTCCCACCTGGACAGCCTCCAGTTCAGCGAAGAGGAGAACCGCCACCTCGGCGAGGAGATCGAGCAGGCGGGCGGTGAGTGCCTGCTCGACATGCGGGTGCGACCCGGCGGTTCGCACCACCAGAAGATGGTGGTGCTGCGCCACCCCGGCCGTCCCGAGCTGGACGTCGCCTACGTCGGCGGGATCGACCTCTGCCACAACCGCAACGACGACGCCACCCACCGCGGCGACCGCCAGTCGCTGCCCATGGCCGACGCCTACGGTCCGCACCCGCCCTGGCACGACGTCCAACTGGCCCTCCGCGGACCGGTCGTCGGCGACGTCGAGGCCGTCTTCCGGGAACGCTGGGAGGACCCCTCACCCCTCAGCCGCAGCCCGCTCACCCGCCTGCGGGAACGGCTGCACCGGGAGGACGTCCGCGCGGACCGGCTCCCGCCGCAGACCCCCGACCCGGCACGTCGTGGCACGCACACCGTGCAGCTGCTGCGGACCTATCCGAACCGGCTGCTGCGCGGCTACCCCTTCGCCCCTGACGGCGAGCGCAGCATCGCCCGGGGCTACCTCAAGGCGCTGCGGCGGGCCCGCGCGCTGATCTACCTCGAAGACCAGTACCTGTGGTCCCCGCGGGTGGTGGCCTGCTTCGCCCGGGCACTGGCCACCCAGCCGCAGCTGCGGCTGATCGGCGTGATCCCGGCCGTCCCCGAGCAGGACGGCCGCCTCACCCTGCCCATGAACCTGATCGGGCGCATCACCGCCCTCGACACGCTGCGCCGCGTCGGCGGCGACCGGGTCGCGGTGTACGGCCTGGAGAACGATGCAGGGACCCCCGTCTACGTCCACGCCAAGGTCTGCGTGATCGACGACACGTGGGCCTCCATCGGCTCGGACAACGTCAACCTCCGCTCGTGGACGCACGATTCGGAACTCAGCTGTGCCGTCCTCGACCGGCGTACGGACCCCCGTCCGCCCCAGGACCCGGCCGGACTCGGTGACGGGGCGCGCGTCTTCGCCAGGGAGCTGCGCCTGGAGCTCATGCAGGAGCACCTGGACCTCGCGGCCGCCGCCCCGGGCACGGCCGGACAGCGGGCGCAGGACGCGCTGTGCGACCCCCTGGCCGCCTTCCGCGCCTTCGAGGAGTCCGCCGCCGCGCTGGACGCCTGGCACACGGGCGGCCGCCGTGGCCCGCGGCCGCCGGGCCGGCTGCGCAGGTACGTCCCCCCGGACCTGCCCTGGACGCAGCGGTTGCCGGCCACTCCGCTGCACCACGCCCTGGTCGACCCGGACGGCCGCCCGCTCAGGCTGCGCCGCCGCAACACCTTCTGAAAAAGCAGGGTCCTGCGGGTGCTGCTCCACCCCAAGGACCAAAGCGTCCAGGCCCCTTGAGTCGCGTGATCGGCCTTCGCAGCATCGGCCGGCGCAGGGCTGGGCCCCGGCGGAGGGGGAGTCGGCCGGGGCCCAGCGGTACGGCGGAACGTGCGCCGCGTGATCTAGTTGCGGAAGGTGTCCTTGACGTCCTCCTTGGCGTGGCGGGCGTTGCCCTTGACCTGCTCCGCGCGGCCTTCGGCCGTCATCCGCTCGTTGCCCAACGCGCGCCCCAGAGCCTCCTTCGCCTTGCCCTTCACCTGCTCGGCGATCGCCTTGCCCTTCTCCGTACCCGACATCGGGAACCTCCTGGTGACGTACCGGATTGGTCGTGACCGCTCATCTGCTCCCGATGACCGCCGACAAACCACCCTTCTGGCTCGCGACTTGCCGCCGGTTCCACTCGGGAGCCGGCCGGACCGCCCCGGATCCGGCCACGACGGACGGCCGAGGGGCCTGCGGATCCACGAGCGGCTACTGTCCCACTCGTTCGACCTGGGGATCTTCGTACAGGTCGTGAGGTCCTACGCCGAAGGGCGCCTGCCGGTCTCGGAGATCAAGGGACCGGCCTCGCCGCGGGCGTGCTGCCCCTGGCCTTCAGGCGGTCACGGTGTCGGCGTGCCGGTGGGCGACGCGCCAGGTGCCGTCTTCCCTGCGGTAGATCTGGGTGGCCCGCAGCGTATAGCTACGGGGCTCGCCGTCGACGGAGGCGGAGGTGTGTTCCAGGCCGATCGTGTACGCCATGTCGCCGCGGACGTCGTACGCCTGCAGCTCGTACCTGTACGACGTGCAGTCGGAGAACGAGTCCGCGAGGCCGGTGAAGAGGGCGTCGAGTTCGTCGCGGCCGATGGCGTTGCGCCAGGCGCCGAGCACGCTCACCGGCTCGGTGTGGGACCACAGCGCGCGCCGGGGGCCGGCGTCGCCGTTGTGCAGCGCGACCTCCGCCTCGTACAACGCGGTCCTGACCCACGCCAGAAAATCGTCATGATCGGACATACCTTCATCATGGCCCGGCGCGGCCGTGGGGGCAGCGCCGCCTGGCGTGGGCGGGGCTGCGTGAGGCGGATGGGCCTGTGGCCCCGGTGAAGGATCCCTCCGGCAGGGACCGGTACCACCGGACCGCCCGCCGCTCTGGCCCGCCGTGCGGCGCCCTTGAATCTGGCCTAGCTTGTCCACCGATAGACCGTTTCTTCGGAAAAGGGAGTGTTCTTCATGGCTGAGAAGGCCAAGGGCAAGATGGAGCAGGCGAAGGGCAAGGCGAAGGAGGTCGCCGGCAAGGCGACCGGCAACGAGCGCATGAAGGCCGAGGGCAAGACCGACCAGGTCAAGGGCAAGGCCCGCGAGGTGGCGGGCAAGGCCGAGGAGCAGGCCCGCGGGATCAAGGACTCCCTGCGTGACCGCCGCCGGCCCTGACCCCGCTCCACCCGCTCTGCGTACGGCAGGCCTCGGCGCGCGACGCGCCGAGGCCTGTCACCGCCCCGGTCCCTCACGGGCCCTGCGGCAGCGGCTGGGTCAGTGACCCAGGGCGTTCTTGAGTTGCTGCTTGGTCATGGTGGAGCGGCCGTCGATGCCGCGCTTCTTGGCCTCTTGGTAGAGCTCGTCCTTGGTTCGTTCCGATGAGCTGCTGCTGCCGCTGCTGCCACCGGACGACTTCTGGCCGCCGCGCTGGGAGGCGGACTTGCCCTGGGTGGAGCTGCGGCTGGCGGTCTTGCTCTCGCCGGAGCGGGCGCGCTCCTTGTTCACGGTCCGGGAGGCCATCTCCTTGGCGCGGGACTCGGACATGCCGCGCTTCTCACCGGATTCCTTGATGTGTTCGTACTGCCGTTCACGCTTGGCGCTGGATCCTCGGGGCATGACGCGAACCTTTCTCGGTTGACGGGGGACGTGGGCCCGGCGGACTCGGTGCGCACGTCTCCGGGGGCCGGTACCCGGACCGGACCGGGGGTGAATGCGCGACCGGGGGTTCAGCCGTCGGCGGAGCCGGGTTCGGCCATGCGGCGGTGTCCTTCGGCCTTGAGGCTGTCGGGCAGGACCTTGTTGGCCAATCCCTGTGCCCGGGTCTTCAGCGACCCGGCGACGACCTTGTCCTTGCCGGAGAAGAGGGCGTCGAGCCCTTGCCGTGCGACCTGGGCGGGGTCGTCCTTGTTGCCGGAGCCGACTTTGGTGTCCTCCATCCCGGCACGTCGGAAGAAGTCGGTGTCCGTCGGGCCGGGCATGAGGGAGGTGACGGTGAGGGGGCTGTCCTTGAGCTCGTTCTGCAACGCCTGGGCGAAGGACTGCAGGAAGGACTTCGAGGCGTTGTACACGGCCTGGAAGGACCCGGGCATCGTCGAGGCGATGGACGACGTGATCAGAACACGCCCCTCGTCCTGCGCCGCCATGCTGCCCAGGAGCCGTTTGGCCAGGTGCACCGTGGACCGCACGTTCAGGTCGACGATTTCGAACTCGTCTTCCAGATCCGTGTCCAGGAATGCGCCACCCTGCCCCACTCCGGCGTTGAGCACGCCGACGGAGACAGGCCGGGCAGTCGCGGCGATCACCTCGCAGAATCGTTCCGCCTCTTCGTAGCGGCGCAGGTCCGCTCGTACCGTGTGCACGAGCCGGCCTGTGCGGCGGCGGATCTCGGCGGCCGCAGGTTCCAGCCGTTCCCCGTCCGCAGAGTTCATGATCAGGTCGTATCCGCGGTCCGCGAGCTGGAGGGCCAGTTCGAAACCGATTCCGCTGGAGGCACCAGTCACCACTGCAAGTCCGCCGTTCTCACTCATGTCCCGCTCCTACCCATAGGGAGGGATTCATTCCGCCGCGGCGACGGCAGCGACGCACCGGGCCTGGCGTCAGGAGGACGGCGGGTACGGGGCCGCCTTCAGACGGCGCGCGAGGTGCGCGGTGTTGGCGGCAAGCGCCTTGGTGGCGGCAGCGGTCTTCTCGGGGGTCTTGTCGAGGTCCTGGTAGTCGGTGCCCTGCATGGCTTCGCCGACCCAGTAGGTGACGGCGTTCGGCGCGAGGGAGAAGCCGACGTCGTTGAGGCCCTGGAACAGGTCGGCGCTGACGTTGTGGGCGCCGTCCTCGTTGCCGACCACGCAGACCGCGGCCACCTTGCCGTAGGTGAGCATGCGGCCCTCGGCGTCACTCTCCCCGAGCTCGGCGTCCAACCGCTCCAGCACCCGCTGGGCGATGCTGGAAGGGTGCCCGAGCCAGATCGGCGTGGACAGGATCAGAATGTCGCACCCCAGGATCGTCGCGCGGATCTCCGGCCATGCATCTCCCTCACCCATGTCCGTCTTCACCCCGGCCTTCACGTCGTGGTCGGCGATCCGGATCGTCTTGCCGGTGACCCCATGCTCGGCGAGCGCGGCCATGGTCTGCTCGGCGAGCAGCTGAGAGCTTGAGGAGGCGGGCGACGGCGAGAGGGTGCACACGAGCGCGACAGCGCGCAGCGGGGTGGTGTCGGTGATGGTCATGAGGTCCGGCTACCCCCAACGCCCACCGCCACACAGCCCTGTTCCCGAGCGGCCGGCGGAGCGGGAGTGCGGGGCTCGACCGCGGCGCCAGGCCGCGGATTTCCGGACCGCGTGCACCTACGCCGGGCCTCTGAGGGTCCCGCCTGCGCTTCGTTGCGACGCCGGGGCGTGTCTTCCCCGATCTCCCGGGCATGCGCGCGACATGGACCAGTCGAAGACGCCCGTGCTCGATGCCCTCGCCGCCTACCACGCGGCCGGCCAGACCCCCTTCACACCGCCAGGCCACAAGCAGGGCCGCGGCGCCGACCCCCGGGTACGGGCGGTCCTCGGGGAGGACGTGTTCCGTTCCGACGTCCTCGCGACCAGCGGCCTGGACGACCGGACGTCCTCGCACCGCGTCGTCGAGGAGGCCCAGGAGCTCATGGCCCACGCCGTCGGTGCCGACCACGCATTCTTCTCGACCTGTGGCAGCTCCTTGTCGGTGAAGTCCGCGATGCTGTCGGTCGCCGGCCCGCACGAGAAGCTGCTGGTGGGCCGCGACGCCCACAAGTCCGTGGTCTCCGGTCTCATTCTGTGCGGCATCCGGCCCGTCTGGGTCGAGCCCCAGTGGGACGCCGACCGCCACCTCGCCCATCCGCCGTCCGCCGACGCCTTCGCGGCCGCCTTCGAAGACCATCCCGACGCCCGCGGTGCGCTCGTGACGACGCCCACTCCGTACGGCACCTGCTCGGATCTGGCGGCCATCGCCCAGGTCTGCCACCGCCGGGGCAAACCCCTCATCGTCGACGAGGCCTGGGGAGCCCACCTGCCCTTCCACCCCGACCTGCCCACCTGGGCCATGGACGCCGGCGCCGACGTGTGCGTCACCTCCGTCCACAAAATGGGCTCCGGCCTGGAACAGAGCTCCGTCTTCCACCTGCAGGGCGACCTCGTCGCACCCGAGGTCCTCAAGAGCCGCGAGGACCTCCTCGGCACCACCAGCCCCTCCGTCCTCGTCTACGCCGCCCTCGACGGCTGGCGCCGCCAGATGACCCAACACGGCAGGAACCTCTACGACCACGCCCTCGCCCTCGCCGCCGACGTCCGCCACCAGATCGCCGGCATCGACGGCATGCGCGTACACGGCCGCGCCGACTTCTGCGGTCCCGGCAAGGCCAACGACCTCGACCCTCTCCAGATCACCATCGACATCAGCCACTGGCAGGTGACCGGCTACACGGCCGCCGACTGGCTGCGCACCCACCACCGCGTCAACCTCCACCTCGCGGACCACCGCCGCATCAGCGCACAGCTCACCCACGCCGACGACCAGCAGACGGCGAAGATCCTGCTGACGGCCCTCCGCGACCTGGCCGCACACGCCCCCGAGCTCCGCACCGGCCCGCGTGTGGACGTCCCCTCACCGGCTGCCCTGCGCCTGGAACAGGCAGCCCTCCCGCGTGACGCGTTCTTCGGCCCGACGGAGCAGGTGCCTTGTGAGCGTGCCGAGGGCCGCATCGCCGCCGAAATGCTCACCCCCTACCCGCCGGGAATTCCCGCCGTCCTCCCCGGTGAGCGCCTTACCGGGGACGTCCTGGCCTACCTGCGCACGGGCGTGCAGGCGGGGATGGTCCTGCCCGACGCCGTCGACACGCAGGCCAAGAGCATCAGGGTGCTCCGGCAGCACTGACCGCCCCGGTTGCGCCTGCTCGCTTACGGGCAGGGGCCGGGCGGAGGCGATCGCCATGGCCCGTACGGCCCTCATCGTGATCGACATGCTCAACAGCTACGAGCACGAGGACGCCGAAGCGCTCGTGCCCTCGGTACGGGACGCCCTGCCGGGCGTGGGCGCGCTGCTCAAACGGGCCCGGGCGGGCGATTCCCCGGTGATCTACGTCAACGACAACTTCGGACGGTGGCGCTCCCACCACGGAGAGATCCTCCGATCCGCCCTCGCGGGCCGCTACCGGGACCTCGTCGAGCCGGTCGCGCCCGACGAGAACGCCCTCTTCGTGGTCAAGGCACGGCACTCGATCTTCTACGAGACGCCCCTGGCCTACCTGCTGGGGCAGCTCGAGGTCCGGCGGGTGGTGCTCTGCGGGCAGGTCACCGAACAGTGCGTGCTGTACTCCGCCCTGGACGCCCACATCCGGCACTACGAGGTCGTCGTCGCCCTCGACGCGGTCGCCCACATCGATCCCGGTCTGGCACACGCGGCGCTGCGCATGATGGAGCGGAACATGTCGGCGCAACTGTGCACGAGCGACGCGATCACCTTCGGCGACGCCTCGCCGGCCTGACGGCCGCCGGCAAGCCAAGGGGCTGGGGAGCCCCCCTGCACGCTGTGTACGGCGCGTACGGCGCGTACGGCCGACGGCCGCAGCACCTGGTGCACGATCGGGTGCTCCAGGACGACGGCACTCTGCCCGGGCCGAAGGCTCGGTGTCCTGCCGGGCCCCGCGCACGGCGTCTCAGGGCGTGGGGCAGGGGAGCAGGGTGAAGAGGCGGCGGGTGCCGGTGAGGTCGAGCAGGCGCAGCGCCTGGCAGGGGACGCAGAGCAGCTCGAGGGTTCCGCCCTGGGCGTGAGTGCGGTTGCGCAGGGTGAGGAGGAGGTGGAGGCCGGAGGAGTCGATGAAGGCGACGCCGGTCAGGTCCAGGCCCAGGGTGAGGTCGTCGAGGTCCAGGGCGGCGATGGTTGTGCCGAGCTGGGGGCTGGTGTCCATGTCGAGGGCGCCTGCCACGGTCACGACGGTCCGCTCGGGAACATCGACCACGAGACGGGCCGTCTGACAATCGCCGTGACCGACCCGGGCCCCACCCTGCCGCGCCCGTCCCACCGCCGTCCGGACCGGGGAGGCGGCCACGGGATCTTCCTCGTCGATCAGCTCGTCGAGCACTGGGGCACCCGGCCCGAAGGGGCGGGGAAGACGGTGTGGGCCGACCTGTCGGTCAGCTGAGGTGGAACAGGTCGCGTGAGCCGGTGAGGTCCAGCAGCCGCAGCGCCTGCCGGCCCAGGCCGCGCAGTTCGAGGCCTGCGTGTTCCTGTTCGGCTCGGCGGCGCAGGGTGAGGAGCATGTTCAGGCCGCTGGAGTCGATGAACGGCACCGCCGCGAGGTCCACGCTCAGCGTTCTGCCGGTCAGGACCAGGGCGTCGGTGGCCTGGGTGACGTGGGCGCTGGTGGAGAGGTCGAGTTCACCCGCCACGACGACCACCGTGCGCTCGGGGGTCTCGGTGACGTGCACGTCGAAGGTGTCCTGCATGGTCAAACGTCCTGCCGATCGGGTCGGTGCCCATCACGGCCGACATCCCCCGTCCAGGGGGCCGGCCGTCACGCGCGCAGCTGCGAAGAGGGCTGCGCGCAGCCGAGCGAGACCACCCGTACCGTCCACCGGCCACCGCCCCTGCGGTGACCACTCGGCAGCGCGGGGTCTCCCACCAGACCAGGCTGGTTCACCCACGAGCCTGGCACAACACGCCGGCTGGCAACACCCCGCCTCAAGGGGCCGTGCATGCCTCACCCCCCGGGGCGCAGAGGTGTGCAGGGCGCGCCGTGACGGGAGGTCAGTTGGCGGTGATGCGGGTGAGCACGGTGTGGAGTCGGCGGATGGCGTCCTCGGCGTCCCGGTACTGCTCGGGGGTGGGTGCGACGGCGCCGAAGGTGGGCCCGTTTTCGACGGGCAGGGCGCGCCAGTGGAGGATCGGGGTGAGAGCGGTGGCGGCGGCGCCGAGGAACCAGGCGAGGCGGCCGTGGACGTGCGCGAGGGCCAGCGCCACGGCGGCGAGGGCTTCCCGCAGGTGCGCGAGCCGGTCGATCACCGCGAGCGTCTCCTGTACGTCCGCCGGTCCGACGGCGGCACTCAGCTCGGCGGCGGCCTTCGCCGCGACGGAGCGATCGGTGTCCGTCACCCGCCACACCCCGCCGCGGAGCTGCTGCTCGGCCTGGCCGGCGAGATCTTCGATGATCGTCCGCATGTCCACGCCCGCGACCATAGCCCCGGCAGCCGCCTCGCGTAGAGCGCGCTGTCGGCCAGAAGGACGCCTCATCGACCCTGAAGCCTGGCACGTGCGGGCGGGACACCCCGCACCACCGCAACCTCGGCAGCCCCCGAGGCGCTGAGTTCGCGAGGTCCGAAGCCCCAGCCCACCGTGGCGTCGTCGGCCGTACGAGCGGCCCGTGCCCTTGCCGGGCTTCCCCCTCGGCTTCGCAGCGGGGTGCGGGGCCTGCGGCGAGGTGACGGCCCTTTTAGTGTTACGAGTGGGGGTGGTGGCCGGGGCCGAGAGGCGGTCCGGCCAGGGGAGTGGGGGTGAGGGAGGTGGGTTCCTCGCCGGTTTCGAGCAGGGTGTCGGCGGCGCCGACGATGAGGGGGTCGGGGCGGCCGACCGCCGTCTGGTCCTTGCGGTCGTAGTCGATGCGCCACAGCAGGCTTCGCATCGCTTCGAGCCGGCCGCGGCGCTTGTCGTTGCTCTTGACCACCGTCCAGGGCGCGTGGCTGGTGTCGGTGGCCCGGAACATCGCGACCTTGGCCTGGGTGTAGTCGTCCCACAGGTCCAGCGATGCCAGGTCGGTGGGGGAGAGCTTCCACTGCCGGACGGGATCGACCTGCCGGATGGCGAAACGGGTGCGCTGCTCCGCGCGGGAGACCGAGAACCAGAACTTCACCAGCAGGATGCCGTCTTCGACCAGCATCGATTCGAACTGGGGGCATTGCCGCAGGAACAGCTCGTACTGCTGCTGGGTGCAGAAGCCCATGACCTTCTCGACGCCGGCCCGGTTGTACCAGGACCGGTCGAAGAAGACGATCTCTCCGGGCGCCGGCAAGTGGGCGACATAGCGCTGGAAGTACCATTGCCCCGACTCCCTTTCGGTCGGCCTGTCGAGAGCCACGATCCGGGCGCCGCGGGGGTTGAGCCGCTCGGTGAACCGCTGGATGGTGCCGCCCTTGCCCGCCGCGTCCCTGCCTTCGCAGATCACCACCAGCCGGGCGCCGGTCTCCTTGACCCAGTGCTGCAGCTTGAGCAGCTCGATCTGCAGGATCCGCTTGCTCCGCTCGTACTCGCCCCGCTTGATCCGGCGGTCGTAGGGATAGCTCTCCCGCCAGGTACGGATCGGGGCTCCGTCGGCCTCCAGCAGCACAGGCTGCTCGGGCCGGCGGGCATCCACGCTCAGCCCGGCCAGCAGTTCCTCGGCCTCCGGCCGAGGCAGTTCCTCCTCACCCATGCCACGCCTTTACCCGCGCCGGCCGTCACAAACGGCGCGTCCCTTGCGCCACGGCAGGCGGACATGGCAGGCGACCTGAGGCGTCCGCTCAGGCGGTGTCGAAACGGTGGCGGGCGGTTTCGATGTCAGCCAGGTAGCGGTGGGTCCAGTCGCACATGCCGTCGACCGTCGCGCGCAGGGCCCGGCCCGGCTCGGTCAGGGTGTACTCGACGCGCGGCGGCACCACCCTCCCGAGAAGATGCCCCTGCTCATGGACGGCGTGGCCCGCGCGGCCGGAAGGCTCGGGCTCGCGCCGGTGCCGCCGGCCACCCTGATCGGCGTCGCGACGCTGGACGTCCCTGAGCACCTGGTCGAAATCGAGGCGACCGCAGTCCTCGACTGACCGGCAGCGTCGGGCAGGGGAGGCGGCCGGATCCCGCCGAACGGTCCGCAATCCGCCGGCGCTCCCGGGCTGCGTCCCACTGCCGCGGTCTCTGCCGTTCCCGGCTTTGCGGCTCCGCAGGTTCCGCGCATCCACCCGGTCGTCGTCCTCCGGGAGTCCACGTGAGCCACCGGAGCCGGAGCGCGACCAGGAGCTGGGCAAGCTACGTGCCGCTGGCGGAGCCGCCTTCGTCGCCGAGGGCGGCCAGGACCCGGTCAGGGGTGAGGGGCAGCTCGCGCAGGCGCCGGCCGGTCGCCCGGCTCACGGCGTTGCCGATGGCCGCCGCGGCGCCGACGATGCCGATCTCACCGATGCCCTTGCTTCCCATCGGGTTGAGGTGCTTGTCGTGCTCGTCGATCCAGTGGGCCTCGATGGCGCCGGGGACGTCGGCGTTGACCGGTACGTGGTAGGCGGCCAGGTCGCGTTCCGCGAAGTCGCCGAAGGCCGGGTCCAGGCCGCTGTGTTCGGTCAGCGCCATGCCCAGCCCCATCACCATGCCCCCGATGAACTGCGAGCGGGCCGTGCGCGGGTTGAGGACGCGGCCGGCGGCGAAGACTCCCAGCATCCGGCGCACCCGTACCTCGCCCGTGACCGTGTCGGCCTGCACCTCGGCGAAGTGGGCCCCGAACGCGTGGCGCGCGTACGGGGACCTCTGCTTCGCCGACTGGGTGGTGTCCGCAGACGCGGAGAGCCCCGCGTCGGGCAGTGGCCCGTGGTGGCGGGCCAGCCGGTCGGTCAGGGCGGTGCACGCGTCGTGCACCGCCCAGCCCCAGGACGCCGTCCCGGTGGAGCCGCCGGCCACGGGGCCGGCCGGCAGCGCGCTGTTGCCGAGCGACAGCGAGACGGCGTCGAGCGGGACCCCCAGCGCGTCGGCGGCGATCTGGGAGAGGACCGTACGGGCGCCGGTGCCGATGTCGGTGGCGTTCACCTCGACGAGGTAGCTCCCGTCGGGTCGGGCGTGGGCCCGCGCGCCGGCCGGAGCGATGTACACGGGGTAGGTGGCCGCCGCCATGCCGCTGCCGATGAGGAGCGGCCCCTCCCGCCGGGGCGGCCGGCTGCGGGCCCAGCCGAAGCGGTCGGCGCCCTCGCGCAGACACTCCACGAGGTGCCGGCTGCTGAAGGGGCGGCCGCTGTCGGGCTCGGTGGCCGCATCGTTGCGTACGCGCAGCTCGACGGGGTCCATGCCGAGGGCATCGGCCAGCTCGTCCATGGCCGACTCCAGCGCGTACATGCCGGGCGTTTCGCCGGGGGCGCGCATCCAGGAGGGGGTGGGCACGTCGAGCGCGGCGACGCGGTGCGTGGTGCGGCTGTCCCGGACCGCGTACATCACCCGCGCGGGTACGGCGGCCTGCTCGACGAACTCGCGCACCCGCGAGGTGTGCGTCGTGACCTCGTGGCCGAGGGAGGTGAGCGTGCCGTCGGCGCGGGCGCCGAGCCGGACGCGGTGCAGGGTGGGAGCGCGGTGGCCGACGGTGGCGGCCATGTGCTGGCGGGGCAGGGCCACGGTGACGGGGCGTCCGCAGTGCCGGCTGGCCATGACGGCGAGGACGACGTGGGGACGCGGCGTGCCCTTCGAGCCGAAGCCGCCGCCCACGTGCTCGGCCAGCACCGTGATCCGGTCCTCGGGCAGCCGGAACAGCCCGGCCAGGACGGTGCGCACCACCGTGGTGCCCTGGCAGGAGTCGTGGACGGTGAGGTGGCCGCGCCCGGCGTCCCAGTGCGCAGTGGCGGCGTGCGGCTCCATCGGGTGGTTGTGCAGCGGCGGCACCGCGTAGCGGACGTCGACCCGTACGGGCGCGGCGGCGAACGCCGCGTCCGGGTCCCCCTGTTCGCGGTGCGCGGGGTAGCCGCCGTTGGCCTCCTCCGGGGTGTACAGGCCGGGGTGACCCTCGCGCAGTACGACGTCGTGCGGCTCCGCCTCGTAGGTGACGCGCACCGCGTCGGCGGCGGCGCGGGCACCCTCCAGGGTGTCGGCGACGGCCAGCGCCACGTACCAGCCGCGGCACGGTACCCGCAGGTCCTGGAGCAGCTGGAGGCCGGGGTCGTCGGAGGGGCCCAGCCGCGGTGCGTCGTACGGGGTGAGGACGCCCAGGACGCCGGGCAGGGCCAAGGCGGGGGCGGTGTCGAGGGCGGTGATCCGGCCGCGGGCGATCGTCGCGGGCACCGGCCACCCGTAGGCCCGCCTCGGCAGGTGCCGTTCGGCGGCGTACAGCGCGGTGCCGGTCACCTTCTCCCGGCCTTCGAGCCGTGGGACGGGGGCGCCGAGCAGGGCCTCGGAGGCGGTGTCGAGGGTGGCGGAGGCGGAACTCATCGTGGGTCCTGGGGTCCTGTCCTGTGGTCTGTGGAACCGGGATGCGTACCGGCCAGCGCGGCGATGGTGTCGCAGGCGAGGTTGCGGGCGAGGGGGATCTTGTACGCGTTGTCGCGCAGCGGCTTCGCCCGGGCGAGCTCGGCGTCGACCGCCGCGCGCACGGCGTCCGGACGCGGCTCGGCGCCGGTCAGCCGCGCCTCGGCCGTGGTGGCCCGCCAGGGCCGGTGGGCGAGGCCGCCGAAGGCCAGGGAGATCTGGCGCACGAGGCCCCCGTCGCGGTCGAGGTCCAGTACGACGGCGACCGAGGCGAGGGCGAAGGAGAACGACGCGCGGTCACGGGCCTTGCGGTAGGCGGAGACGGCGCCGGGCGCCGGGGCCGGCAGCAGCATCGCCGTGACGATCTCTCCCGCGCGGATGACGGTGTCCTGCTCGGGGCGGTCGCCGGGCAGCCGGTGGAACTCGGCGGCCGCGACCGTACGGGTGGTGTCCGGTCCCCCGTACAGCTCGACGCCGGCGTCCAGCGCGGCGAGGGCCACGGCCATGTCGGAGGGGTGGGTGGCGATGCAGTGCTCGGAGTGGCCGAGGACCGCGTGGTCGCGGTGGACGCCGTCCCGGGCCCCGCACCCGCTGCCCGGTTCGCGCTTGTTGCACGGCTTGGAGAGGTCCTGGAAGTAGGCGCAGCGGGTGCGCTGGAGCAGGTTGCCGCCGGTGGTGGCGACGTTGCGGAGCTGGCCGGAGGCGCCGGCGAGCAGCGCCTGCCCGAGCAGCGGGAAGCGGGAGCGCACCCGGGGGTCGGCGGCCAGGTCGCTGTTGCGGACCGTGGCACCGACGCGCAGGCCCCCGTCGGGGAGGTCGGTGATCTCGTCCAGGGGAAGGCGGGAGATGTCGATCAGGGCGGTGGGGGTCTCGACGCCCAGTTTCATCAGGTCCACGAGATTGGTGCCGCCGCCCAGGTAGCGGGAACCGGGGTGCGCGGCGTGGGCGTCGGCGGCCTCGCGGAGACTGGTGGCGCGTACGTAGGCGAAGGGCTTCACACGATCACGTCCGCATCCGCACCGGTCCTGGTGGCTGCGGCGTCGACGGCGGCCTCGGCGACGGCCCGGACGATCGCCGGGTAGGCGCCGCAGCGGCACAGGTTGCCGCTGAGCCGCTCCCGGATCTCCTCAGCGGTCAGCGCGGCGGCCCCTGCCCGGGCACCGGCGGTGGTGACGTGCGACGGGTCGCCGGCGGCGACTTCGCGCAGGGCGCCGACGGCGGAGCAGAGCTGGCCGGGGGTGCAGTAGCCGCACTGGAAGGCGTCCTGCTCGATGAAGGCGCGCTGGAGCGGGTGCAGGGCGCCGTCGGGCCCCGCGAGACCCTCCACGGTCGTGACCGCGCACCCGTCGAGGGTGACGGCGAACAGCAGACAGCTGTTGGCGCGCCGGCCGTCCACGAGGACGGTGCACGCACCGCACTGCCCGTGGTCGCACCCCTTCTTGGCGCCGGTCAGGTCCAGGTGCTCGCGCAGGGCGTCGAGGAGCGTGACGCGGTGGTCGAGGTCGAGGTCGTGACGGGTCCCGTTGACGCGCACGCTCACGGGGGAGCGGGTCTCGCCGGCGGACCGTCCCTCCGGCGTGCCGTGCGCCGGCCGGGGCGGTGGTTGGGATGGGTGTGCCACGACGAGCTCCCTGTCGTCCGCTGGGGGAGGGACGTCGCCCCTGCCCAGCCTGTGCCCTTTCACACCCCACGGCGCCGCGCACCTCCGGCACCCTGCCCGCGCCTCCCCCGTACGGCCGACGCGGGACTGCTGCTGCGCGAGACCGCCCCCGCGGCCGGCGCACCGCCCTCCCGTACGTGCCCGGCGCGTACCGCGAGAACGCTCTGGGACTGGCTGCCGCCGGATTCTCCGTCACCGTGGTCGGGCGCAGTGCCGACCGAGGCGCCCGGGCGGTCGACCGGATCGACGCGGTGAACCCGGCGCGCCCCGCCCGGTTCCTGCCCGCCGACCTCGGCTCGCTCGACGGCGTGCGCGCGCTCGCCGGCCGGATAGCCGGCGACCACGCCGCCTCCGGCGAACCGCTGACCGTGCTGGTGAACAACATCGGGGCGATGTTCGCGGAGCGACAGGATCTGGGCGGCGTGGAGGCGTCGTTCGTCGTCAACCACCTTTCGCCGTACCTGCTGACGGAACTCCTGCTGCCCACGCTCACAGCCGGTGCGCCGAGCAGGATCGTGAACGTGACCTCGGGTGCGGTCGGTGTCGCCAAGCGGGTGTTCGACGCCGTCGAGCCGCCCGGCGGCTACTACGGCTTCCACTGGTACGGCCGCGCAAAGCTCGCGAACCTCGTCTACACGCTCGACCTGGCGTCACGGCTCGACGGCACGGGCGTCTCGGTCTTCGCCGCCGACCCCGGAGGCGCCGCGACCGACATGACCCATGGCACCCTGACCGACCCGAAGATCGTCTCCCCGGCCCTGCGGCTGCTGTGGCCGCTGGTGCGCCGCAGGTTTGAACGCTCCACCGCGGGCCCGGCATCCGAGGCGGCGAAGTCCTCCATCATCGCGGCCACCGACGAGTCCCTGGCGGGCCGGACCGGCATCGTCATCGACGCCACGGCACGCCCGGCGGCGCCACTCCGGACGGCCGCAGACCCCCGCGTCGCCGATGCCGTGCGCCGACTCAGCCGGCAGCACGCACCCCTGCTGGCGCCCTGACCCGCCAGGCCCGGCCCGGCACGGGCGGCAGGGCCATCCGGATGAGCAATCCGATTAGCATGTCCCCATGACGACGACACCACTGCGCAAGGACGCGGCCCGCAACCGGGACCGGATCGTGGCCGTCGCCCGCGAGCTCGTCGACCAGGGCACGCCGTTGCAGCTCAACGACGTCGCCCGCCGCACCGGACTCGGCGTCGGCACCGTCTACCGCCACTTCGCCACGCCCGAGGCGCTCCTGGAGGCCGTCGCCACGCCCAGCCTGGAGGCCCTGACCGCCCACGGCAGGCAGGCGCTGGCCGACACCGACGCCTGGCGGGCCCTGGAGAGCTTCCTGACCCGCACCGTCGAGGCGCAGGTCACCGACGCCTCCCTGGCGCCGGTCGCCGCCGCTTCCGTCGTCGCCCTGCCGCGCACCACGGAACTCAAGGAGTCCCTGTGGTCGACAGGCACCACACTCCTCGACCGAGCCCGCGCGGCCGGGGCGGTCCGTCCCGACCTGGCCGCGGCCGATCTGGTCCCGCTCATGTGCGGCATCGCCTACGCCGTAGACGTACACGGCAGCGCTCCCGCAGACCGGATCGACACCGCGCACCGCTACCTGGCCGCGCTGCTCGGCGGCCTGCGAGCCACCCCAACGACGGTGTGAGACCGCGAGCAACACAACATTCAGCGAGCAGACCCCCACCAGCCAGACATGCCCTGCCGGATCGTTCCCGCACGCGAGCCCTGACCCGGGAACTCACGGAATTCCCAGCCCTGCGGTCACGATTTCCCCGATGGTTTCACTGACGCGGGCAGGGCCGTCGGGCACGGGGGAAGCTCGGCGGCCTGGTTTGGGGGCCGGGCCGGATACGGGGTCCGGCCGCACGGGTTCGGCTGCTGAACTGTAAAGCATGTTGTCCTCGGCGCCCGTGGGGGACGGATGTCGAGCTCTCGACCCTGGCCGTGGGTGAGCCGGCGGGGGAGGAGCGACGGTTGGGAGCCGTGGAGCGGGGCCGGCGTCGCGTGCGGAAGCCGGGCGGGTTGGTGTCGTGGGGGCGGGGCAGGTGCGGTGTAGGTGCCGCTGGGCCTGGTGTTGATCTTCCCCCCGATTCACGAAGCCCCGCGGCACCGCCAGCCGCTCGGCGTGCTGCACGGGCGGCTGCAGAGGGCGGGGGCGCCGCGGCTACCGGCTGCCCGGCCTGTTGCCCGTGTACCTCTCAAAGCGCGTTCCGGCCGCTCTCATCCGGCGGTGGCTGCCGGCGTGGGGCGGGCTGGGCGCAGTGGACGCAGGTGGCCGCTGCGGGGCGGATCTCCAGGCGTTCGGGCGGGATCGCTTGGCCGCAGCTCTCGCACTGGCCGTAGGTTCCTTGTTCGAGGCGTTCCAGCGCCCGGTCGAGTTCTTGCAGGTGTTCTTGGGTCTGCGTGAGCAGGGCGGCCACGTGGGCCCGCTCGAACGCGGTCGTGCCGCCCTCGGGGTCGTGTTCGTCGTCGACCGCGATCAGGGCGTTCGCCGCGACGATCCCTTCGAAGTCGCGGTGCAGCGCGGCCGCCCGGGCCAGGGTGTCGGCCCGGTCGGCCTCCAGACGCGCGCGGGCGGCCGAGGACGCGGCCGTGTCGGGCTTGGCTTGAGGGTGGGATGCGTCGCCCATGCTGTGGCAACGGTGATGCCTGGTCCGCGATTCCCGCGGCGCCGTGCCGACCCTGGCTCGACCGTTCACGACTTCAGGGCATCTCCAAGACGGGCTGCGGCCGGCAAGCTCGCGGCGGTCGGTGGCAAGGTGGAGGGAAGGGGGCCGCGCGCTCGTTGGAGGTATCGCATGCGGCCGATCTGGAGCGGGGCCATCAGCTTCGGCCTCGTGACGATTCCTATCAAGGTCTATCCGGCGACCGAGTCGCATGCGGTGGCGTTGCGGCAGATCCATCAGCATGAAGACGGTGCGATCGGGCGGGTCCGTACCCGCAAGATCTGCGAGCTCGACGGACGGGAGCTGTCCGCGGAGGAGATCGGCCGCGGCGCGGAGACGGCCGTCGGCATCATCGAGATCACCGACGCCGACCTGGACAACCTTCCCCTGCCGACCGCCAAGGCCATCGAGATCGTCGCCTTCGTCCCCGCCGCCTCGATCGACCCGATCCAGATCGGCGCCTCCTACTACCTCGCCGCCACCGAACCGGTCTCGGCCCGCCCTTACGAGCTCCTGCGACAAGCCCTGAACCGCAGCTCGAGGGTGGCGGTGGCCAAGTTCGCGATGCGGGACCGCGAGCACCTGGGCCTGCTACGCGTGCGAGGCGACGTGATCGTCCTGCACACGATGCGCTGGCCGGACGAGATCCGCTCCCCCGGCCTGGTCCCGGCACCCGAGGCCGAGGTCAGCCAGGAGGAAGTCGACGCCGCCATCGCGCTCGCCGAGACCCTGTCCGGGCTGGACGTGAGCACGCTGCGGGACCAGTACCGCGACGCCCTGCAGGCCGTCATCGAGGCCAAGGCCGCCGGCCGGCAGCCCGCTGCCCCGGCCGAGTCGGCCGGGCCGGCGCCGGGCAAGGTGGTCGACCTGATGGCCATGCTCCAGCAGTCCGTCGCCGACGCCCGAGCCGCCCGCGAAGAGGAAGAGCCCGCCACCGTCCACGACCTCTCTGCCGGCAAGACGAAGAAGACCACCGCGCGGAAGACCGCCGCGACGAAGACGGCGACGAAGAAGACCGAGAGCACCCCGCCTCGCAGCGCATGACCGGCCGCCGCCTGCCCGGGGACCCGCTTCGGGCTCTGCCGTCCGCACCGGTTTATGCGCCAGATCAGGATGGGGGCGTGGGGGCCTGGGCTGCTCGGCGTAGGCGGGGGTGGCGGCGGGGTGGTGTTGATCCTCGGTACTCCTCCCGGGCGGCCGCAGACGGCCCCCACCGGGGCGGGGGCGGATCGGTTTCCCTGCCTGACGGGCGTGGGGCGGCTGCCTTGTGAGCCCGAGGCCGCCGGCTTCGTTCAGAGGGTGGGGCAGGGCTGGAGGGTGAAGAGGCGACGGGTGCCGGTGAGGTCGAGGAGGCGCTGGGCCTGGTGGGGCAGGCCGATGAGTTCGAGGGTTCCGCCGGTGGCGCGGGCGCGGTTGCGCAAGGCGAGCAGCAGGTGGAGGGCGGAGGAGTCCATGAAGGTGACGGCTCTCAGGTCCAGGGCCAGGGCTTGGCCGTCGAGAGTCAGGGCCTCGAGGGTTTCGCTGAGGTGGGGGCAGGTGTCCATGTCGAGGTCGCCGGCCACGGTCACGACGGTTCGCTGAGGGTGGGCGCGGACGTCCACGTCCAGGGTGGAATACACGGCGGTGCCGCCGTTCATTTGGGGAGCCCATCACGGTCGGCTCCCCAAGCGGGGCGGAGGAGGCCGTCAAGCGCGCGGCGCCGGGCCGCACACAGCCGAGCGAGACCACCCGCACCTGCCGCCGGCCACGAAGTGTGACCGTATGGGGGCGTGGGGTCTCCCACCAGACCAGGCTGGTCTACCTGCCTCCTTCCCCTATCCCCAGCACCCCACACCCTCGCGGCCCTTCCGTGTACGGCCCAGGAGGTTTCGGTGCGCGGGGTACAGGCTCTCTGCACCGCGTTCCGCCGCGGAGCGGGCGGGTAGGGGCACATCACGCGCACCCGGCCCGTCCGGCTGGGAGCGTCGTGCACTCACGCCCGCAGGCCGGCCAGGAAACGTCTATGGGGAACCCCTCTTCCAACGCGCCACACCACCGGGACCTCGTGTTCGGGCCCGAGGCGGACGGCGCGTTCCGCAAGGGCCTGGCCTGCGTGCGGCAGGCGCTGGCCGACTGGCAGCTGACCGCTCCCCACGACGATGCGCTACTAATCGCTGCGGAACTGCTCTCCAACGCCGTCAAGCACGCCGGAGGCCCCACGCGCCTGAGCATCGACCACGTAGCCGGCCACCTGCGGATCGCCGTCACCGACCCCAGCCCCACCCCACTGCACCGTGCCCACCGCCGCCCGGACGAAGACGGTGGCCGCGGGATCTTCCTCATCGACCAGCTCGCCGCCCATTGGGGCACCCGACCCGAGGAGGTCGGCAAGACGATCTGGGCCGACCTGCCCGTCAGCGCAGGGGAAACAGGCAGCGGAAGGAGGTCCCGTTGTGCGTGCTGGAGACGGACGGCGAGCGCCACCTGATGCCCCGCATCGCTCTGACCCGGCAGGAGCGGTGGCCGGCCGAACGTACACCGCCGGCCCGGACACCCGGTCGACTCCTCGCCCGGTGGCGAGCACGGCACTGCCGCAGCCACCGCCCTACGTGACCGGGCGGTAGTCCCGCCCGCGCGCCCTGCCCGCACTGCCCTGACGGGTGAGAGGGGGTCAGGTGTCGCGCTCGCCCTGTCCGTCGGGCAGCAGGTCCCGGGCTCGGCGCCCCGTCAGGACGGGCAGGGGTGTCAGGCGGGTTCGCGGCCCAGGGTGGCGGCGCGCTGGTAGTACTCGTACAAGCCGTTGAAGATGGGGCCCGCGATGGTCATGGTGTGGGTGTCGTCGCAGGTCATGGACAGGCCGCGCAGGACGGTGTCGAGGCCGGGGGCTTCGGGGGCGTGGAAGCGTTCGTCGTCGATGTCGGCTTCGTGGACGATCTGCGCGATCCGTACCAGGGCGGGGTCGTCGGTGAGGTGGTGAACGCGCAGGATGGTCTCGAAGCTGCAGTCGCCGTGGTGGTGGCCGAGTTCGGCGCCGCGCATGTCGAAGGGGGTGGCGTCGTCGGGGACGTGGGCGGGGTCGGTGACGAAGACGAACTCGGCGTCGGGGTCGATGAAGCGGCCGATCAGCCAGGCGCAGGCGGCGCGGTCGATGTGGATGCCGGCGCGGGTGGCCCACTTCATGGGGTGCTCTCTTCCGTGGTGTTGGCGGGGTGCAGGGCGTTGACCGCGGTTTCGGCGGCGAGCCGGTCGGGCGGGGGGAAGTAGTCGCGGCGCTGGATACGCCGCAATTCGGCGCGGAGCTTGCCCAGTGCACGCCTCCGTTCGGCCTCGCCCGTGCTGCCGGCGGCTTCGGCCTCGGCGAGGACCTGCTGGTACTCCCCGGCCCGGGCCTGCGTCATGGCCTGGACGAGCTGGTCCTCGTGGCCGGCGGCGGCCGGGTGGGCGATCCACACGGTGGCGGTGCCACCGAAGTCGGTGACTTCCTCGGCGATCCACTCCAGTTGCTCGCGGGTACGCGCGTCGGCAGGCAGCGCGATGAGGCCGTCGCTGATCTGCGCGACGCCCAGGCGCCTGAGCTTGCGCCACACGGTGATCCGCGGCGTGGAGGGCTCCCTCGGCAGGCGGTACGAGAGCAACACCCACTGCCGCCCGGTGGCCTGGCCGCTCACGTGCGGGGTCCCGATCGGATCGTTGCGGCTGGGCCCGAAGGCTGCAACACGTTGTTCACGTTCATCCCCCGAGACCTCTCTACCGGCGCCCCAGCATGCGATGTAACCATGGTTGCACAGTGATGGGCGGGGAGGGGGAGCACGGTCACGCACACCCCGACCGTCCCGAGCCACGGCCGCCTCGTTCGGCCTTGACCATGACGAAGGGGAGTGCCGATGACCGCCATCGACCAGCCGCCCGGCCTCCGGGCCAGAGCCGACCGAGGCGCCGACGGCCGGGATGTGATCCCGCTGCGGGAGGCGACCCGCACCTGGTTCGCGATCTCCTGGCAGACGTTCGGAGGTCCGGCGGGCCAGATCGCGGTGATGCAGCGGGCGCTGGTGGAGGACAAACGCTGGATAGGCCAGCAGCGGTTCAACCATGCCCTGAGCTACTGCATGCTCCTGCCCGGCCCCGAAGCCCAGCAGTTGGCGATCTACACCGGCTGGCTCCTCAACGGCACCCGCGGCGGCCTGATCGCCGGCACCCTCTTCGTCCTGCCCGGCGTCCTCACCCTGCTCGCCCTCTCCGCCCTGTACGTCGCCTTCGGCTCGACCTCGGCCGTCACCGGCGTCTTCGCGGGCCTGGCCCCCGCGGTCGTGGCGATCGTCGTCCAGGCCGTCTCCCGGGTCGCGAAACGCTCCCTGACCCACCCCCTGCTGATCACCCTCGCCGCCGTTTCCTTCGCGGCCCTGGCGCTGTTCTCCGTACCGTTCCCCGCGGTCATCGCCGGCGCCGCGCTCGCCGGCTGGCTCATCGCCCGCTACAAGCCCGTCGCGCTCAAGCCCTCAGCCGGTCACGGTGCCGATGACGGGCCGGCTCCGCTGATACCCGACGACGCCCTTCACCACGAGGCCCCCAGCCGCCGCCGCACCTGGCGCATCCTCGCGATCGGCCTGCTCCTGTGGGCCGTCCCGGTGGCGGCCGTCGCCGTGCTGACCGGCACGGGCAGCGTGTTCACCACCCAGGGCGTGTTCTTCTCGGGCACCGCGCTGGTCACCTTCGGCGGCGCCTACGCAGTCCTGGCCTTCGTCGCCCAACAAGCCGTGCAGACCTACGGCTGGCTCAGCGCGAAGGACATGGTCAGCGGTCTGGCCCTGGCCGAGACCACCCCCGGCCCCCTGATCATGGTGGTCCAGTTCGTCGCGTTCCTCGGCGCCTACCACCACCCCGGCAACCTCGACCCCTGGGCCGCCGCCCTGCTGGGCGCCCTGCTCACCACCTGGGTCACCTTCGTGCCCTGCTTCCTGTTCATCTTCCTCGGCGCCCCCTACATCGAGCGCCTGCGCGGAAACCGCCGCATCTCCGCCGCCCTGACCGGCATCACCGCCGCAGTCGTCGGCGTCATCGCCAACCTCGCCCTCTACTTCGCCGAACACGCCCTCTTCACCACCGTCGACGACAAAACCCTCGGCCCCCTCACCCTCGCCCTGCCCGACCCGACCACCCTGCGCCCCACCGCCCTCGCGATCAGCGTGATCGCCGCACTGCTTATCTTCAAGCTCCGCTGGAGCGTCCTGCGCACCCTCGGCATCTGCGCCGCCCTCGGCCTGGGCGCCGCCCTGGTCGGGCTTCCCGGCATCTGACCTGAAGGGCTGGGCAGTACCGACCCTGAGCGGCACTCTCGCTTGTATGCGCATGAAGGCAGGGCCTCTGGTTCAGCTCATGGTTGTCGAAGCCGGAGCGCACCAGGAGGCCCTGCTGTTGCAGTCCTACGCTCTCGTGCGGGTGGAGTCCAACTGGGCTGCCCCATCGTGTGGTTGCCTCGCTCACCGGTTCGGGAACGCGGGTGATCGCCCTGGACGTGCGCCGCGCTGTCCGTCGGACGTGACGGACACGGAATGGTCCCTCGTGCGCGACCGTCTGCCAGTGCCACTGTGGCTGGAGGGGCAGGGCGGGCGGCCGGAGGGGTACTGCCACCGACAGATGTCGGACGCTGTTCGCTATCTGGTGGCGGGCGGCATCACCTGGCGAGCGATGCCGGGCGACTTTCCAGCTTGGGACCGCCCCTACGCTGTCGCGCGGCGGTGATTGACGCGCAGTCCCTGCGGACGGCGGCCACGGTCGGCCACCCGCGGCTACGACGGGGCCAAGAAGGTGCCGGGGCGCAAGCGGCACATCGTGGTCGACTGCCTGGGGCTGCCGCTGGCCGTGATGGTCACCGCGGCGAACGTGACGGACCGGGACGCCGCGATGCCGCTGGTGGAACGTGTCCGGGCCCGCTATCGCAGGATCGTCCCGGTGTGGGCTGACGGCGACTGCGCGGGTCGCCTGGTCAACTGGGCGAAGCAGCAACTGAGGCTCGCTGTGGTGCTGCCGAGACGCTGGGTGGTGGAACGCACGCTGAGCTGGCTGAAGGCCTCGCGGCGCCTGGCGCGCGACTACGAGACGCTGCCCGCCGTGCATGAGCAGATGGTGCTGTGGTCGATGACGATGCTCATGAGCCGCCGGCTGGCCCGGCGGCGAGCGTGAACCGTCCCGGGGTGGGTTCGGGCCTTCACCTGTGAAGGCCCGAACCCACGATCGAGGGCGTCATACAGCACGATCTGGTTCGCGGGACGGTTGAGGTTCCACAGCACGCGATGCCCACGTAGGGCCAGCGCGAAGGTGGCGAGGGCTTCTCGCAGGTGCGCGAGCCGGTCGATCACCGCCAGCGTGTCCTGCATGTCCGGCGGCCCGACGGCGGCGCTCAGCTCGGCGGCGGCTTTCGCCGCGACGGCGCATTCGGCCTGGCCACGTTCGAGGAGAACGACACCTCCTGCTGCTACGCCCTCCAGGACAGGGTGTGGGTCACCGGCCCCGGGAAGGTGCCGCGGGAGGTCTACGTCGTCAAGGCCGGCGCCCGCACCCTCCAGAAGGCGGACGCCGCGCCGGACGTCGGCTGCGCTACCACCGCCTGCTGCACGTCCGACGAGCAGGACGCCGACCCCGCTCAGACCCCGGCCGAAGCCAAGGCCGCGGCCGCATGCGCCTGCCGCCGCAGCTGAACCGGGGCGAGGGTGAGGCATGCAGGGACATGCACTGCGCGGGCCGTAGGACAGGAGCGACTTTGTCGTCAACGGCATGGATCCAGCGCTCAGCCGGTCGGGCCGAGAACGGTGCGTGGTCCTCACCCTGCCGTGGTGGCTTTCCGGCGCCGGCGCAGGTATGCGGTTCCCGCTCCGGCCAGGACTGCGACGGCGGCCAGCGCTCCGCCGAGCTGCGCCCACGTCTCGAAGCTTCCGCTCTGCGGTTCGAGCAGGACGAGCTTGGAGTTGTTGTTCTTCGGTGTGGGGTCTCCGTCGACCGCGCCGCCCATGATCAGGCCCGCCCGGAGGCGCATCCCAGGTTTCACCCAGGGGGCGATTCTGACGCGGAGTATCCCGGTGCCGTCGCCGGCGCAGAAGATGTCGATGGTGTTCTGGTAGTCGTAGGAGCAGTAGGGGCCCGATCCGTCTTCCGGTCCGGGCACGAGTCTGGCCCACGAGGGCAGTTCCACCCGGATGTCTCCGTTGCCTCTGCTGCCGGATCCGGTTCTGACCGCCTTGGGGATCTTCACCTCGACCACGGCGCCGGCCCGTCCGTGCAGGGCGACGACGGGCGGCCTCTTGATGTCGGGCTGGCGGAACGGGGTGATTCGAACCGCGCCGTGGCGCCGGTGTGGGAACCGGTCAGCCTGGCGAGTGGGACCGGCTCCAGTTGCAGGGCCGGCCCGCCTCCGCGTACGAGGCGGGCGAGGCCGTCGGCGACCGCCCGGGGCGTCCGGGTACCCAGGGGCTCGACGGTGTAGGTGAGGCTGCCGATGCCCGAGCAGCATGAATCGGTGATCACCTCCTACGACACCGGGGTGGTCGACGGCCTGGGTAAGGCCCTGCGCTACGTCGCGGGCGCCTGGCTCCACCACTCCGACCACTGACCCGCCTTCGCCGTCCGCACACCCGCGCGGCTCGAAGACTCGGCGGACGTCGTCGACTGCGCCTGATTGCCTGGTGTACGGCAGCAGCGAGCCGGAAGTCCCGGCCTAGGGCATTGGCTCGGCGTTGTCGGGGAGGGTGACGGTCGGTCCGCCGAAGGATTCGAAGTCGATCAGGACGCGGTGCCCGAGGTCGGTCACGATGATCCGGACCAGCTCGCCGTGGTCGTCGACCCAGGCGTCGACGGCGACGTGGTCGGGGTTCGAGGTGCCGGGCGTCGGCTTGCGGCCCGCCGCGCGGAGCTTGCGTACCTCGTCGACCGAGGGGCCCGCCATGAAGTGGTGGCCGTGCCGGCCGAGTACGGACTCCGGGCCGACCGACCTGGCCCCCGTCACCGCACGCACCAGCTCCAGCTCGCGCGAGACGCGGACCGACAGGGACATGCGGGTCTCCCAGGCGACTTCGGGGTGCCCCCATTCGCTCCCCGAGCCCGGTATGCCGTAGTAATCGTCCCCGATCCGCCACGCGGTGCCGCCCCCGGTGGCGTCCGTGCCGTCCCGCCACGAGGACGGGGACCCCGGGGAGTCGTACGGCTCGGTCGGGAACTGGCCGGAGCTGTTGACCGGGCTCTCGAACTGCGTGATGTGGGTCGACGCGGCACCCGAGTCCAGCGCCCGCTGTGCCGCCTCCCGCACCACCTCCAACGGCGGCCGTCGCTCGGCAAGCCGGTGTGCGTCCTGTCGGGGTCCGGACGCCGTCCCGGCGAACGCCAGCGCCAACACCCCCGCCACGAACGCACCCCCGGCCACCCCTCGCCGGGCCCGCCTGCTCATCTCGATCATCCCGCCCGCCCCTCGTTCGGAGGTTCGACCCTAACCCGGAGTGGTCGCCCAGGCCCTGGCCTTTGCCGCCCCCACGCGCCCTCTGACCAGCACATGTGCCCCTTCGTGCCGCGGGTGGACCCAAGTCCGCCGCAGGGATACCACCGAGGCGATCAGCAGCGCCGTCACCGGGGCCCTGACCCGCCCCGGGCTCCACGTCCTCGGCCGCTACGACCAAGACGGCCAGTTGCGCGCCGCCGTCCGGACCGCACCGCTGCGCCCAGAGGTCTCCCGACAGGTCGGCGCGCACCTCACCGCGGCCGACCCGGGGCACCCCCGGGAGGGGAGATGCGTTCGTAGCGGCCGGGGGGAGCCCGGACGCCTTGGACGTGTTCCCCGTCCCCCCAGAGGTGGTGGCGGCAGCCAGCGCCGACGGGCCGCGTTCCGCCCCGCCGCTCCGCTTCCAGCAGCTGCGCACCGACGTGACCGGGGGAACCACCGCGCTTCGGACCGGGCTGGCCGCGGTCGTCGGCTGAAGACCCGCGGCTACCGGATAAGGCGGGCGCCTTGGGGGAGGGTGACCGGTGGCCCGCCGTAGGAGCGGAAGCTGATGGTGATGTCGTCCGAGGGGAACCAGTGGTGCAGGCGGATGAGTTGTCCGTGCTCGTCGAGCCAGGCGTCGAGGCGGATCTGGGCGTGGGCCCGCGGGGAGTGGGGAGGGAAGTCGTAGATCCCTGGGTTCAGGGCCAGGTGCGGGAGGGTCTTCTTCAGGAACCCGTCGGCGTCCCGCGGCCACACAAACGCCACGTAGCGCATGGTGAGCCGGCCGTCGACGCGCTCCTGCCCGAGCCGTCTGGTGTTCCCCGCCGCGAGCAAGAGGTTGAGGTGCAGGGGCACGGAGACGTTCACCGTCTTGCTGTGCTCCCACTCCAGCTCGGGGTGGTAGGTGTCGTCGTACGCCGCCGGGCCCCAGCCGGTTCCTGCCGGGCCGGCGTACACCCGGTCACCGACGCGCCAGCGGGACGTCTTGGGCATGGCCATGGTGTCCTGGGTTCGGCTCCACACAGCTCGGCCGTCCCGCGCGGTCGCGTCGTACTCCGGGTTGATGTTGGTGTGCAGGTCGATGTTGTCGTACGCGACCCGCACGTCCGCAGAGCCCGCCGCCAGCGCACGCTCAGCGGCCGCCTGCAGGACCTGCGCCGCCGGCCCCTGATGAGCCCGCGCCAGCACTACTTCCCGCTGCTCCCGCAGCACCGTCGCCGCCCGCTCCTTCCGCACGTGCTCGAGCCCCCGCGGGACGGACGCCACCCCGCCGACCAGCACAGCCAGGACGGTCACCGGCACCCATATTCTCCGGTACGCCTTAACCATCGGTCCGCCCCTCACGCTGCCGCCCGTCACCGCCTGGAGCGTAGAAGACACAGGTCACAGGCATGTATCGGCATGTGGCCCGCGGAGATGGGTGGTCACCAACGGCCGGCCCGTCGCTTACCGCAGCGGCCGGACCACCGCCCGCGCCGGGTCTGGGCGGGTGAGCCCGCGCTCGACCAGCCACGCCGCAGGTTGGAGCGGCGGCTGCTGCCGGGCGGCCCGGCACGCCGAG
Organism: Streptomyces sp. NPDC101118; assembly: GCF_044759445.1. Lineage (NCBI taxonomy): Bacteria > Bacillati > Actinomycetota > Actinomycetes > Kitasatosporales > Streptomycetaceae > Streptomyces > Streptomyces sp. NPDC101118. The sequence continues at coordinate 11,340 of NZ_JBIVZG010000021.1, read as the reverse complement.
CATAGAGGGCTGCCGCCTGCGCCGTAGCGGGTGGTGGGCTGGCGGCAGCGGACGCACGGTCCGCTCGTGACGGGCGCGGGGCGTGCGGGTGTGGCGTCGATGGGCCGGCTCATGCTGCGGTCCCCTGCGTCAAAGCGGCGGGAGCGGCGCGGCGCACGCCGACGAGGTCGGCCCCCCATCGGGCAGAGCCTGCCGTGAATGGCGCGGCTCGCCGCTGTTGTGACTGAGCCCCGGAGAAACCGCCGGCTGCCCTGCCCTGCCCAGCCCGCACGCATCAATCATCGTGGTCAGCAGGGTCAGCCCGCCACGGCAGGCCCCCTCGACGGCGGCGGAGTCGAGGGATCACGTCCGCCGGGACCTGAGCGAACTGGGGTGAGACGGGTACGGTCAGCATCTGCGATGCCACCACGCCAATTCCGGGTCTTCCGTCGGCTCGTGATGCGTTCTCCCTGCGCCACCCGCAGGTCGAGGCATGGGGCGGTGCCGGTCGCGGCGCCCCACGCGAGAGCTTAACCGCAGACCAACACTGTTTGTAACGAAAAGATAAACAGATGGGCGGCCGTACATCTTTTGCTCTCCCGGGTTGATCTAAGGGGTGACGTACGGCCCCGCAGAGTGCGTGCGTATCTGTGTATTGAGCATGTTCAAGTGAACATCGTTCTTACGCCGCGTACGGGGCTCTTGGGGAGGGACTGCACCATGCGCAGTGGAGTGAAGACCGCCTTCGTCGGCGGCGTGTTCGTCCTGGTGGCGGGCGGGGTGGGGCTCGCGGGCTACGAGATGCTGGCCGGTGACTCGGACGGTGCGGGCCTCGGTGGCACGGACGCCGCGCTGCTGAACGCGTCCGCGGAGGTTACGGCCGAGGAGGTCGAGCGGACATCACGGGACTTCCTGGCGGCGTGGGCCCGCGGGGACGCGGACGCGGCGGGGACGCTGACCGACGCCCCGGCGGCGGCCTCAGAGGCGCTGCGCGGCTTCCGGGCGACCGGGCATGTGGAGAACGCCGTGGTCACGCCGGGCGCGGTGAGCGGCGCCACGGTGCGGTACACGGTGAAGGCGACCATCAGTTTTGAGGGGCACGAGAAGGAGCTGGCGTACGCCTCGGAGCTGACCGTGGTGCGGGGCAAGAGCAGTGGGCGGGCTCTGGTGGACTGGCGGCCGGCGGTGCTGCACCCGAAGCTGATCGAGGGCGCGACCCTGCGGACCGGTTGGGCGAAGACGGGCTCGATCCGGGCGGTGGACCGCGAGGGCCGGGAGCTGACCGCCGAGAAGTACCCGTCGCTGGCCCCCGTGCTGGAGACCCTGCGTACCCGGTACGCGGGCGGGGCCGCAGGCGAGCCCGCCCTCGAGACCTGGATCGAGCCGGCCGACGCCGACGCGCCGAACCGGACGCTGCTCACCCTCGTCAAGGGAAAGACGCAGAAGCTCCAGACGACGCTGGACGCCGACGTACAGGCCGCCGCCGAGCGGGCGGTGAAGAAGTACGACCGGGCCTCGGTGGTCGCGCTCCGGCCCAGCACCGGCGAGATCAGTGCGGTCGCCAACAGCCCGGCCGGCGGGTTCAACGTGGCGATGGAGGGGGCGCAGGCCCCCGGCTCCACGATGAAGGTCGTGACCGCGGCGATGATGCTGGAGCACGGCCTGGTCGGCGGGCCGACCTCCCCGGTCGAGTGTCCGAAGGAGGTGACCTGGTCGGGCCGGACCTTCCACAACAACAAGAACTTCTCCATCGCGAACGGCACCTTCCGGGACAGCTTCCGCCGCTCCTGCAACACCTTCTTCATGAAGGCGCTGGGCCCGCTGAACGCCAAGGGCGTGGAGGACACCGCCCTGAGCCAGACGGCCCGCAAGTACTTCGGCCTGGGCGGGGTGTGGTCCATCGGGATCGTCTCCACCGACGCCAGCATCCCGGTCTCGAAGGGCCCCGACACGGCCGCCTCCTACATCGGCCAGGGCAAGGTCACCATGAACGCCCTCAGCGTCGCCTCCCTCTCGGCGACCGTGAAAAACGGCGCGTTCCGCCAGCCGGTGATCGTGCCCAGAGAGATGATCAAGGGCGAGCTGACCACCGCCCAGCCGCTGCCCGAGAACATGGCCGCCACCCTGCGCAGCGTGATGGCCGCCGCCGCGACCGACGGCACCGCCGCCAAGGCGATGTCCGCGGTCAGCGGCGACAAGGGAGCCAAAACCGGGTCGGCCGAGGTCGACGGACAGAGCGACTCCAACAGCTGGTTCACGGGCTACGCGGACGACCTGGCCGCCGGCTCGGTCGTCCAGTCCGGCGGCTACGGCAGCGGCCCGGCGGGCAGCGTCGTCGCGTCCGTGCTGAACGCACGGTAGGAGGAGACGGTCCGGTCGGCAGCTCGGAGACGGCCGGACGGGCCGAGGCGCATGACAGATCCGTTGGTGATCACGGGTGCGTGAGAGCGGACCTGGGGATCTAAAGGGTGTTGCAGAAGGCTCGGTCTTGGGCGCTATGCCTGTATGGGTGGGGTGTTGTGGGCCGGTGTGGGTGGAGACGTTCACGGGCCTGGGCCGTGGGCGCGGCGGAGGATCTCGCCGTAGACGCGGCCGCGGCGTCCGCCTTCGGCGTCCGGCGGGTAGACGATGACGCGCAGGTCAGGGCTCATCCCTTCACCGTGCCGGTACCCGTTCATTCGAGCACTCCGAGGGCCGTGTCCGGGCGGCAAGTGGATGCAAGCGGGCACGCCTTCGGCCAGGAGTCGGCGTACCTGCTCGCCGGTGGCGGGTGCCGAGTGCTTGCCGGCGTCCCGGCAGCCCCCCAAGTGGAGCCGGGCCGGGAGTCGGCCGGTGAGCCCGCGCTCGACCAGCCACGCCGGGGGCTCGGGCGCCGGCTGCTGCCGGGCGGTGGCGGCCTGGCGCTGCTCGGCGGCGGCAAGGGCCTGCTCCGCGCGGCGGAGTTCGCCGCGCAGGTAGGTGATCAGGGTTTTCAGCCGGGGTAGGTCCTGCGGCAGCACGGACGCGCTGGTCAGCCTTCGTTCTGCGGCTGCCGGGCGGCCCGGCACGCCGGGGTGTCGGCGGGTAGGACGAACGTGACCTGGATACGGCCCCTGAGGCGCTTGCGTTCAATCACCATGGTCTCCAGCCATCGAGTCGGGCTGGGACATCGTTGCGCCCACGGGGCGGGCCGCGGCGGAACCTGGCCGGGGCCGGCTACGCCGGTCACCCGCCCGGATCCGCGGCTTGCGCCGACGGCGCGGGGACGCGGCTTCGGGCGGACGGAGGGGGTAGGCGTAGCGGGGCCCGGCCGGGATGGTGCCCCGCCGGCCGGGCCCCGCGTGCGTGGACCTGCCCTGCCACGCTGACACGCCCGGGCCCGTGCCGCCGGTCAGGTGGGCCGGTCGGGTTGGTCAGGTGTCGTCGGTGATCGGGAACAGGCGCTCGCAGCCGCTGAGCGTCAGCAGGCGGCGCAGCTGCGGCCGGGGCGCACGCAGGGTCAGGCGTTTGCCGTGGCCCTGGGCGCTGCTGTGGGCGCGGAGGAGGACGTTGAGGCCGGAGGAGTCGCAGAACTCCAGGCCGGCGACATCGAGGACGATCTCGACGGGCCCGCCGGGCTGGTCGATCGCGGTGTTCAGGGCGTCGGCGAGCATGGGCGCCCGGTCGATGTCCAGCTCACCGCCCAGCACCACGACCAGGCGCTCGGCGTTGTCGCGCTGGTGTTCTCCCATGTCCCTCACTATGCGCCAGTCCGGCCGGGTGGTCAGCAGGGGCTGCGCCGGGCGGCCGACCATGCACGGGCGGCTCGAAGGAGCCTGGGTGGGACGCAGGACGCGGCATGACCGGCCCCCGGCTGGTGGGATGCGAGCCGGTTACGTCGGGTAGGAGCCGGGTCCGGTCCGGGAGCGTGCGGGAGGTGGGGTGATGGGGGATCCGGTGCGGCGGCATTGCGAGTGCGGTATCGAAGGTGCCGCGGCCCGGGCTCGGGAGGAGACCCGCCGCTTCTTCGAGGACGCCCGGGCGGCCGCCCACGCCGCGCCCTGTTCGTTGCAGGACAGCGTCCTGCTGGTGGTGAGTGAGCTGGTGACCAACGCCGTGCACCACACGCGCGGCCCCTGTTCGTTCGACATCGTGTGGTCCCGGGGCGGGATCGATGTCGATGTCACCGATTCCAGCCCCGAGCCACCCACGCCTCGGCCGCCGGTCCCGGAGGGCACGGCGGGCGGCTATGGCTGGCCGCTGGTGCATCGTCTGGCTGACGAGGTCGATGTCCGCCCGGCGCCGGGTGGGGGGAAGAGCATCCACGTCCACTTCGCCACCGCCTCGTGACAGCACAAGGGCCCCCGCGGTGTCGGGGGCCGCCTGCCGGCTAGGACTGTCGGTGGTCGTCGGCGTAGGTGAACAGGTCCCGGGTGCCGGTCAGGTCCAGCAGTCGCAGGGCCTGGCGCGGGACGCCGGCGAGCTCGAGGATGCCGCCTTCGGCGAGGGCTCGCCGGCGCAGGACCAAGAGCATGTGCAGGCCGGAGGAGTCCATGAACCCCACGGCCGACAGGTCCAGGGTCAGGACGCGGCCGTGCAGCTCGACAGCGCGGGTGAGGTCGGTGACGTGGGAGGTGGTGTCGACGTCGAGGTCGCCTGCCACGAGCACGACGATGCGGTCCGGGCGCGTGGAGACAGCGATGTTCAAGGCGGGCATCGGTGCGGCCGCCGTTCTTGGAGAGCCCATCACGGTCGGCTCCCCAAGCGGGGCAGAGGAGGCCGTCAAGCGCCGCGGCATCGAGCCGGGCAAAGCCAAATGAGACCACCCGCACCCACCGTCAGCCACAAGCGGTGACCGGATGGTGGCGCGGGGTCTCCCACCAGACCAGGCTGGTTACCCCACCCATTCCCCCCACCCGACACCCCAACCCCCGGGCGGAAGGCCGCCCGGGAAAAGTCCGGCAAAGGCTCCTCAGCTTGGCGGGGAGTCGAGCCCTGCCATGGAGGCGAGGGGCGGGCCGTGCGCGAGGGGGGATGACGCGCACGAGCCCGCCCAGGGGGAGCCGCTCACACCCCAGCCCGTGAGCCGCTTCTGTTCCAAGGCCGGCGCCCGTAAACACACCACTTTGCCTGTGTCCGCGCCGCGCTGAACCGCTGGGCATAGCGCGGACACAGGGGACGGTGCGCACCGCCTGCACGCCCCACCCCAGGGGGATGAAGAGGGGCGTGCCTGATGGCCAACGAATGCGCTCGGCCCGGGTTGACCCGGTGGCTGACCGGCCCCACCACCTGGGAGCTGTTCGCCCGGTCCGCGACCACACCATCGGCCACGCCCAGGCCCGTACGACCGCGGTCGGGCTGTGCGAGGCGGTCGCCGAGCTGCACGCGTCCGGCTGGGTGCACGCCGACCTCCAGCCCTCCCACAGCATCCACACCACCACTGGCGCCAAGCTCATCGACCTCGCCTGGGCCTGGCGGCCCGGCTGGGACCAGGGCGAGGACTTCGAAGGCGGCACGGTGCACCTTCTGGCCTCCGAAACTCGCCGCCGCCATCTGCACCGGCCAGCGCCCGGCCCCGGTCACGGCGGCCACGGACGTGTACGCGCTGGCCGCCGTGTTGTGGGTCTGCACGACGGGTGCCTGGCCGCTGGACTACCGGGCCGCCGGTGTCGATCCGAAGGCGAGCGCCGTGCACGAGCTGCGCGAGTGCATCGCGGTCGGGAGTATCCCCCTGGCCACGGTCCGGCCTGGCCCGAGCTGCAGGAGGTTCTGCTGCCCGTCCTCATGGACGGTCCGGCCAGACGGCCGACCGCGAGCGAACTCGCCAAGGTGCTCGGTGCCTGACGGACGGGCCCGATCACGGCCCCCCACGACACGGAGGCCGTTCACCGTCGCACCGCCGCAGCCGCACGCCCTGCGCGACGCTCCCACGAGCCAACCACGGTTACACCGTTTACTGGACAGACTGGGCGCGATCCAGGGCTCCGGGCTCACGCCCTGCCGGTGATGAGCCCGGACGGGCGGGGTTGGCCAGCCGAGGAACCGGGGCCGCGCTGCTGGCCTATGGGCCGGAGTTGGACTAGGTGACGATGACGATGATCGGCGTTGTCTTCTGCCTGCCGGCCATGTCGGTTCTGAGGCTGCCTGGTTTGAGGTGTCCGGTGGTATCTGCTGTGGCGGTGATCCTGACGCGCAGTACGCCGGTGCCGTCGGATGGGCAGGAGATGTCGATGGTGGACTGGTAGCCGTATTCGCACGTCCTGGAGCCGGGGAGGACCTCGGGCTCCAGGGTCACTCCTTGGGGCAGGTCGATCCTGTAGCCGGGGTTCCATGCGCCGGGCTTGTCCGCGCCCGGTTTCCATGGGGGCAGCACTGCCTGTGTGAGCGCGCCCGATATCCCGCGGAGGATCACGGGGGCGGGGTTTCGGGCGTCGGACGCCGCCCGGGCGGCGCGCGCGTGGTCCTCGTGTCGCTCGTACGCTGCCCAGCCGGCGGCCGCCAGCGTGAGCACCAGACAGGCGACTGCCACCCTGCCTGCCCTGCCCGACCGGATCTTCATCCTCGTCCTCGTCCTTCTCGCTCGTGCGGAGGGCCGTGCCTCCGGGAACTGTGACTGCCGGGGCGAGCGGGAGGTTGTACGTGCGGCTCCGCCTTGCTGCGATCTCTCGGTTCCGGGACAGCGGGGTGAGGTGCTGCGGGTTGGCGCAGGTCAGAGTCGGTTGCCGGGGTAGGGGCTCACTGTCATGGATGTGAGAGATCGGAGACGGGAACGCGGCGCATTGGCCTAGACCTATTGTGCGGCCTGGGTCGGTGACGGTACGTTCATGCTCGGCTGCGCAGCCGGTACGTACCGCACCACATCGCATCTTCACGCATTCCGCCGGAGCATCCCGGCGTTCAGGAGGACATGCCATGTACCGCCGCACAGCAGCCGCTCTCGCCACCGCCGTCACCGCTGGAGCCCTCGCGCTCGGCGCCGCGGGCGCCGCCGAGGCCGTTCCCGGCACCGGCTTCTACGCCCGCAGCAACCACGCCTCGTACACCGAATGCATGGCCGCCGGCCGGGCCGGCTACAACATCTGGGGCCCCGTCTTCTTCTGCGAGCCCTTCGGCCCCTCCCACCCGGGCGTCATCACCCTCTGGGTCCGCTACTGACCCACCCGGCCGCCCCGGGCCGACACGGGGCCGGCCGTACGGCAGTTACGCAGTCAGGTCACGGACGAACAAGCGCGGGATGATCCACCCCGTACCGATCGCCGTGGATCGCCGGCATCGTCGAGACGAGCGTCGAGCTCAGGTTGATGCGGTACGCGTGCGAATGCGGTGCGCGGTCCGCAGTGCCTGCTTGGCGGCGGTTGCGACGAGGCCGCCGAGGGTGGTTTCGGCGAGGTCGTGGGCGGCGAGGCGTTCCAGTGCTGGCAGGGCCCGGTCGTCGGCGGTGGAGCCGAGAGCGCGGCAGGCAAGTGCTCGGAGGTCCGGGTCGGGATTGGTGGTGAGGGCGATCAGGTCGTCCACCACCGGCGGGCCGAAGGCAGCGATCGCTGAGGCGAGATGACTGGCCTTCGGGTTCCGGCGTTCCATCATGGCCTGCCAGAGCCCGGCGAGTGCCCGGTCGCCGCCGATTTGGCCGAGCGTCATGGCGGCCATGCTGCGTACCCAGCTGGTCTCGTCGTTCAGCCGGGCTGTCAGGGCGGGCACGGCGGCGTGTTCCTCAAAGAGACCGAGTGCCTCGCAGGCACCCTCGCGGACCGTCGGATCGGGATGCTCCAGCAGGGCGATGATCAGCGGAACGGCTCGGTGGAAGCCGAGTTCGGCACAGGCGAGCGCCGACCACCGCACCCCGCGGTGACCGGTGTCGGCGAGCGCGCGCAGCAGGCCCTGTTCGACGCTCGCGTCGCCGAACAGGGCGATCCGGTTGAGTGCCTTGGTCCAGACGGTGACATCCTGCGCCCGGTGGTCGGAGGCGACCTCGGACAGGGCCGCCCGGGCCTGCGGATGGCCGAGTTCGGCCCACTCCAGCAGGGCGTCGATCGCCCGCAGCCGGATCGTGCGGTTCCCGCTCAACTCGGCGGCGTGGACGGTGACGAGGGATGTCGGCCCGTCCGGTGGGTGGCCGAGTGCGTCCCCGAGAGGGCCGGCGAGCGGTGGTTCGAGCTCGGCCAACCGCAGGGCCAGTGGGCCGATCCGGGTGCCGACGTCCGCGTCGTAGCGGCCGTCGTTCCGCAGGTTCGCGGCCAGCTTGGCGACCGTACGGAACAGAAGCCGTGCGCGGTCCGATGGGGGATCAGAGAGAGCGTCGAGCCGGCCGGACATCGCTGCGGTGACGGCGGTCGGCGGGCGGCCGGTGGCCTCCAGGACCGCCTCCGCCCAGGCGAGTGGCTCGCCCTGACGCTCGTAGAGCTGGCGGCCCCACAGGCGGAGGACGGCGTCCCGGTGGTCGCTCATCCCAGGATCGTTCCAGCAGGCAACACCGACAGCCAACGGTTTTCCGGCAGTCACTCAGAGCCCGCTCCGTGACAGGTTCGTCCGATTGCAGGGAAGGGTGGTGGCCTCGGGAACGAGTGTGGGACCTGTTCGACGTCGCGGCGGCCGACCCGCGGGGCTTCGGCCAGTGGGACACCGCCGTCACCGAAGGCGAAGACGTTCGAATCGCACCCGCGGGCCAGCTGTCCGTCAACTACTTCGTCAACCGGCCGCTCCGGCACCTGTCCGTCCTGGACATCGTCTGGCTCGGCTAACCGAGCCGATTCCCCGCTCCGGCCCGCGGACTTCCACCACCCCTGCCGGCGCAGCCCCCAGGCCGCCGGCGCCCGCGGAGCCTGCGGTGCCCGCGCACTGCCAGCAGGCGGCCCCCGCCAGGACCTCGGGACGGGGCCGGTGACGGTCACAGCTCCGGGGCGTTCGTCGCTGATGATCCACCTTCCGCGGCCTACGTCGAGGAACGGGATGCGCTAGAGGCGGCTGACACGGGCGGGCGGAGCGCCGGTGATCTTACGCGCTGGCTTCATTGCCCGCCTGGGCCTGGGGCTCGGCCAGTGCTGCTCCCACCAGTGCAGCCTGTCGGTCGTAGATGCCTGCGTCTCTGGTCTTGCCCCAGGCTTCGGGGTGGACGTACTTTCCGCGAGGCTGATCAGCCTTCACTTGCTCCGCGACCTGAGGATTCGCCTGTGCGTATCGGTCCTGTCGGACCCCACTGACCTGCCAGGACACCTACACCTTGGGGCGGTCGCTCGAAACGGCGAAGCGGTTGTTGTTCACTTCCTCGACACCGCTACCTGGGCGAAGCCTCCGATGACCGTCAACTGGTAGCGGAAGTACCGCACCCCCGACGATCAGCCACCGCGCCGGCGGCGGTGCGCTGGGCGATTCGGTGCTGTTCCTGGACTGGCAGGGCGACGGGCGCGGCTACCAACGCCACGACTACACCGGGTCCCCCACCGTCTGAGCTGGGCCTTTTCGTATGGACGCGTCCGTCCGGTGGGACGCATGTGACCGGCCGTGCCGCTGGTGGGTGTGGGTCGTTGGCAGGCCATGAAGAAGATCATCACTACCGTCGCGCTGGTCGTGGCCGGCGTCGCGGTGGCCACCCCGGCCCATGCCGATACCGACTCCAACTTCGGTGGCGGCCTCGCCGCCGGCGCCTGGAACTTCACCGCGGCCGCTGTGTGCCTGGTGGACGCCGTCGTGGACCCGGTCCTGGGGACCGTGGTCGGCAACCTCTCCAACAACTGCTCCAACGGCAACGTCATCGACCACTCGAAGTAGCGCAGCGCCCCGGTACCTCGCTTACGCCGTCATGCTGCGGCGGCGCTCCGGAGGGCGGCTCTGTCCGCCTGCTCTGGGGCGTCGCTGTTTTGCCCGTGGGCGAGGATCGGCAGCAGGACCTCGGCGGCGTCGCACCGGTCGCAGGCGGTCGTTCCGGGTCGGGTGAGGGCGTCGAGCGCGGCCATGGTGGTCAGCGGCCGCGCCCGGTCGGTGGCGAGCGGGCAGCCTTCGGCGTGGACGGTGGTGGCGCGTGTGCGGGTGCGGCCGTCCAGCAGCCAAGCCCACCGTCGGGCGGGCGCCGTCTCGACGGCGGGCCGGACGTGGGTGGGCACGCCGTCGATCTTGATGCCGGGGATCGGACGGAGCTTGTGGTCTTGGCTTGCAGGTCGCCGATGTAGCCGCCGAGGGTGCCGTCCGAGCGCAGTACCCGGTGGCAGGGGCCTGCCTCTCCCACCGCCGCGCCCTGCACACGGATAACCCCCACGCATTCGTCACCCGGCTCACCACCAACCCCGCCGGCGCAGCCCACATCCGAGACAGCCTCACATCGGCCGGCCTGCTCCCACGGATCCTGCGCTCCACACGGCTGCTCACCCTTGCCGACGAATTCGACATCAAGCAGCTCACCGTGGCCCTGGGCATGTCCTACGGCGGAACCGCCCACTCGGTCGCATTCTGAGTCCCTGTCACGCTCTTCCGGTAGCCGGTAGCCGGTAGCCGGTAGCCGGTAGCCGGTCACCAGCTGGCCAGCTCGTAGCCGGTGAACGTCCCGCAGTGGAGTCCGCTGGGTGCGGTCCGCGTCTCGGGCGCGGTGCGATGGGACACCCACTCTGCGAGCTGGCCTCAGCGTGGCATGCCTCCTAGGCCAGTTTTAATCTGGAAGACAGGATGAATCATCCCCGGCCGTGGTGGGCTGGCATGATTGGGTCATGCCTGTCACTATCGAGTTCTTCGTGGCACCGGATGATGAGGTGGCTGCGCAGGTCGGGCCGCGGCAGCGCCGGCATGGGTTTCCCGCGTTCGCGTGCTCGGATTTCTACCCCGACGATGCGGTGCCGGACTGGGAGGTCCTACTGGCAGGGGGTGTGGCTACAGGCTCGCGTGATGTGGTGCCGATGAAGAATGACGGCTTCACGGTGTTCGAGCTTCCTTCTCAGCTGTGCTCCGCTCTGACACAGGCGAGCAGTGACCGGCTCGCCGAGGTTGCGGGTGAATGGGCCGAGCTCGTCGCAGTCAAGGACGAGGGCGTGCCAGCCGAGACAGCAGCCGAGATCCTGATGGTGCTGGCGGATCTGGCCCGCACGGCAGAAAGCCTCCGTCAGCCTCTGTACTGCTGGCACTTCGCACCCTGACCGGGAGCCGCGTACGGCAGGCACCCAATCTCACCTTGCTGCCAGCCAGGCCCGCGAAGCGGGCCTCAAGTCCTGGAGGCGGAGCCGGAAGGACCAGGGCGGGGGAGCGCAGCGGACCCGCCCGCCGGCCATAGGCCCGGACCCCGTGAAGCGGAGTCACCTGCCGTGCGCAGCACGGGAGTCCCTGGCCCGCGAAGCGGGCCTTGTTCGGGTGGAGCGAAGCGGAACCCGAACAGTCCGAAGCGAAGCGAAGGACTCCGGCCCGAAGGGCCGGCCCTGGCTCGGC
>NZ_JBIVZG010000020.1:135723-160391 GCF_044759445.1 Streptomyces sp. NPDC101118 | reverse complement strand
GGGCCTGCCGCAGGGCCTGCAGGCCACGACGGGTCAAGCACCGAGGGGACCCACACACCACACGACCCACCACCAAAGCGAGCTCCGGCGGGCCAACGGAACGGAACGGCACCCACAAACACCGGCCGCCCCACCGCTACCCCACACACACCAGTGCCGGCCCGAAGTCGGCTTCGGACCGGCACCGTACCCGCGGCGGACGCGGGCGTCAGGGAGGGGGAGCGTCCGCCCCGGGGGCCTGGGAGGGGGCCGCCGACCCCCCGTGGCTAGCGGCAGGCACGCCCGTCGTTGATGCAGCGCACCGCCCGGGCCATCAGCCCGTCCGACATCACGTTGATGAAGTCCCCGTGGTCGGTGACGGCCTTGTGCAACTGCTCCGGGAAGCTGTCGACGGCGATCCGCGCCCCCGGCGGCACGCTGTACACGATCCGCTGCACCAGCTGCGGGATGGCGGTGAAGCCGTTGCCGCACCGGCCGTCACGGGCCGCGGCGAAGGCCACGTGGGTGCGGTGGTTGGCGCTGTCGATGTTGCGGCCGTCCCAGCAGCTCTGGAAGGTGAACGTGCGGACCACGTCGCTGCCGCGCGGGCAGACCGGGTACTTGTCCTTCAGCTGCCGGTTCTCGAAGCCGGTGCAGCTCCAGGAGGCGTTGGCGTTGGCCGTGCCGTTGGTGAAGGCCTTGGCGTCGCCGGTGATGATGCGCAGGAAGCGCGGCATCGCCGTGACCTTGCCGACGGGGCTGCCCTTGAACTGCAGGGTCACCTGCTTGGGGGTGAGGATCGTGCCGACGTTGGCGTCCTGGCCGCCACCGGGAGCGTTCGCGTCGCGTTCGCGGCGGCCGTCGCGCAGGCGCAGCACCGGCCAGTAGTAGGTGGACTGGTCGCCGTTGGTGCAGGTGGTGCCGGCCGCGGCGAGGCTGTCGTTGGTGGAGAAGGCGTCGGTGGAGACGTTGCCCACGTAGTCGTGCATGTGGTGGGCGCCGTTGCTGACGCCCGGCGCGACGATCACGTTGTCGGGGTTGAAGTGGCCGTTCCTGTTGCGCCCGCAGGACACGGAGAAGGAGCCGGTGGAGGCGCCGTTGCGGTTCGCGGGGCGGCGGACGTTGGGCCGTACGGTCGTGATGGCGACGAAGTCGCGCCGCGAAGGACCGCTCCGGCTGCCCGCAGGGGGCTGTGACGCGGAGCCGGCCTGCGCCGCCTGACCGGTCTTGACCGCGTCGGACTGCACGGAAGCCTGCTTCATGGTGCAGGCGCCGAGTCCCTCGATGTCCGAGGGGCGCCGGCTGAAGCGGCCGATGGCGTCGGCGACGCGGTCGATGCTCGCCTCCCGCTGCTGCTGGAGGTCGTCGAGCAGCCGCGCCTCCTGACCGCTGCCCTGGGCGGCCTGGCCACCCTGCCCTGCGCTCTCCCCACTCTCTCCGCCCTGCCCAGCCTGGTCGCCCTGCCCAGCCTGCCCAGCCTGCCCCGCGGCCAGCTTGGCGTACGCGTCGGCGAGTTGGGCGTCGAGCTGGGCGAGATTCGTGTCCACCTCGGCGCGGGCCTGGACGGGGACGTCGCGCAGCCGGTCACCGACGTCGGGGCAGTCGATGGTGGCGGTCACCACCGCCGTGCCGTCCTGACCGGGTATCCCCTCCTGGCCCTGTCCCTGACCCTGTCCCTGGCCCTGTTCCTGACCCTGCTGCTGCCCTTGTTCGCGGTCGCTGATGCCGGCGGACGCCTGCTGGGCGATGAACGTCGCGCCGCCCGCCCCGAGCGCCAGGACGGCGGTGAGGGCGAGGATCTTGCGGGGGAACCGCGGGCGTTTGTGGCCCTGTCGACTCGGTCGGCTCAATGCGATCACTTCACTTCGTCGGGAGGATGGGGGTGGTGGAGGCGGGGGTCGCGGCACCGGTGCCGGGCTGCGAGCCGCCGTCGAGCGCCTCGAAGTCCACGAGGCCGGTGTCCTCCAGGACCGTGATGTGGTCCAGGACCGTGGAGTTGGCGTCGGTGGCGAGCGCGCGGACCATGGAGTTCCGGGTCTGCGCCCGGACCTGCCCCACGAGGGCGAAGACCTTGCCGTGCGCCTGGCGCAGCAGGTGGACGAAGAGGCGCTCGTACGGGTCGCCCTGCGTCCGGTCGAGCTGGGAGAGCCAGCCCTGTTGCTGCTCGTTCGGCTGGTTGGGCAGGTCGAGGCCGAGCGCCTGGCCGGTTTCGATGGCGCGGCGGTCGAGCTCGGTGTGGCCCTCGACGAGGTGCTCCCCGACGGTGCGTACCGACTCGCGGGTGCCTCGTTGCATCGCCTGGCGGCCGGCGGGCAGTTCCCACAGGCCGGCGAGCCGGACCCGGCGGACGAAGTCCCGGTCCTGGGCGGTCAGCGGCCCGTACGGCGTGCTGAGCGTGCCGGCGCCGTCGTCACCGGTGACGGTCGCGGCGGCGGCCGGGGAGCGTCCGCCGAACGCGTCCACCGGGATCAGCAGCGCGACCAGCGTGAGCGCCAGGGCGCCGATGACGACACCTCCGGCGAGCACGTGTCTCGTCGTGTCCGGCAGCCCGCCGATGGACCGTCGACGCAGTGGCAGCACGGTGCCCTCCTCGCTCCGGGTACCGGGCGGGGTGCACCTCGCACCGCCGTCCCGGGGGGTGCGACGGGACGCTAGTCCCGCCCGGAGCCCCCGGCGGCAACTGCATCACCATCCAACAAACACCCGGACACCCGCACGATTCCCTGCTACAGTCCGCGCGCGCCGCTGTCCATCTGCGTGGGATGGCGTCAACGCCCTTTCCGCAGACCCCCGTCGGGGGGAAAGCGGGAGCAAATCGGCACGGGGCGGGTCCGGTTGCGCCAGGGTGGGGCGGGTGCGTCGATCGATCTTGCTGCCGCTGGTGTGGTGCGTGTTGTTGGCCGGTACGGGGTGTACGGCCGTGGGGCGGGACGGAGGGGTGCCGCCGGCGGGTCCCGGGCCGCGGGGGCGGCCGCCCGTGCCGGTGGTGGTCGAGACGCCGGGGGTTGCGCGGGAGGAGTGGGGGCCCGTACCGCAGTTGTCGGCGGAGCCGCCCGTGCGTTCCGGGAGCAGTGCGCCCCGGCAGGTGCGGCGTCCGGTCGTGGCGCCGCCGCGGAAGGCGGAGCGCCCGCGGAAGACGGAGCGCCCGCGGAAGGCCGCCCCGGCCGGTCCGGCCGCCGCGCGGCCCGAGCAGCGGCGGAATCCGTCCCGGCGGGCGGTACCGGTCCGCAGCCCGCGGCCCCGTCCGGCGCCGGCCCCGGCGCCGGGACGCGTCGACATGGCGCGGCTGTGCGCGCAGTCCCACGGCATCACCTCCCCCGCTCTCACCCGGCTCTGCCACGACACCTACGGCCGCTGAACCGGCGCGCGGCAGGGGACGGGCGGGTCCGGTGCCCACCTCCCCACCCCAGCACCACCGCACCGCCCCGCCGTGACGGCGTACGGGCGGTGCGGCGGGGCCGGGATCAGCGGCCGGGAGCGGCCGGGATCAGCGGCCCAGGAGCTTCAGCATCCGCTTGCCCTCACGGGACTCCGAGAGGGTGTTCCACAGCTTGGCCGAGCTGGTGGAGGCGTAGACGCCCGGCGCACCCTGCTCCGCGCAGCCCTCGCCGTAGGAGACGATGCCGATCTGGTACGTGCGGCCGGCCACCACACGGAACAGCGGACCGCCGCTGTCGCCCTGGCAGGAGTCCTTGCCCTCGACGCCGGCGCAGACGTTGACGGCCTGGTTGTAACCGGGGTACGTGGCCTTGCACTCGGGGTGCGACAGCAGCGGCACCGACACCCCGCGCAGCCGGTCGGGGTAGTGGGTCAGGTCGGTGTCGGTGTTGCCCCAGCCGATGACCTTGGCCTTGGCGCCCGGGCGCAGCAGGGCGTCGGTGCCGGCGGTGGGCAGCTTCACGGGGACGATGCCGGTGACCGGGCGCTCGAGCTCCAGCAGCGCCAGGTCGAAGGCCTCGTCGCCCTTGACGTAGCGGGGGTGGGACACGATCGAGCGGACCGAACGCAGCTGGCCCTGGCTCTTCTTGGACAGCACGGTGCGGCCGACGGTGACCTCGAGCTGCTTGGCCTTGGCGCCGGTCACGCAGTGCGCCGCCGTGAGGATCACGTCGGGGCTGATGAGGCTGCCGCCGCAGAACTGGCGCTGCACGGGGCTGGCGGTGCCCTTGGAGAGCAGGGCCGCCATCCACGGGTAGGCGCCGTCGGACTGCTCCTTGCCGCCGATGATGCCGACGGGTGCCTTGCCGCCGCCCGCGGGCGGGACGGGGCCCGCGGCGGCCGCGGTGGCGGCCGGTGCGATGAGCGCCAGGGCGGCGGCCGCGGCGGCTCCGAGGGAGGCTATCCGGCGCGCGCGCCGGCCGGGCAGGATCTTGCTCATTGGGGGGTGGTCTCCTGTGTCTCGACGGGACGCCGGCGGCCCGGTCACTGCGGTGACCCCGAACCGGCCGGCACGTACCGAGAGACGAGAGTGCGTTCGGGTTCCGGAGGTTCATTCCCCGGCCGGAATTCGCCGAAGGTCGTCCGAAATACGGTGAACCGCCCCCGCCGGACCGCGCTCCCCCGCCTCGGGATACTGAGCAGATGGAGCGGACCAAGCAGACGGAGCAAACGGAGCAAACAGAGCAAACGGTAGGGATCGACGAGCAGGCGCGGGAGGACGCACGGCGCTGGCTGGCCGAGGACGGGGTGGTCCAGGTCGGCGAGGACGCGTGGACGGACGGCGGCACACCGGACGGACGGCTGACCTCCAACCAGGTCGCGCACGAGTGGGCCGAGCTGGTCTTCACCGACGAGCGGCTCGACGAGGCGCAGCAAGTGCGGCTGGCGTTCGGGCTGCTCGACCTCCTCGACGACTACCGCGTGGCCTGGGAGTTCACCCTCGTGGACCGGGGCCCGCACGGCCCGCTGCCCCCGGGCCCGCTGTGGGAGGGGTACCGGCGGCGCCTGGAGGGGCCCGAGGCCGCGGAGGCGGTCACGTACTCCCTCTGGGTGGACTGGTTCGAGGACCGCGCCACCGCGGCCACCGCGTTCCACGAGGTGCTGGGCCGCGACGCCGGCCGGCTGGCCGACGGTACGGCGGGGCCCGCGCTGCTCAACCGGGCCCGGCACGTACTGGAGTGCTCGGGCCCGGTCCCGTGGCCGGTCAAGGAGACGGCGTACGAGGCCGCCGCTCTGGTCCCCGAACTGCACCCGGCCGTCTTCCGCGGCATCCTCACGAGCTACCACGACCTGTACGGCGACCTCCGCCCGGCCGAAGCGCTGGCCCTGCTCTCCCGCCTGTCCCTCCCTGAGGACACCCGCCACCTCACCCCGCTCCGTACCGTCCTGGCAGCGGGCCACACCAACCACCACCGCAGCCGGGACGCCTGGCCGGAGGCCTAGCGGCCGCAACGCCTGGGCGGTCGGGCGGAGGCGGTCAGGCTGCCGGGGCAGGCGGAGGGGGTCAGGCCGAGGGGGTCAGGCGGTGGAGGAAGCGGCGGGTGCGGGGTTCCGACGGGTGGTCCAGGACCTCGTGCGGGGTGCCGCGTTCGCGGACCACGCCGGCGTCCAGGAAGCAGACCTGGTCGGCGACCTCGCGGGCGAAGGCCATCTCGTGGGTGGCCAGGACCATCGTCATGCCCTCGTCCTTGAGGCCGCGGACGACGGTCAGGACCTCGCCGACCAGTTCCGGGTCCAGGGCCGCGGTGATCTCGTCCAGGAGGAGCAGCCGGGGGCGCACGGCGAGGGCGCGGACGATGGCCGCGCGCTGCTGCTGGCCGCCGCTGAGGCGGTCCGGGTACGCGTCCGCCTTGTCGGCGAGGCCGAGGCGTTCCAGGAGTTCCCTGGCCCGGTCCTCCGCCTCGGCGCGCGGCAGGCGGTGGACGCGCCGCGGGGCGAGCGTGACGTTGTCGAGGACGGTCATGTGCGGGAAGAGGTTGTACGCCTGGAAGACGACGCCGATCCGCCGCCGCACGGCGTCCGCGTCGGCGCGCGGGTCGGTGATGTCCTGCCCGTCGAGGAGGATCGCCCCGTCGTCGATGTCCTCCAGCAGCGCGGCGCAGCGCAGCAGTGTGGACTTCCCCGAGCCGGAGGCGCCGATCAGGGCGGTCACGGTGTGCGGGGCCACGTCGAGGGTGACGTCGCGCAGCACTGGGGTGCCGTCGCGGCCGTAGGTCTTGCGTACGGACTCGAAACGGAGCACCGGTTCCGGGTGCGCGTCGGCGGCGGTCATACGAGGCCTCCCTGGGCGCGGCGGCGTTCGGTGCGCGCGGTGATCCAGTCGGTGTACCGGGTCATCGGGATGGTGATCGCGACGAAGATCAGTCCGGCGACGACGTACGGGGTGAAGTTGAACTCCTTGCCGACGACGATCTGCGCCGCGTACACGGCCTCGACGACGCCGCCGATGGAGACCAGGCTGGTGTCCTTCTGGAGGGAGACGAGGTCGTTGAGGAGCGGTGGGACGACACGCCGTACGGCCTGGGGCAGGACCACGTACCGCAGGGTCTGGAGGCCGGACAGGCCGAGCGACCGGGCGGCGGCGCGCTGGGACGGGTGGACGGACTCGATGCCGGCGCGGAAGACCTCGGCGAGGTAGGCGGAGTACGTGACGACCAGCGCGATGCCGGCGAGGACCACGGGGTCGGTGGGGACGCCCTGGAGCCGGAGGGCCGGCACGCCGAGGACCATGCTGAGGATGTTGATGATGAGCGGCAGGCCGCGGAAGAAGTCGGTGTACGCGGCCGCCAGCACCCGGAGGGGCAGCAGCACCGGGCCCTTCAGGGTGCGGGCGACGGCGATGAGCATGCCCAGGACGAGGGCGGCCGAGCCGCAGACCACCAGGAGGCGGATGTTCAGCCACAGGCCCTGGAGGACGGCCGGGAGCGCCTCGCGGGCGTAGTGGAGGTCGAAGAAGGTCGCGCGGGTGCGGGGCCAGCCGGGCGAGTTGACGACGACGAGGACGAGCACGGCGCCGGTGAGGAGGGTGGAGGCGGTGGCGATGAGGGCGGCACGGCGCGCGCGGGCCCGGCGTATCCGCTCGCGTTCGATGCGGCGGGCGGAGGGGACGTAGAGGTCGTACGGGTCGTAGGGGTCGTCCTCCGTGGCGTGGCGCGCGTGCGGGGGCTGCGGCTCGTGGCGGTCCTCTCCGGCGTCCGCGCCGTCCGTCGTCCCCCCGTCCTTCAGGCTCACTTCAGCACCGGCGCGGCGGCCGCGTCGGACAGCCACTGCTTCTCGAGGGCGGCCAGGGTGCCGTCCTTGCGGAGGCCGTCGACGGCGGCGCTGACGCAGGCGGTGAGGCGGCTGCCCTTGTCGAGGACGAGGCCGAACTGCTCCGGCTCGCCGGCGGTGGGCTCGAACTGGCCCACGATCTTCGCCTCGGGCACCTCGGCGGAGGTGATGTAGAAGGCGGTGGGCAGGTCCACGACGATGGCGTCGACCTGGCCGTTGCCGAGGGCGGCCTTGGCGAAGTCGTTCTTCTGGAAGACCGCGGGCTGCTGCGCCGGCTTGATCTGCTCGTTGATCACGTCGAGGCTGGTGGTGCCCACCTGGGCGCCCAGCTTGGCCGACTTGAGGTCGGCGAGGCTCTTCGCGCCGGCCGCCTTCGAGGTCTTGAGCGCGATCACGGCCTGGCGGACGTCGTAGTAGCCGGACGAGAAGTCCACGGCCTTGCGCCGGTCGTCGCTGATCGAGACCTGGTTGACGTCGAAGTCGAAGGCCTTGGCGCCGGGCGCGAAGGAGCTGTTGAAGGGGACGGTGGTCCAGGTGACGTCGGAGCGCGCGAAGCCGAGGCGTTCGGCCACCGCGTAGGCCACGGCGGACTCGAAGCCCTTGCCGTTCGACGGGGCGTCGTCCTGGAACCAGGGTGCGTAGGCCGGCTTGTCCGTGCCGACGGTCAGCCTGCCCGACTGCCGGGTCGCGAGCGTGCCCTTCGCGCAGGCCCCCTGGGTGCCGGTGGCGGAGGGCGCGGCCTTGGGGTCCTGGGGCTCGGGCTGCGGGGCGCAGGCCGTCGCGGTGGCGAGGGCGAGGGCGGCGGCGCAGGCGAGACGGCGGAGTACGGGGTCGGTGAGACGCATGGCCGGAGGTTCGCAGTGCCCGGGCGGGTCTGTCCAGGCCGCCCCGTGGATCGTTCACATCATGGGACGAGCGTTGCGGGAGTGTGAACGGGTGTGGTGGTGGGAGGCGTTGGGCGGGGTGCGCAGCCCTCGTCCGGCGTCTCGCCGGCCCCCTGCCCACGGGTTGACCTCAACTCCGCTTGAGGTCCTACGGTCGAGACCGCGCCCCGGACCGACCGTCGAGCGCCACCGAGGGAAGGAAGAACCGGCATGACCGAGAACACCCGGACCGAACCCACCACGACAGAGGCGGCCGGAGCGGCTGGAGGGGCTGAAGGGTCCGGAGGGGGTGGCGCGGCCGGGGCGGCCGTGGCGCCTGCCGAGGGCGTGGTGCCCGATCGATACCTGCGCTCCGTGGTGCCGCACATCGCGGTGGCCGATGCCGTCGCGGCGATCGACTTCTACCGGCGTGCGTTCGGCGCCCGTGAGGACTTCCGCGTCGACGCCCCCGGCGGCGGGGTGCTGCACGCGGAGGTGTCGATCGGCGGCTCGGTCCTGATGCTGGGGGACGTGAGCACCGAGGAGGCGGAGGGCGCCGCCTTCACCTCGCCGGCCGCGCTGGGCGGCGGGACGACCGTCACGCTGCACGTGTTCGTCCCGGACGTCGACGCCCTCGCGGCGCGTGCGGCGGCCGCCGGAGCGGAGGTGGTGCAGCCGCCGACGGACATGTTCCACGGCGACCGCACCGCCGTCCTGCGGGACCCTTCGGGGCACCTGTGGGTGTTCCTGACGCACGTGGAGGACGTCCCCGAGGAGGAACTGCGGCGCCGCCTGGCCGCCACGGGGTGAGCCGGCCCCGGCGCGGGGAGGGGAGGGAGGTCGAGACTGCGGGACGGGGTGGACGGGCCGGGCGTCAGCGGCCGGGGGCGGCCGGTGTCGCACAGCGCGGGCGGGCACCGGGCGGGGGCGGCCGACACCTCACGACCAGCGCCGGTCGGCTCCGGGCAGGGTGGCCGGCAGCAGGCAGGGCCGGCCCGGCAGCGGTCACGGGCGGCCGGCAGCAGGCAGAGCCGGCCCGGCAGCGAACACGGCCGGCCGACGAGGGCGGCCCGCACGGACGGCAAGCAGCGGGCACGGGCGGCCGGCAGCAGGCACGGGCGGCCAACGGGGCCCAGCCGGCAGCGGACAGGGGCGGCCGGCACCTGGCAGGGGTGCGTGGCGCGTGGTCAGGCCAGGATCCTGCGCAGGGCGGGGGCCGCCAGGGTCGCCAGGGCCGCGCCGTCCTGCGGGTCCGTCAGGGACGCCCGGGCCGCCCAACGCAGGAGGGCGAGGGTGAGGTGGGGGTCCGGCGGCCGGCCGTGCGCGGTCAGGGTGGGCAGGACGTGCGTGTCGTCGAGGAGTGCGCGTACGAGGAGCCCCTCGCCGAAGTCGGCCTCCATCGGGTCCGGGAGGCGGCCCAGCCAGGACAGCAGGGCCAGGGTCCGCTCCGCCGCGTCGGGGACGGCCTCCACGAGGCGGTCCCGCAGCGCGGCGAAGCGCGCCTCCGGCAGGCGGCCCGCGTCGAGTCCTGACACCTCCGCCAGCGCGGGACGGAGCACTTCCGGCACGCCGCGTTCGGCCAGCAGCCCGGTGCCGTGCGGCCCCGGGCCCGCCGGGCGGAACTGCGGGCGCCCCTCGCTCAGCCCCAGCGCGCCCGCGAGCGGGGAGGAGAACCGGGCGACGACGCCCGGAGCCCCGTACCGGGCCAGCAGCAGTGCGAGCCCCACCGGGTCGGCCACCACCAGGTCGTCGCCGAAGCGGCCGCGTTCCCAGGAGACCGTGTCGACACCGTGGAGGGTCGCCCGGCCGAGGGGCTCGCCGTCGGCGTCGTGCAGGCTGAGCGTGAATCCGCCGGGGCAGCGGCAGACGTCCCCGGTGAAGCGGCCGGGCGTCGAGAGGGAGTGCAGTTCGGCGAGCGGTCCGGCGCCCTCGATCCAGCCCAGTAGCGGCCGCTCGTCGAGCGGGTCCGTACCCTCGCCGCCGGCCAGGACCTGTACGAGGCGGGTACGCGCCCACACCTCCGCCAGCCAGCCCTCCACCGGCCGCCGCCGCGCCGTACGGCCCGCGTCACGTGTCCCGTCCGCCGGCCGGTCCGGCGTGGCCGGTTGCCGGTTGCCGCGGCGCCGGGCGGCCGGAGTCCGGTCCGCACCGGGCCCGTCCGCCGCAGACCCGTCCGCCGCAGACCCGTCCGCCGTAGCCCCCTCCGCCCCAGGCACGTCCGCCCTGGCAACGTCGGCCCCAGGCACGCCCGCCGTACACCCGTCGAACCCAGGCACGTCCACCTTGGACCCTTCCACCCCAGGCACATCCGCCGTAGACCCGTCCGCCCCATGCACATCCGGCGTAGACCCGTCCACCCCGGGCACCCCCGCCCCAGACCCATGCACCCCAGGCACTCCCACCCCGGAACCGTCCACCCTGGCCCCGCCGCCACCGGCTGCGTCGCCGGGACCTCCCGCAACGCCCCGGTCCGCAGGGCCGGCCGTAGGGCCCGGGCCCGTCGGCCCCCTTCCCACGCCCGGGTCCGCGGGGCCGCCCGCCACACCCGCGCCCGCGCCTCCGCCCGGCCCGCTCGCGCGCGCCCCACGGCCGGCACCCGTCCGTCCGCCCGGGCCGCGCCCGTCCGTCCCCCGCATCACCGCCGCCCCGCTCCCCTCGCTCCGGCCGTGCGGCCGATCGTACGGCGGGCCGGTCCGGCGGCGGCCCGCTGGTAAAATGGCCGCACGCTTCGAACGTCGGGGCCCGTACCCAGGGGGTACGGGCCCCGGTGCGTTCCGGGCGCCCGATCGAGGAAGGTTCCCCATGAACGCGAAGGCCGACGCCGGTTCCGGTGCCCAGGACGAGCGCCCGCAGGCGGACGCCGCGGACGCCACCACCCCGCCCGTCGCCGGGTTCGGTGAGCTGGGGCTGCCGCCCGAGCTGCTGGTCACGCTGGCGGGGGCGGGCGTCACGGAGCCGTTCCCGATCCAGGCGGCCACCCTGCCGCACGCGCTGGCCGGGCGGGACGTGCTCGGCCGGGCGCGCACCGGCTCCGGCAAGACGCTGGCCTTCGGTCTGGCGCTGCTGGCCCGTACGGCGGGCCGCCGGGCGGAGGCGAAGCGGCCGCTCGCGCTGGTCCTCGTACCCACCCGCGAGCTCGCGCAGCAGGTCGCGCACGCGCTGGAGCCCCACGCGCGGGCGCTGAAGGTGCGGCTCGCCACGGTGGTCGGCGGCCTGTCGACCGGTCACCAGGTCAAGGAGCTGCGGGCCGGGGCCGAGGTCGTCATCGCCACGCCCGGCCGCCTCACCGACCTGGTGGGGCGCCGCGACTGCCACCTGGACCGGGTGCGGATCACGGTGCTGGACGAGGCGGACCGGATGTGCGACATGGGGTTCGGGCCCCAGGTCACCGAGCTGCTCGACCTCGTGCCGACGGGCGGGCAGCGGATGCTGTTCTCGGCCACGCTCGACGGCGAGGTGGACGACCTCGTCCACCGCTACCTGCAGGACCCGGTGCCGGCCGCCGTCGACGAGCCCGACGGGACGCCCGATGCGCTGGAGCACCACCTGCTGACCGTCCCGGCGGCGGAGAAGTACGTCACGGCCACCGAGATCGCGGCCCGGGACGGGCAGGTCCTCATGTTCCTGGCCAGCAAGGCGGGCGTGGACCGGTTCACCCGCGACCTGCGCGCCGCCGGCATCAAGGCCGCGGCGCTGCACAGCGGCAAGTCCCAGCCGCAGCGCACGCACACGCTGGAGCAGTTCCGGAACGGCGAGGTGACCGCTCTGGTGGCCACCGACGTGGCCGCCCGCGGCCTGCACATCGAGGCGCTGGAACTCGTCGTGAACGTGGACGCGCCCACCGACCCCAAGGACTACCTGCACCGCGGTGGCCGCACGGCCCGCGCGGGCGCGGCCGGCAGCGTCGTCACTCTCGTCACGCCCGCCCAGCGGCGCGAGGTGAAGGAGATGCTGTCGGCGGCAGGGGTCCGGGCGACGGTCACTCAGGTGGGCCCCGGCTCGCCCGACCTGGCCCGCATCACGGGCGCCAAGCGGCCGCCCGTCGCAGCCACGGGCGGAGCGGGTGGCCCGGGCAGGCCGGGTGGCGCCGGCAAGGCGGGCGGTACGGGGAAGCCCGGCGGCGGAGCCAAGTCCGGGGACGACACCAAGGCCGGACGCGGCGCGGCGTTCCGCGGCATCGGAACCGGCGGCTCCGGCCGCCAGGGCCAGTCCCGCAAGACGAGCGAGGCCCGCGCCCTCGCGGAGGCCCGCCGCGCCGCCCGCGTACGCAAGGGCCGCTGACCGGCGGCAGCGCCACGGCACGAGGGGCGCGAGGCGCCGGCCGCTGCACGGCCCCGGCGGCTGCGGTTCGCTCACGCCTCGCCATGAACGGGCGTCTCCACCCGAACGGCACCTCCGCATGAACGGCACCTCCGCATGAACGGCGCCTCCGCATGAACGGCGCCTCCGCATGAACGGCGCCTCCCGGGGAGCCTGCGACTGCGCAGGCGCCACCGGCTCCCGCCGGTCCAGCCCGTACAACCGGTCGTCGGCGGGCGGGAATTCACTGGCCAGGCCGTAACCGTGCGGACAGAATGCGGAGGCCGCCGGGATCCCGGCGGCCGCCCCCGCACACCCGAGGAGCCCCGCCATGACCGCGCGCCCCCACGCCCACGCGAGCCTCGACGGTCTCGTCCTGGGGGACGCCTTCGGGGACCAGTGGTTCCTGCGCTCCGACGAGCCCGCCGAGGAGCTGTGGGCGGCGCGTGACGCGCGTCCCGCGCCGTGGCACTGGACGGACGACTCGGCGATGGCGCTGGTCCTGTTCGCCCATCTCACCGTGCACGGCGAGGTGCGTCCGGACCGGCTGGCCGGGGATTTCGCCGCGGAGTACGCCCGCGACAACGGCCGCAAGTACGGCCCCTCCATGCACGGCGTGCTGGAGCGGTTCGGCCGGGGCGAGGACTGGCGGACCGTGACGACCGGGCAGTTCGGCGGCCAGGGATCCCACGGCAACGGAGCAGCCATGCGCGTCGCGCCGCTGGGCGCCTGGTTCCGGGACGACCTGGCCGCCGCGGCCGGGCAGGCCAGGCTGTCCGCGCTCACCACCCACGCCCACCCCGAGGCCGTCGCGGGTGCGGTGGCCGTGGCCGTCGCCGCCGCGCTGGCCGCGGCCGGCGCGGACCACGCGGCCGCGGCCCGGGCCGAGTTCCTGCGCGAGGTCGCCTCCCACGTGCCGGAGAGCGACGTACGGTCGCGGCTCCTGGTGGCCGCGGGCCTCCCCGGGCGGACTTCAGTTCGCCACGCGGCCTCGGTACTCGGCTCCGGCACCCTGCTGTCGGCCCAGGACACGGTTCCGTTCGCCCTGTGGTCGGCGGCCGGGAGCCCGGACGACCTGGCCGCGGCGCTCTGGCACACCGTCGGCGGCTGGGGTGACCGGGACACGACCTGCGCCATCGCGGGCGGCGTGGTCGCGGCGCGGACCGGCACACGTGGCGTGCCGGCCTCGTGGTTGCGGGCCCGCGAGGCGATCCCGGCCCGGTACGGGTGGGAGGCGGACCTGGCCGCCGGGTACGGGCCGGGACCGGCGCCGGCCGCGGCCGGTCGCCCTGGCACGATGGATGCATGAAGATCGCCGCGGCTCAGCTGAGTTGTGTTCCCGGGGACGTGCCGGCCAACGTCCGCCGGCTCGTTTCCCTCGCCGCCGCGGCGCGCGACGAGGGGGCGGAGCTGGTCGTCTTCCCCGAGCTGGCCCTCACCGGGTACGAAATCGGGGCCCTGGCCGCGGACCCCGCCCTCTGGGTGACGCCGGACGACCCGCGGCTGGACCCGCTGCGCGGGGTCGGCACCGCCGTGGTGGTCAACTGCGCCCTGCGCACCGGTGGTTCGCGTCCGGCTCTGGCCTCGTTGGTGTACGGCGCGGACGGCGAGCCGGTCACCACGTACGTCAAGCAGCACCTGTACGAGCAGGAGCGCGGCCTCTTCGAGGCGGGCGACCGGGACGGCCGCTTCGAGCTCGGGGGGATCGGCTTCGCCCTGGCGACCTGCTTCGACAACCACTTCGAGGACCTGACCGGCCGCGGCGCCGCCGACGGCTGCCGGGTCCACCTCGCCAGTTCGCTGTACGGCACCGGCGGCGGGGTTCAGGAGCGCGCCGCGGTCTACCCGGGCATCGCGCGGTCGACGGGCATGTACGTGGTGCTGGCCAACCACGTCGGGCCGGCCGGGCCGTGGACCGGCTGCGGCGGTTCGGGCGTGTGGGCGCCGGGCGGCGCGCTCGTCACCGAGGCGGACGCGTCCACGACGACGTTCGTTGCGGCCGAGGTGCCGGCGGCGGGGCAGGGCTGAGGTACCGGCGCCGGGCAGGGGGGTGAGCCACCGGCATCCGGGCAGGGGTGAGCCACCGGCATCCGGGCAGGGCTGACGTACCGGCGGCGGGGTCCGGGGCCCGGGGCTGACGCACCGCCGCCCGCCCCGCCCTCAGCCCTCCTCCCGCGCCGCCCCGCGCAGCACCCGCACCATCCGCTCCACGACCGGCAGCGGAAGCGCCGGGTTCCGGGCCGCGACCTCCGCGGACCCGGTGTCCGTCAGCAGCCGTACGAGGATCCGCGGAGGCAGCGCGGGGTGCCGGGCGGCGTGGTGGCGGATGCGCCCGTGCGGGTCGTCGAAGAGGCGTACGGCCGGCGCGGCCCGGAGAGCCGGGGGGCCTGCGCGGCCCGCGCCCGGACGGCCGGTCGGGTTCCGGCTGAACCTCTGCACCGGCTCGTCCGCGGACTCGGGCTCTTCCAGGCCCAGTTGGCGCAGGCGGGGGTCGGGGTCGCCGGCGTGGCGCAGCAGGCCGCGGCGGGGGAAGTTCGGGCCCCGCGGGGACGGTCGGGGTGACTCAGGCTGTCGGACCACCAGCGCCCAGCGTCCAGCGGCAGGTCGGCGGGGGCGTCGTCGCAGGACTCGGCGAGGAAGAGCCGTGCGGGCGCGGTCGCCGTCCCGGGCGGGCCGTCCGACGGCGTCGGCCGGCAGTCGGCGGGCGCGGGCGACGCTCCGCCGGAGCAGCGGTGGGACGAGGCCGCCAGACGACGCATGCCCTCCGGGTCGTCGTGCAGGGCGGCGCCCCAGTCCTAGCGTGCCGTAGGGGATGTCCGGGTCGAAATCGACGTCGAAGGCGGCCCGTTGGCCCTCCGGGAGGTCGGCCCGCACGGCCGGCTGTGGCGGCGCGCCCCGGACGCCCGCGTCCGCGTCGCGGGCCGACCGGCCGGCCGGGCTACGACGTCCGGCTCCAGGCGGGGGTCGGCCGCGAGGTGCCGGCGCTGGTCGCGGTCGCCGTGGCGGGCCGGGTGGGCGGCGAGGCCGGGGTCCAGCGGGGGGGGTGGGACCGGCGAGGGCCTGGTCGGCGAGGGGCCGGGATTCCCAGAGGTCCCGCGTGAGCTGCGCGCCTGGACGAGGAACCCGCGGTCGCCACCCGTCACGCCGTACGCGGCGGCCGGCCGCTGCCACGCGGCGGCGAACGCCGCGCCGGGGCCCGGCCTTCCACGACCAGGGTCACCGACGGGCGCGCCTCGTCGGCCGGCCGCCAGGCACCGCGCGGCGGCAGCGCCTCGGCCACCACCGGTTCGTCCACCACGGGCGGCCCGGCCCGCCCCGGGACCTCCCCCTGCCACAGGTCGCCCACCAGCGCCTCCTCCCCTCTCCCCCCGACCCGACGTCCCCTCCTGCACCGGCAGCCGCCCAACCCGATACGGGGACCACTCCCCGCTTTCTGCTACGGTCTGCAGCACAGCAAAACGGGGATCACTCCCCACTTCTGCCCCGGCCGCGTAACCGGAAGGACCAACCACCATGAGCGCACCCACACTTGAGGACCTCACCCCGCAGGGCTGCGACGTCACGGCCGACCCTTACCCGGTCTACGCGGCGCTGCGCGAGAAGGGCCCGGTCCACCGCATCCACGTACCGGGCACCGGAGACGCCTGGCTCGTGCTGGGCCGGGACGAGGTGCGGGCCGGGCTCACCGATCCCCGGCTGAGCAACGACATCCGGCACTCCGCGTCCTGGCAGAGCGACGGCGGGCACGCCCTGGGCGTCAACATGCTCCAGACCGACGCACCCCGGCACACGCGGCTACGGGTCCTGGTCGCGCGGGAGTTCACCCCGGGCCGCATCCAGGCCCTGGAGCCCCGCGTCCGGCAGATCGCGGACGGCCTGCTCGACGACCTGCTCGACGGCCCGCTCGCCGCGCCGCACGGGTCCGGCACGGACCTCGTCGCCTCGTACGCGCTGCCACTGCCCCTCACCGTCATCTGCGAGCTGCTCGGCGTACCCGCCCCCGACCGGCACCGCTTCCACGCCTGGTCGGCCGAGCTGGTCGCACCGGCCTCGGCCGGGACGGCGGCGGCCGCCGCGGCGGGCATGACGGAGTACTTCGCCCAGCTCATCGGCCGCCGGGCGGCCGCGCCGGGCCCGGACCTGATGAGCGCCCTGGTCGCCGCCTCGGTACGCGAAGACGGACTGTCCGCCGAGGAGTTGCTCGGGATGGCGTTCCTGCTGCTGGTCGCCGGGCACGAGACCACCGTCAACCTGATCTCCAGCGGGACGCTGCACCTGCTGCGACACCCGGACCAACTGGCCGCCCTGCGCGCCGATCCCGCCCTCCTGGAGGGCGCCGTGGAGGAGGTCCTGCGGTACGACGGCCCGGTCACGGCCGCCGCCTTCCGCTACGCCGCAGCACCGCTGGAGATCGGCGGCACCCGCATCCCGGCGGGCGACAGCGTGATGCTCTCGCTCGCCTCCGCCTCCCGCGACCCCCGCCACTTCCCGGACCCGGACCGCTTCGACATCCGGCGGCCCCCGCGGGGCCACCTCGCCTTCGGGCACGGCATCCACCACTGCCTGGGGGCGCCGCTGGCCCGCCTCGAAGGCCGGGTCGCCCTGGAGGTCCTGCTGCGCCGCCTGCCCGGCCTCGCCCTGGCCGCGGACGCCGGGAGCCTTCCCCGGCGCCCCGGCGCGATGCTGCGCGGCGTCGCCGAACTGCCGGTGCACCGGGGCCGGATGGAGGCCGCGGGCTGAACGCGGCCCTCCGGAACCCGCGCCCGCTCACCCCTGGACAACGCCCCGTCGGCCCGTATGCTCAACACCGACACCGAAATTGCGTCTGGGGGACACAAATAATGTCGGGCATCGCTCTCACCGTCACCGCCGCCACGCTGGCCGCGCCCGTCGCCGGGCTCCTCTGCCACCGCGCGGTACGTCGCGCCGGGCACGCGAGGCTGATGCGGATCGACTCGCCCGCCGGGATCCTGGAGGAGGGCTTCGTGCGGATCGGCGGCATCGACCAGTGGATCTCGGTCCGCGGCGAGGACCGCGGCAACCCGGTGCTGCTGGAGCTGCACGGCGGTCCCGGCGCGGCCAACTCCGTCTACGGCGTCCGCACCCGCGGCTGGGAGCGGCACTTCACGCTCGTCCGGTGGGACATGCGCGGGGCAGGTCTGACCTTCGCCCGCGGCGGAGCGGCGGCCCAGGGCGGCCCGGCGACCTTCGGCCGGCTCTACGCGGACGCCCTGGAGGTCGTCCGGTACGTCAGGGAACGCCTGGGCGTGGAGCGGATGGTGCTGATGCCGAACTCCTTCGGCACGGTCTTCGGGCTGCGGCTGGCCCGCAGCCACCCCGAGCTGTTCTCCGCGTACGTCGGCACGGACCAGAACGTCCTGGACGCCGGGCGCGACACCTCCGCGTACGAGGCCACGCTGGCGCGGCTGCGGGCCACGGGCCGGCGCCGGGCGGTGGCGGCGGTCGAGGCGATGGGGCCCGACCAGCTGAGCTGGACCACGGCGCAGCGCAGTACGTACGACAAGCACTGCACCGCCAGCGACCCGCTCACCCTGGACACCATGAAGAAGGTGGTGCTGGGCTCGATGTGGCTGTCGCCGCTCTACTCCCCGCGCCTCATGAAGGCGTACTTCCAGGGGCAGGGCTTCTCGGCGACCGTCACGGAGGGGACCGCCGGGTTTGACGACTGGGCCGACGGGACCCGCTTCGAGGTGCCGTTCTTCGTCTTCCAGGGGGACCGGGACGTGATCACCCCGACCGCCCGCGCCCGGGCGTTCTTCGACGCGGTGGAGGCGCCGGTCAAGGCCTTCGCCCTGATCGAGGACGCGAGCCACTTCGCGTCCTTCCGGCACCCGGACCGCTTCCTGGAGCTGCTGCTCACCCACGTCCGGCCGGTGGTCACCGGAGCCCGCGCGGCGTGAGCGTCCGCCGGGCGGTGACGTCCGGCCCGGTCAGGCCGCGTCGGCCCGGGGGCGGGTGTCGGCTTCGAGGACCACGTCGGCCTCGGGTGCGGCCACGGACGCTTCGCCGACGGACTCCGGGCCGTTCAGCAGCGGGCCGACGAGCTCGGCCCGCTCGGCCCGGTCCGGCGTGGCGAGGGCGGCGGAGAGGAGGGCGATGCGGGCCTGGGCGGCGCGCAGCGTGCCCGTGAGCCGCCCGCCCGCCGCGGCCAGGTCGACGGCGCCGCCGCCGGTGTACAGCGCGGCGAGCGGTCCCGCGGGCACCCGGGTGGTGACGGCCACCAGCACACCGGAGGCCACCGCCCTGGTGACGGCCGCGACGAAGTCGGGGGTGGCGTTGCCGGCCCCGGTGGCGACCAGCACGATGCCCTGCGCCCCGGCGGCGAGGGCAGCCTCGAAGAGGACCGGGTCCGCGTCGCTGTGGTGGGTGATGACGTCGACCCGGGGCAGGTCGCCCGCCGCGTAGTCGGCGGCGTACGCGGCGGCCGGCAGCGGCAGGGCCGCCGGGCGGGCGGGGGTGCGCCGGATGTCGACGCGGCTGAAGCCGACCTTGCCCAGCGGCGGGGCGGAGGGGTCGGAGAACGCGTCGACGGCCAGGGTCTGGGTCTTGAGGGTGCCGCGGGCGCCGTGGACCATGCCGTCGAAGACCACCAGGACGCCGAGGTCGCGGACGGTCGCGGCGACCTGGAGGGCGTCGCTGAGGTTCGAGGGCCCGTCGCCGTCACCGGTGCCGAAGGGGAGCTGGGCGCCGGTGAGGACCACCGGGCGGGGGTCGGCGTGGTGCAGGTCGAGGAGGAAGGCGGTCTCCTCCAGGGTGTCCGTGCCGTGGGTGATGACGATGCCGTCGACGCCGGGGTCGGCCAGGGTCTCGTGGACCGTGCGCAGCAGGGCGAGCTGGTGGCGGGTGGTCATGTTGGAGCTGTTCACGTTGAACAGGTCCACGACCTCGACCGAGAGGCCGTCGGGCAGGGCGGCGCTGGCCAGGACGTCGCCGCCGGCCGCGTCGGCGGCGTAGCCCGATCCCTGCCAGCGGCTGGCGATCGTGCCGCCCGTGCTGATGAGAACGATCCGGCGGTCGTCGCGTGCGCGCGTCGTCATGGGTGTCTGCCTCGGTGGTGCCGTAGTGGGGTGGTGGGGTGGTCCGGGTGGCCGGCCGCAAGGATAGGACAGTTCCCGCGCAATGCGATTGCGAAAATGACCGCATTTGATCAATCATCGTGGTTGATAATTGCGTCATGGACCGGATCGACCGAAGCATCCTGCGCGAGCTCCAGCACGACGGCCGCCTGACGAACCAGGAGCTGGCCCAGCGCATCGGCCTGAGCGCCTCCGCCTGCATGCGCCGGGTGCGGCAGCTGGAACAGGACGGGGTGATCCAGGGCTACCGGGCGGTGATCGACCCGGACGCGGTGGGGCGCGGGTTCGAGGTGCTGGTCTCGATCGAGGTGCGCCGCGACCGGCGGACGGTCGAGGCCTTCGAGGAGGCCCTGCGGGACATCCCCGACGTGATCGAGGCCTACCGGCTGTTCGGCAGCCCGGGCTGCCTGCTGCGCATCGCGGTCGCCGACCTGGCCGCGTACGAGCAGCTGTGGATCGAGCGGCTCACGGCGCTGGACGGGGTCACCGAGGTCAACTCCCAGATCATCATGAAGCGGGTCAAGGAGCCCCGCGGGCTGCCCATCGACTGAAGCCCCCGTCTGAAGCCCTCGTCTTGGTCCACGGCAAGATGATCTCGGTCGCGCTGACCTCCTTCGTCACCGGCGTCACCGAGCCGATCGGCCCTCTGCTGCGCCCTCGGCATCCGCGACGGCTTCGGATTCTCGTCCGGCGCCCTCGACTGCGTCGTCAACTTCGGCATCGCCACCAAGCCCCCTGCTGCCGATCCCGGTCGGTCCGGCCCTCGCCGCCCTGTAAGACGTCGTCTTCCGGTTCGCCATCGTCCGGTTCGACCTCCCACCCCCGGCCGGGCACGCGACGGGGACGGCGCCGCGGACACCGGTGCCGGCGCCCCGCGGCCCTGACCCCGGCCACCTGCCCGTACGCCCGAAAGGAACCCACCCCCATGTCCGCGTCCCGCATCCCCTTCCACCAGGGCCAGAACGACCAGGGCGCCGCGCTCGCCCGGGTGGCGTCCCGCGTCCGCGCCGCACTCGCCGAGCCCGCCGCCGAACGCCTCCTCACCGCCCGCCGCCCCCTGTTCACCGGCATCGGCGCCTCCTACGCCGCCCTCGCCCTCCCCGTCCAGCAGCTGCGCGAGCAGGGCGTCGTCACCCAGCGCGTGCTGGCCAGCGAGATCGAGGACGGCCTCGGCGGCTTCGAGGCGGACGTGCTGGTCGGCGTCTCGCAGGGCGGCCGCAGCTCCGAGACGCTCGCCGCGTTCCGCAACGCCCCGGCGGGCACGGCCAGGGCGGCCCTGTCGAACGTCGTCCCCGCGCCGCTCTCCCAACTCGCCGACGTCAGCGTGGGCCTGGGCAACGAGCCCGACTCGTACGCGTCCACCGTCGGCTACACCGGCACCCTCGTCGCCCTCGACCTCATCGCCGGCGCGCTCACCGGCCGCCCCGAACGGGTGGACCCGTGGCGGGACATCGCATCCCTTACGGGCGAAGTCCGCGCCCGCGCCGCCGAGGTGACCGGCGAGCTCCGCTCCCGCGCGGCGGGCTGCGTCGCGGCGGACGTGGTCGCCGCGGGCGCCTCCCGCGCCTCCGCCGAGGAGGGCGCCCTGCTGCTGCGGGAGGTCGTCCGGATGCCGGCGGCGGCCTCGGCCACCCGCAACTACCTGCACGGCGAGATGGAGTCCGCGGGCAACACCCTGCACGTGGTGTTCGGTTCGGGCCGCGAGCTGGCCCTGGCCCGCTCCCTCGCCGGGGCCGGCCACACCACCCTCCTGGTGACCACCGTGGGCGTCGACGCGGAGGTCAGCGTCCCCGACCTCTCCGTGCTCCGGCTGCCCGCCTGCGCCGAGGCGGCCCGCGTGGTGCTGGAGGCGGTGGTGCTCCAGGAGCTGGTGGCCCAGCTGAGCGAAGAGCGCGGGGTGCCCGTCGAGTCCTCCGTGTTCGCCAACGACGACACCAAGGAGGGCGGCGTGGACCCGGGCGACTTCGAGGTCGCCTCGCCGGTCGCCTCCGGCTGACCGGCGCCGCCCGGCCCGGCGCCGCGCCGACCACCCTCGCCCCCCTGCGCAACAGCGGCCCCCGCCTCCTGCGCACCGCCCGGTCCGGCCGCCCCATGGCCGGGCCGGGCTTTGTGGCTGCGGCCACCATAGGAGGGCGCCCACCCCGCGCCTAACCTCCCGGAAACCGAGTTCGGCACACGCCGGGACACCCGGGAGGGTCCACATGAGATGGTCGCGCGCTGCCCGCTTCCGCCCGCTGGCGGTCCTGCTCCTGCTCCTGGGAGCGGCCCTGGCACCCCCGGCCGGCGCGGCTGCCGGCAGCGCGGCCGCCGACGTGCCCCCCGCCGTGCCGGGCGAGCTCCGCCCGTACGACATCACCGGCGTCTACAGCGCGGGCGTGTCGTCCGGCGGTTACCTGGCCACCCAGCTGCACGTCGCGTACTCGGGCACGTTCGGCGGCTCGGCGGCCTTCGCCTCCGGCCCGTACGGCTGTGCCCGCGGCAACCTGAACACCGCCCTCAACGCCTGCATGGACACCCTCCAGGACCTCGGCCTCGACCAGCTGGAGCGGACCGCCCGCGACTGGTCCGCCCAAGGCCTGGTCGACCCGGTCGCCAACCTCTCCGGCGACCCCGTGTACCTCTTCAGCGGCACCGGCGACGCCACCGTCCGGCAGCCGGTCTCGGACGCGCTCGCCACCTGGTACGGCCGCTTCGGCGCCCGCGTCAGGTACGAGGACCAGGTCCCCGCCGGGCACGCGTGGATCAGCCCGCGCGGCCCCAACTCCTGTGCCGTCACGCAGAAGCCCTGGCTCAACGACTGCGGGTTCGACGCCGAGCGCGACCTCCTCGGGCACCTGCTCGGCACGGTCACCGCCCCGGCCGCGACCCCCGGCGGGAGCCTGATCGCCTTCGACCAGAACCGGTACGCTCCCGGCGGCCGGGCCGCGGCCCACTCGCTGGACGAGACCGGCTACGCGTACGTGCCCACCGCCTGCGCCGACGGCGCCGCCTGCACCCTGCTGGTCGCCCTGCACGGCTGCAAGCAGGGGTACGCGTACCAGGGCTTCGGCCGCCAGTTCATCGACGGCGCCCACCTCAACGAGTACGCGGACACCAACCGGATCGTCGTCCTGTACCCCCAGGCCGTGCCGACCGCGACGCTCGACAACCCCAACGGCTGCTGGAACTGGTGGGGTTACCTCGGCGACGCGGCGCACGCGCGGCACGGCGGCCGGCAGATCGAGGCCGTGATGGGCATGGTCCGCGCCCTCGGCGGCGGTGCCACGACTCCCCCGCCGGCCGGGAACCGGCTCGTCCTGCCCAGCGTGGACGCCGAGGACGGGTACATGAAGGCGGCGGCCGACGGCTCCGGCGCGTCCGTCGGCACGCTGGAGGGCACCTACGGCCAGGCCGTGGGCCGGGGCTCCGACGGCCGGTACAACCGGACCCTGCTCTCCTTCGACACCTCCGGGATCCCGGCGGGCGCGCGGGTGACCCGCGCCTACGTGTCGGTCACCCGCAGCAGCGGCTCCGGCGACCCGTGGGCGAGCCCGGCAGGCAACCGGCTGGTGGCGGACGTCCGTACGGGCTGCTTCGGCGGGTGCGCGGTCGAGTCGGCGGACTGGACCGCCGCCCCGACGGTGGCGGGCGCCGCGGTCGTCACGCCGTTCTCCTCGGGCTCCGCGGCGTCCTCCGGCCTGTCGTCCGCCGGCCTCCAGGCCCTGCACCGCACCGGGACCACCCAGGTCCGCCTGCGCTTCGAGGCCCCCCAGACGAGCACGGCGTACCTGTTCCTCAACCTCGGCACCCGCGCCACGCTCACGGTCGAGTACGAGTAGCCCCCGCACCCGCCCCCCAATGCCCGGCCCGGCCTGGCCCGGGCCGGCCCGGTCCGGTCCGGGCCGGTCCGGGCCGGGCCGGGCGACTCCCCGAAGTCGCGTCGGATTCCGGCCGCCCGCCGAACCCGCCGGCCCTCCGCGCGTGCACCCGGGCAGGAGCCCGTACCCCCGCCCCGGGGGGCGGGGGTACGGCGAAGAGGAGTGGTCGGGATGGATGGTTTCCGGACGTTCCGGGTGCCGGCCGTGGTGGCCGGCACGGCGGCCGACGAGGCGCTGGGGCGGGAGCTGGTCCGGGCCTGGCGGCGGGACGGCGTCTTCCAGGTGGCCGCGGACCCGGCGCAGACGGCCCGCACGCGGGCCGCGCTGGCGGCGGCCCGCCGGTTCTTCGAGCTGCCCCGCGAAGAGAAGTCCGCGCTGGTCAGCGACGCTTCGTACGCCGGGTACATCGCCTCGGGCGAGGAGCTCACCGCGGGCGAGGCGGACGCGTCGGAGATCTTCACGATCACGCCGGACCTGCCGCCCGGCCACCCCCGCGTGCGGCGGGGGTGGCCGGCGCACGGGCCCGTGCCGTGGCCCGGCACCGGCTTCCGGCGCGCCATGGAGGCGTACCTGGGGGGCGTGGGCCGGCTGGGCGACCGGCTGCTGCGGCTGGTGGCGCTCGGCCTGGGCCTCGGGCCGGGCGGCGCGGCCGGGTTCGGGCGGCTGACCCGGGACGGCTGGCACCACATGCGAGTGCTGCGCTTCCCGCCGGGTTCGGCGGGGGCGGGGCGGCGCGGGATCGGCTCGCACACGGACTACGGGCTGCTGGTGATCGCCGCCCAGGACGAGGTGGGCGGCCTGTTCGTGCGGCCGCCCGTGCCCGGTGAGGCGCGGCCGCGGAACTGGCGGGAGGACGAGAGCTCAGCGGGTCTGTGGGAGGACGAGCCCGGCTGGCGGTACGTCGCCCCGGCGCCCGGCGTCCTCACCGTGTTCCCGGGCGACATGCTGCAGTTCCTGACGCGCGGGGCGCTGCTGTCGACGCCGCACCGGGTGCGGCTGGCGGACCGGGAGCGGTTCACGCTGGCGTACTTCCACGAGCCGGAGTTCGACGCCGTGGTGCGTCCGCTGGGCGCGGGGCCGGGTGACGAGGCCATCCACTACGGGACGCACTTCACGCGGATGTTCATGCGCTGCTACCCGGAGCGGGTGACCACCCGGCGGATCCTGGCGGAGGACCGGCTGGCGCGGCTGCCGGGCGGGGGCGGCGGGGCGGACGCATGCGGTGGGGGTGGGGCGGGGGGCCGGCCGGGGGGGCCCCCCCCCCCCCGGGACTCCCGGGCGCCGTACGTCGTAAGTGCCCCAAGGTGAACCAGTTTTACGTCCAGTTGTACGCCCGCTTGCCGCTGGTGAAATGAACGTACTAA